>JAJYDO010000034.1 GCA_021777355.1 Actinomycetes bacterium | reverse complement strand
GTTTTACTTGTTTTCCTGGACTTTCTATAGTTCCTTTAGCTGATCTAGTCATATTCTTGATATCCCTCTTTGCAAGGGAAACGTGGGACATGGACTTTTAGAATAAGACCACAGGGCGAGTTAGGATAATCAGATGACAATGCAAGAATCAGTGCAAGAGCTTGTTTTTTCATTGGATATAGCGGGTATTTAAAAGTTCGTATCATGTTTAAGTTCGTATCACGTTTCAACTTCCAAGTCGTGGGCAGTTAAATCTAACCCATTACTCATTTGCTCATTATTCCAATTGGATATGTCGGAATTGGCCTAATGCCTAGACCGGAATTTCTGGTGTCTTGTAATGGGTTCAAAGTGACCCACTACCTACTTTAGCGGTCTTTTGGATTTGAACTCGCAAAAATCGACGCTCTTGAAATAGAATTGTCAGGTGATTGAAGTTCCAGAAACCTTTGAAGTTGAATTTGAAAATGGTATTGCCACCCTTTGGCTGAATCGCCCGGAAAAAAGAAACGCCATGGGACCGCAGTTCTTTGCAGGATTGCCAATAGCCATGGAGGTACTTGGCCAAGATAAGGAGGTCAGAGTGGTTATTCTCTCCGCCAGAGGACCTCACTTTTCCGTTGGGCTGGACTTGACATCATTAGCATCGCTAGATGGATCGTCTCAAAGCAATATGGCAGATACTCCATCCCAAGCCCAGATAGCAGCTAACACTCATAAACAGATAGTCCTCTTGCAAAATTCAATTTCTTCGGTGGAACAGTGCTCCAAACCCGTTATTGCCGCCATCCACGGTTACTGTATCGGCGGAGGCGTTGACCTTATATCTGCATGCGATATTCGCCTATGCGCAGATGATGCAATATTCTCGGTCCGAGAAACCAAGATGGCAATGGTGGCCGACATTGGTTCGCTTCAGCGGCTGCCCTTCATTATCTCTGCAGGGAATCTAGCCGAGCTCGCATTCACCGGCAAAGATATTGACGCCAAAAGGGCTCAAGAGATCGGATTAGTTAACTCGGTACATGAGGGCAGAGATAATTTATATCAAGCCGCCCAATCTTTGGCTAACG
Organism: Actinomycetes bacterium; assembly: GCA_021777355.1. Lineage (GTDB taxonomy): Bacteria > Actinomycetota > Acidimicrobiia > Acidimicrobiales > JABEUL01 > JABEUL01. The sequence goes on along the minus strand of JAJYDO010000034.1, from coordinate 28,709 downwards.
AGATAGCATCCAACTCGCCTATGGCGGTAGTTGGGACTAAAAATGTTTTAAGGGCAGCAAGAAAGGACCAAATACAAAGTGGACTTGACTATGTGGCTAGCTGGAATGCTGCCTTCCTTCGATCAAATGACCTTGTTGAAGCTGTAACTGCCTTCTTTCAAAAGCGTCCGCCGGAATTCAAAGGAAATTAGATTTTTATAATCATCTCATAAGAAGAAGTTTTGGCTAGATTTTACAATTTTGGGATGCAAGATGCCTGCAGCTTTTAGGCTCTAAACTACCTTGACCAGATTCTCTTCCACCAGGGACTCTGTTCTTTTTCTTTTTCTTTTTTTACTTCTATGGCTACTTCTTTGCCAATTCGATTGATCACGTCTTCAGCCTCGTCGAGCAACCTTGCCGCTTCAGGCGAAGAGATTTCTTCGGGAGGATTTTCAAGGGCTGGTTCTATCAAAGTGCCGTGCTGCCAACCAACGTCTGCAAATCTCCTGGTATAAGAAGGACAGTTCTCGGGGCATTTCCAAGGAGCTTCGGGAGCTAGATCTAAAACGCAGAAACGTGCAACTTCTCCCGAGGCATAAGTTCTGCTCTGGAAGTGACGACACTCCTCTCGCATTGGCATACCATGACTTTAGTCATATTCGTGGTCCAATGTGTGCCATTAAAATGGCCGGAAGTGAGGTTTTGGTGTCTGAAACAGCAATATTAATCGGATTGATCTCGGGTCTTTTTATGGGAGGACTTGTAGTAGCTGCTAGTTATGCCCTCAGCAAATATAGGAGCCAAACGTCAAGTCAGCTTTCAGAGCGGGGTTTTAGTCCCCTAAAGGATGCTTTGGAAAAACTCAGTTCTTCAGTGAATGAAATTGAAAAGTCGAGGAATTTTGCCCATGGAGAACTACTCGCACTTGTAAAAGACCTTAAAGCTACCGAGTCCCAGCTAAAAACTGAGACCAATCAGTTAAAAAGAGCATTAACTTCCCCGAACACCAGAGGTTCCTGGGGTGAGATGCAGCTTCGCAGAGCTGTCGAATTCGCGGGTTTGTTGGAACGATGCGACTTTGACGTTCAAGTCGGAACAGATCAAGCGGGAAATCAGATGCGGCCAGACATGGTGGTGCATTTGCCCGGAGGTGGTCAAGTGGTTGTAGATGCAAAATGCCCAATGAAGGCCTATTTGGATGCAGTTGAAGAAAGCGACGACAAACTTGGTGAGGAACTTCTGGTGGCGCATTCCAAGCAGCTCCTCGACCACGTCAAGCGCCTATCAGGCAAAAAGTATTGGGAGCTATTTAAAGATTCTCCGGAATTTGTTGTTCTTTTTCTCCCCAATGAGTCAGTATTTTCTTCGGCCTTGTCCAAGATGCCGGATCTGATTGAAAGAAGCAACTCCTTAAAGGTGCTGATAGCTACGCCAACCACGCTCATTGCGCTTCTAAAAACTATCAGCTACGGTTGGCAACAACAAAGTTTAAGTGAAAATGCTCAACGGATAATAGATGCCGGAAATGAACTTTACAAACAACTTGGGCAAATGAGCAATTACTTCAACAAACTGGGGAGAACTTTAGACTTAGCCGTAGAGACATTTAACATCTCTGTCAACCAGCTTGAGTCTAAAGTAATGCCTGCTGCGAAAAGCTTCGAACTCTTTGGTCAAAGCAAAGAACCGTTTCAAAACACCATTGCCGCAAAAAAAGCGCGACAGATAAGCGATTAACTTTCATATTGGATATCAATTCGATCAATTTTCAAAATAAAGATCCCGTTTTCATCAGTTGATCTTTTGGGCTAAACCTGTCTTGACCTGATTAAAACCGGCTTGCCAACTAATGGAAACTACCCTATGGAACCTTCCATTTGAAGTTCGATCAGACGCGACCATTCCACAGCATATTCCATAGGCAGTGTTTTTGTAATAGGTTCAATAAATCCATTTACAATCATCCCCATAGCCTGGGACTCAGAAAGTCCACGACTCATGAGATAGAAAAGCTGGTCTTCTCCAATTCTTGAAACTGTTGCTTCGTGACCAATTGATGCATCTCTCTCGGCCACTTCCATAGACGGTTTGGTTTCAGAAGTTGAAAAATCATCCAATATCAGAGCGTCACACCTGACAAAGCTTTTAGCATTTGTCGCACCTTCATCTACGTGTACGAGGCCGCGATACGTTGTTTTCCCGCCGTCTTTTGAAATTGACTTAGAAATAATTGTGGAAGAAGTCTCAGGGGCATAATGATACATTTTTGCTCCGGCGTCTTGGTGCTGCCCGGCTCCGGCATAAGCAACCGAAAGTACTTCACCAGATGCCTTAGGTCCCATCAAGAAAACTGAAGGGTACTTCATCGTGAGCCTCGAACCAATATTTCCGTCGATCCACTCAACTCTTGCTTCGGCTTCTGCTCGGGCCCTTTTGGTCACTAGGTTGTAGACATTATTTGACCAGTTTTGGATGGTGGTATAGGTGATACGGGCACCTTCAAGTGCAACTAGTTCAACCACGGCCGAGTGCAGCGAGTCTGTTGAATAAACAGGCGCGGAGCATCCTTCAACGTAGTGAATTTGCGAACCTTGATCGGCAATAATAAGAGTTCTTTCAAATTGGCCCATGTTTTCGGCATTAATTCGAAAATATGCTTGAAGCGGCAACTCCACATTGACTCCCGGCGGCACATAAATAAAAGATCCACCGGACCAAACCGCAGAATTTAGAGCTGCAAACTTGTTGTCACTTGGCGGAATCACCTTGCCAAACCACTTCCTGACAATATCCGGGTAGTCTCTAACAGCGCTATCCATGTCGGTAAAGATAACTCCTTGGGCGGCTAAGTCGTCTCTGTTCCGATGATAGACAACTTCGGACTCATACTGAGCGGTTACTCCTGCCAAGTATTTTCTCTCTGCTTCTGGAATTCCCAGCTTTTCATAGGTATCTTTAACGGAATCAGGAAGCTGATCCCAAGAATTTACTTGCTTCTCAGTTGGCTTGATATAGTAAAAAATATCTTGGAAATCCAGGTCAGGCATGTTTCTTGCAAACCAATCGACCATAGGTTTTTCACCAAAGCGCTTTAGCGACTTTAGGCGAAACTCCTTCATCCAGTCGGGTTCTTCTTTCATCCATGACATCTCATTGACTATCTCTTCGCTTAATCCCTTTTTGGGTTTAAACACATAGTCTTCTTTGTCACTCCAACCCAGTTGATACGGCCCGACACCGATGGGGGTACTAGTCATTTTCGTTACCACTCCTCACAAGGACATTGATTTTACCCTGAAATTCAAAATGATCTTCAAAGCGCAGGCTTTGTCTAAAAGCCGCACTTTTATCCAGGTTGAACAATAAGGCGTGATTAATTTCCACTATCTACATAGTAACATTTATTTCTGCCTTCCGGGCCTATTTAGAACCTCCAGTAATGCCTGGGTTAGGTCCTGCGCATTTGGGAGGAGGTATGGATTAACCCATGACTCTTCGTTTAATTCACTTTTTGTATTATTTCTCGGGATTGAGAGTTCAAAATGGATATTTTGGTCCCAAAACAGAGGAATTCCCACAAAATAAGTGCTTCCGGCACGGTTTCGAAAAAGCGCCATTCCAAGCACCTTTTTTTTATCTAGTGCAATCTCACCGGGACCTATAGACGAAAAACACCATTGGGGCCAAGAATTGGGCGCATCATTCCGCTTCTCGTTTACCTTCATCCTTCCCTTTGCCAAAGGCAGGGCCATCTCCATTGCCTCAAGGAAAATACCGCCCATTTCATTTAGTTCCGTTGCCGGATTCTCCAGGATTTTGTTCTCTTTCCAATAAGTGAGCTCAAACCACAAAAACTTCCCCGGTTCTACGATTACCGCTGAGCCGCCCCCATCCCTTCTGGCAAGCCTAAATCCTAGCTTCCTCGCCTTTAAAATGTCTATGTCTTCTACTTTTTGATTTTTTCCAAAAACAATAAGGGGTCCGGATGCCCTGACTTGAAAAAGCGTGTTTTTCCCGGCTTCGGGTAATACTGAGTTGGAATTGTCTCTTGTCTCAAGCGTCCAATTCACTATTTCTCCAAAAATACTTCCACCCAGAGATCCTAAAATACCGAAACCTAATGCGAATCAATTTCTAATTTCTCTTCCAAATGCTACCTTCTCAAAATAGTCTACTAACTCGCTAAAAGATAAAACCACGTGTTTCTTTCCACCTTCATTTCAGTGAGCCCAAAGAGCAAAGAAGTGCTGATTTAAAACTGTTGGATCAAAAGATGAATTACATGGAGTTCAAAAGAGAGACCACGATATCGGAATCATTCTCTATTGCATTGGAAATTGCCGAAGCTCCCTTATTGCCAAAAGCTACATGCGCCCACGTGTCAAATTTCTCACGGGCCACGGCAGCTGGCGAGACGCTGAAATTGCCCGCCCCGCCTTTTGGAACGTCAGCTTTTGCATGAAGAATTTCGCCATTTTTAAGCTTCACCTCAACTATTGCCGGGAATTTCATTTTGAAGTCCTTCGTAGCAAAATCTCCCATAAGTTCATTCTCGCCCGATGCACTTTCCAAATTAAGTTTCTTCAACCTGTCCAATGACATCTGGAAAATTTCTGGGATCGTGGCGATTAGTCCCGAGATCTCGCCAAAAGAAAGCTTGAAGCTGGAGTGGTCGGACCTGATCTTCTTAATGGCAGCCAAAAGGTCCTTTTTTTCAACTTCATTTAAAATACCTCCGATTGGCAGTAATCGAACAAAGGCATCAGCTGTTTTTTTCGTGCACCCAAAATCATGTTGCAAAGTAATTTTCCTAGAAAGCGAGGCAATTTCATCGGAGTTTTCTAATAGCCACTTTGCATTAACTTGATTGGGTGTAAGCTCGCCGGAAATTAAAACAGCGGCCACATTCAAAGGAATTGAAAAATTCACTGTCACAGGAGTCGGATTTGAGGAATATCCTGACGACATTGCATTCATGCCACATGTCATGATCCCGGCCCTTACAATTACAGAGTCCACCGAATTTGCTCGTAGTCCGGATTCGGTTAACTCCAAAAGCGCGTCTATCGTGGTGTCGATATATGCACATCCCGGATACTTCTTCACCGACATTGTGCGGGTTGCCCACGACTTGCCAAGACTGTCAAACATTGAAGTCAAAGGAGCATATGAGAATGCCTCAAAAAACCCGTGAGGGTGCTCAAGTACATCTAAAGGACCTGTTACGTTCATGGCGCCAAGACGGGCGGCTCGAAGACCGGCAAGTATTGGTTCGGCTGCAGTAATTAGCTTGGTATCGGGTGCCATGAACCCGGGCGCTGTTGGCCTTGGCGCTTCGGTGAGAGAAATCGCGACAGAGTTTGCAAGTTGCTTTTCATCCAATCCAAGCATCCGGCCCGCAATCGCAGCAGTTGCGCCTGCATGGATAAATGACCAGAGCTGACCATTTAGTGGCCCGAACAAACACGCTCCGCCGAGGCGAGCACCAATCTCGTTGGCAATCGCCTGATTTACCATTTGCTCCTGGCCGTCTGTCCCTGTTTCACAAGACAAAAGTATTGGAACCAACACCGAAGAATGTCCGGTGTGGCCAAAGCAGACATAATCATCAAAGTCCAATGCAATCGATTGAGCCGAAGCTGCGTACAGAGCATCTTCAACCGAAACCATGGGAAATGACTCATTGCTTTGAAAGCGACAAAAAAGTGGCGCATTCCCGGGTCTAGACCAGGCTCTCACGGCATTTAGAATGCGCTTGGCGGCATCATCGTTTATCGAACCTGCGACAGAAGCCATTACCGAAAGCCTTTGAACTCTTAGCAACTCTACGACATCGACAGGTATGTCTTCGAAGCGCAGGGACTTAGCCCAGTTGGCAATGGTCTCGACTAATGTCATTTCACCATTGTGGCTTCCGTCGCATCGATAATGCAAACTGGGCACCAAAGCGACATTTTGGCTTAATCGAGGACTTTGGGGTGGACAACGGCAAATCGAATCATATTTTGAACTTTTTCATCTTAAATCACGCCCTATTACATTTCCCGCCACTATGCGGCGTTGAATCTGTTGTGTGCCTTCAACAATATCTATTGCCTTGACATCACGCTCTAGTTTCTCTAAAAGAGTGTCAACTAACAAAGAGTCTTCACCTTTAATTACTCTTGCCTGCTGGATAATTTTCAAACAGATCATCGGAGCGTACATCTTTGCCATCGATGCTTCGGTGGCATTTGGCATTCCCTGATCGAGGCGCCAAGCCGCCTGCAAACATAACATCCTTGCCACGGCCAGTTTTTGCTGCATCCAGGCTAGTCGAGAAATTGCTTTGTCCCTAAGAGGAGTATGAGGATATTCCGATTTCACAAAATCTCGCGCAATGTCATGAGCGAAGCGGGCAATGCCTACGCCCATGGCCGCAACCAAAGGACGAGTAGCACTAAATGTTGCCATTGCGCCTTTAAACCCCTCATTTGCATCTTTCTTGTAGTACTCTTCCCCTCCTAGCAAATTCGATGAATCCACATAGCAATCATTAAGCGCAAATGTTGCTGTCTCGTAGGCTCTAATGCCCATCTTGTGTTCAATTTTAAGTATTTCAAATCCCGGAGTGCCTTTTTCCACTATGAAGGCTCTGTGGCCGTCCCTGCCCTTTGAAAGGTCAACTGAAGCAAACACAACGATCCAGTCGGCTCTTGGGGAGTTGGAGGAATACATTTTTTGTCCCTTTAGCACCCAACCGCCATCTTCTTTACGGGCCGTCGTAGCGATCCGTTTTACGTCACTTCCCGCATCGGGCTCAGTCATGGCAAATGCAGCCCATTTCGGCACTTCACGTTGCCTAAATATCGAAAACAACCTCTCGCGCTGTGACGGCGTCGCCATGCGATCCACAGGAGGTCCCCCGAGACCCGGACCCGGGAGAGAAACCATTGCACCTCTATCCCAATAAGATCCTTCCTCGGCCACCAATATATTCCTAACCCAGTGTGTTCTCCTCGTTTTAGAGACAGACTTTTTCTCCGAGTCGGTCTGTTCCGTTCCCAAAGTGCGTTCCATATATCCCGATGATGCAACTAATTTGTAAAAGGGATGATCCTCAGGAATTGCCCTTTGGAGCCGGTCTGCTTCGATACCCAGTGGACGCAAGTACTCCTTTCCCATCTCGCGAACCAGTTCGACTGTCTTTGTGTCCTCTGGAGAAATGTGGATATCCATTAAATCACCAACGGGTCAATATAGTCGCATGCCAAGACATCAAGATCGGCCAACGCGCTGTCTTGGCCTCCAAACAACAAAGGAAGTGCCGAGGCCTCACGGAACCATTTCTCTACAGGATGGTCGCGCATGTACCCGTGGCCTCCGAGTAGCAAAAGTCCTAAACCGGTTGCGAACTGTGCAGCTTCAACTGACTCGAGATATGCCTGGGCCGCCATCATAAACCAAGTTGAACTCTTTACGTCTTCGTCTTGAGATAACGATGCAGCCATCCTGGTCATCAGCCTTGCGCCTTGTAGTCGAGTTGAAGCCTCGGCTAAATCAAATGCATTGGCCTGGTGTGAAACCACCGGCAAATCAAAAACTACCCTGGATTTGCCGTATTCGATAGCGTAGTCAACGGAGGCTTGGCCTAGTCCAACAAGAGCAGAAGAGACCCAAAGCCTTGCAACACTCTTGACAAAAAGAGCCTCTTTGGACGAGTGTAAAGTTGAAATTCTCTCAGGATCTGCCGACCAGTCAAGAGAGATTCCTCCGGATGCTTCAAAAGCACCAGGAAGAGAACTAGTCGCCACGACGCTGTCTGTTGGTATTAAACTGACGAAATCACGCCCGACTATAAAAACCATAACGTGCGTGCCTTTTTCATTTTGTCTCTCATAGTTGTGAAAATCTTCTATATTTCCGGGAGACCACGCCAGCCTTGCATTAGAAGGAATATCTGGATACAGGGACTCGCAAGTCGCCAAGTGGACGCTTAGCCTATTTGACTGGCAGAGCAAAAGTATCTCCTCTAAATCGGGTGTGTCGCCAAGATTGTGTCGTGTCGCAAGGGAAATTGCCCCCGCATAAGGACCTGGAAGTCCATTCCTTAGAAGGCCGCCGACATCTCCTTTGGCCAATTCCTCAACGGCCAGTGACAAAGCAAGAAGTGAAACGGTGTCAGTCTTTTGAAACACTGCATCAGATAAGCCGAGTTCACCAAGCCCTGTCGCCAATTGTTGGGAAAGCGATCTGTTCTTTTCCCCTTCCCGCATCTCTTTGAACAATTTGTCTTTAGCAAAACTTTGGCACAGGATCCTAAAATCTTCAATCTCTTGGGGAATTGTAAAGTCCATGGCTAAGTCACTGCTTCATTTGTATAGGCAAGCATGTCCACTCATCCAATCCAGGCAGCCTCCAACCAGAGAAAGTAGCTCCACTACCTTCAACTCGGACACTCACCAAGAGTGCCAATACTGAAAAAAGGATAATCAACAAAATGACCAGGGTAGTTAAATGCATCTAACCGATCTCCATGTAAACGTTCTTAGTAGTCAAAAATGTCTCAAAACCCCATCTTCCCCCTTCTCTCCCGTGTCCGCTGTCATGAAATCCCCCGAACGGAGCAGTGTGTGGAACAGGCCCGTAGGTATTAATCCAAACCGTACCTGCTCTTAATATAGACGCCATCTTGTGCGCCCTAGAAAGATCCTTTGTCCATATGCCAGCACCCAATCCGTAGCGGGAGTTATTAGCCTTTTCCACTACTTCATCTTGGTCATTGAATGTCGACACGGTGACAACCGGGCCAAATAATTCGTCTCTAGTTAGAAAGTTCCCATCTTCGACTTTTAAGATACACGGGTTGAGATAAAAACCCGAGGAAAGATCGCCTCCCGGTCGGTCTCCCCCGCAGATAGCTTCAGCTCCTTCATCTTTGCCCTTTTGTATTGCATCCTCAACTTTCTGGCGTTGTTCTTGAGAAATAAGAGGTCCTAAAACAGTACCTTCGTTCTTGGGATCACCGACTCTTAAAATGTCTGTTGCATTAACAAACTTCTCCACAAATTCGTGGTACACGCTCCTTTGAACATACAGCCTGCTTCCTGCTACGCAAGCCTGTCCAGAAAGAGCAAAACCGCCCACTGCAGACCCAAGGGCAGCCTTGTTGAGATCAGCGTCTTCAAAAACTATGTTCGGTGACTTCCCGCCCAGTTCCAGAAGCACCGGTGTGAGATTTGAGGAGGCCAAAAGCCCCACTTCTTTACCTGCCGATCTCGAACCGGTAAAACTTATGAAGTCGACTCCGGGATTTGAAACTAAAGCTTTTCCAGTTGAATTGCCTCCCACCACTACGTTAACCACACCCTCTGGAAAACCAGCCTCTTTTGCCAACTTAGAAAAATGCAGTGCAGGAAGGCTTGCAAGCGGCGAGGGCTTTATGATTACGCAGTTTCCGGCGCTCAGTGCTGCGCATGCTTTCGACCCGATAAAGAGTGAAGGCGTGTTGTATGCAGTTATCACGGCTACGACTCCGTATGGAACATTCACCACATAATCAAAACCGGACGATGACGTGAGCGGAATCACCTCCCCGGGCATTTTGTCAATCCAACCCGCGTAATATCTAAGATTTTTTATAAGGGCTGCGACCGAAAAGCCCCGTACCACACTAATGGGGATACCATTCTCGATTGATTCCAATGAGCAAAGGTAATCTTTGTCAGCTTCTATTAAATCGGCGAGTTTTTCCAAAAGTTTCTGACGCCTGCCAAGCGACATGGATGCCCAGGGTCCTTTCATTGCTTCACTTGCCGAGTCGACAGCCGACTCAACTACTTCCTTTGAGGCTTCTCGAAGTTTGGTTATTGTCTCGCCCGTTGCCGGATTGATGCAGTCGAACTCCTCTCCAAAAAACACCGTTTGCCCTCCGATCATAGATCCCGGCTCGGGCAGTGTGAGCTTCACGACGTGACCTCTTTAACCTGAGAATAGTTTTCAAAGTTAAGAGATGGAATCTTTACAGTTGCTTTTAAGTTCGGCTTCTTTGGATCCCCAGAGACGACTAGAGAATTTGTTTTTCTCCTTTCATTTGACATGCCCGGCATAAACGAGGGTTTTTCAGGGCGGGAGGGGAGCGTGAAAAGTGCAATAATCGCTGCAAGAATAACAACCACGGCACCTACGATCAATCCCTGGTCCATTCCGGAAATAAATGCGCTCCTAGCAGCCGATGCCAGAGCGCTGCCCTGCTGGCCTCCTACGATTTTTGCCACTTGCAAAGCGCCTCCGAGTGATCCTTTAATAGCTGAAAGAGCAGGAGCCGGGATTGTGTGACCATTTAGATCCCTGAGAATTATTGCCTGGTATCTTGTCGCAAGTATTGAACCAATTACTCCCACGCCTAGAGCGCCGCCAAGTTGCATAACCGAACTGTTGGCAGCCGAGCCCACTCCGGTACTTTCTCTTGGAAGAGATCCCATTATGGACTCAGTTGCAGGAGGGAATGCCAAACCAGCGCCTATCCCCACGACAATCATCCCGACTAAAGCCGTTGCATAAGTCGAACTCGCCGTGGTAGTGGCTAGATATAAAAGACCTGCGGCTACACATAAAAGGGCAAACGCTACTACGACTTTAGAACCAACTACTCTATCCAGCAGAGTTGAGATTGGTGCGGCTATGCCTAAGACTATGGCGACGGGAAGAACTCTTAACCCTGCTCCCATAGCTGAGTACCCCAAAGAGAATTGGAGGTACTGAGTCATGACAAAAAGCACTCCCATAAGAGTAAAGATAATTAAGGCAACCGAAACCATCGGGGCTGAAAACCTTCGCTTTTTGAAAAACGAGAGGTTAAGCATGGGATTGGCAGACTTTGACTCCCACAAAATAAAGAGTCCAATTATCAATAACCCCCCAATCGAGGTCAAAACAACTTCCAATGAATGCCATCCCCTATTGGGAGCTTCGATTATTCCCCAGAGAACTAACGAAATGCCAACTATCGAAAGTATTACACCCGGCCAATCAATTCTTTGAGCTTCGACATTCTTTGACTCTGGAATTAAAATTAAGGCGCCTAAGATTCCGAGCAATGAAATAGGAACATTTACCAAAAATACCGATCCCCACCAGTAGTGGGCAAGTAACCAGCCGCCTACTATCGGACCTACAGCAAGTCCAAAACCTTCGGTTCCACTCCAAATGCCAATGGCCAAAGCCCTTTCGCCTTGACGCCGGTAGATATTTGTGATGATTGCCAATGTTGCCGGCATGATGCAGGCAGTTCCGATTCCCATGACTGCTCTACTTGCAATCAGCATTCCTACCGAACTTGAAAACGCCGAACTTAGTGATCCCGTTCCAAATATTATTGTTCCAATAATTAACATTAATTTACGGCCGAATCTGTCACCCAAGTTGCCGGCAAAGATTAAAAGTCCTGCAGAGACAATTGCATAGGAATCGACAATCCATTCAAGTTGAGTATTGGTAGCCTTTAAAACATTGACCAAAGTGGGGATTGCAATATTTAAAATTGTTGAATCAAGCGACACGATCACGAGTGTCAGGCACAAGACGAATAAGCAAGCACGCCTTCTTGCTCCAAGAACCGGATAACCATTCGATTCAGGAATTTTCTTTCTAACTAGCAACAAGGATGTTTTCATTTCTCTCGTATTTCCCGTCTCTAATCTTGATCTGGCGGCAGATATCCCGCCTTTATTGCACGGCTCACCATTTCCGGAAGCTCCCACCAAATATCAAGGCCAAGATCCTTGGCAACAACGCGAGCCGCGTTATACCCGGGACCAAGTATTACCATTCCGCCTGGATGCGTACTTGCACCTGCTACATAAAACCCTTCAATGGGAGTGGAGTAGCTCGAACACTCTGAATTGGGCCTGTTGTACCCCATCTGAATCGACTGATATGCTCCGTGTTTAATCCCTCCGTGCTTCATAGTGGGTAGATGGGTCCAAATGTCATTGGGACTCCAAGCCAACTCGATTCTTATATTTGCATCTCGGAGATTTGGGGCGTATTCGCTCCATTTCGAAAAAGCATTTCTCGCGACTGAACTCTTGTGATTTGACCAATCGGCATCAAATGGCGCCATACATTCCCATCTCAAGACCTCGCAATTTCCATATTCTCCAAGGTGTCTCGCAGATGACAAGGGGTCAAACAGGGAGGGACAACTAGCATGTCCGGTAGCGCCGTCTGGAATTTGGCCTGATTTAGCATGATCAAAGTGATCGATTACATCCCCCGGCGAGGAAATTCCCATAACCACATTCAGCGCTAAGTCGACGTCTTCTGGCCTTCCTTCATAGCGAGGAGCTTCCCCCACCACTCCCCAGTTAACTACGTAAAGACTCGTCTCATCCCACTCCCAAGCATCGGTGGCTTCCTTGATTGTCGATGACAACGCATTTCCGTCAATTAACTCTTTGAAATTCTGTTCCGGATTGAGAGTTGATACCACCGCCTTTGACCTAAAAACCCTCCCGTCATGAAGCCTTAGGCCAACTGCCCTTCCCGATTCGACAGTGATCTCGGCAACATTGGCGTCGGTTATAACCTCTCCTCCATAGGATTCAAGAGTGCGACGCAAACTTGAAGCCAGCTGGTGGGAACCTCCCTTGACAATTGATGACTGCATTAGCCGGTGTACATAGATAGGAGTGAGAAAACCCATGCCTCCCCCGTCCGGATCCAACCCAAACATGCTCGCTAGATAAAGCAGCGCTCCTTCAATTCGTTCGTCATCGAAATCATATGCCCCTATGACTTCCCTTGGGGTCATTTCTGCGAGTTCATTAAGCCACCTTCCTACATCGCTTGATTGGTCCAAAAGCTCAATCTGTTCTAAAGGATCCACAGGAGGGTAATAAGTTGCTGGGATTATAAACTCATCACAGGCCTTTTTGAAATCTTGGGAAAGCGAAGCAAAACTGTCGGCATCGTTTGGAGAGAGTCTGGCTACGGACTCCTTGGATTTTTCCTGATCGGCGTATAAAATAAGTGAATCGTCGTCATATAAAAACGCCGCCTGTACTTCAGGCGTTATGAAAGTTACTCCTCTTGATTTAAGCTCTAAATCATGATATGGAGGCATTAAGTCGCCTAAAAGCATGTATATTGCGTGGCTGTTAAGTTTGAAACCGGACAACTCCTGGGTCATAAGTCCGCCGCCGCTTTCGACGTTTTTTTCAACTACTGCGACTTTGGCGCCTGCTCGGGCGAGATAACTCCCGCAGCACAGACCGTTGGGTCCAGCTCCTATCACCAAAACATCGAAATCATTTTGCATTCTGAAGAAACCTCTCTATAAAACGCTCCATGGGTTGAGAGTTCCACCACTCTTTATCACGAACACCCAAATCCTCAGCGACGCAACAAGCCGCCACGTATCCATTCCCAAGGTGCGTGAGAGAAGCAGGCCAGATACCCTGAGAAAAATAGACGCCGCCGATGGCGGATCTCGTAGGCAACCTTCCTGTATACCACTGGGCGCCGCTGTTGTCCCCTCCGATTTCGTGGCCGTAAACTGCAGATGCATTTCGACGCCAATTGTCTAAAGGGGTGAAATATAGGCTATCTACGACTTGGGATCTAAAACCCGGTGCCAAGCTTTCCATCATTTCGCCATGCGCCCTGTGAACTTCATCTATTAGTTCCCTGTTATCCCAGGCTCCAAACCCTCCGTACTGATCGAGAGAAACAGGATATTCGATCTCGACTGAGAGGGTGCACCTTCCGTCTTTAGACATGCGTGAGCGGTCCTGCCCACTTTGGTTATAGATCTCTGCAATGTCTCCTAAAACATCCATTGTCTCGCCTTTGTGGTAGTGATCCTGAGATATATGAGCGTGTTCCCAGGAGTCATAAGGTCGGAGCACGAAAGGAGATATATCGACATCGGGATTCCAGTTTCTCGATCCCCACTGGGGAAGTCCATCCAAAAGGAAGTGCGATATAAAAGCGCAGTGACCTTGAGATGACCAGTCTTCAATTTTCTGGTGAAGATAGGGATCCAGCCTCGTTATGGTCGAACTATCGACTAAGTCCTTGATCACCGGTGGAGAAACATTGAATACAACTGCTTTAGAGGCCTCGAAAATCTTTTCGGGAAAAGGAGAGTCCTCACTTAGAATGACACTGTGTCCTACCCCGTCTTCAGATAAATCAACATGAGCTACCGGCGAATTAAGAAGAAGTGTTCCACCGTAGTGCCTGAAACACCTTACAAGAGAGTGCACCAGGTTATGCATACCACCTTTTGGCGTACCCGTGGCAAGGAGAGAACTAAGCATTACTGCCACAGATCCCTCTCCTTTGACAGCTACGTCTCCGAATAAGCCGATATCGGCAGCGGCCAGCCAAAGCATTTTTACATGCTCCTCTTCGAATAGGAGATCAAGAAGTTCAAGGCCGTTTAATTCTCGCATCTCGCTGCTTGATATGCCTACATATCGCCCGAGATCAAAAAATCTTTCCTCTCCTTCTTTGCTGGGCGGTTTGAAAAACTGCCACAGTAAATCGATCGCGTCCGGAACCAGCTTTTGGCGCATTTCGAGAGTAGTTCGAGTATCTTTGACAGAGAGACGCTCTAACTCCTTTCTTTGGAGTTCAAGGTCATAGTAGTAAATGTAATTTTTCCCGTCGGGCCACACTACTGCCGCGCCTGCTTTGCCAAGCAAGAGTTCAAATCCAAACCTGTCAAGATCCAGATCTTTCCAAACGGGGCTCATAGGGAGAAAGCAAACTGCCGCATGCGTGTCGGTTGGATTTTCGCCTCCGAAAAGGTCTTCTGTGAGAGCAAAGGCGCCGCACTCATTCCGGCGTTCTATCACGGCCACTTTCAATCCTGCTTTTTGAAGGTAGCAACCACAGGCTAATCCGTTTATCCCGGCGCCAACAATCACAACGTCATATTTCTCCTTTTGTTGAGACACAGAGCTCATGTGATTACTTTCTCGAAACTATCCGGAGTAAAATTCTGGTCCGGCCTGACCGCCGATGGATCACTTAAATTATTGGCTCGGCTTCCCTGCATGTCCTTAAGAGTCTTAGGCCCGCTTCTATGCTCCCACTTGACTTCACCTCCGGACTTGAAGTTGGTCTTTTTCCTAGTGGACCACCTGACCAGCAGGCGCAGCATTTGAGTGCTTAAAGCAACGCGAAAAAGCCCTCCGATGTCTTCTGCCGAGATTCTTATGTTGGTCTCCCAGGAGACGGGTGCGTGGGTAACGCCTTTTAGAATTACTTCATCTCCGTCTCTAATCGCCTTGAACTCATGGAGATCCATAAGTAGTTCCCGCTTTCCAAGACCACGTGACTGAATTCTCAATTTAGCCTCCTTCCAAAATTCTCCGCAGGTTTCTGCGGCTCTATGTCGTTTTCCAATGTTCCATCAATAAGTGCGTCTTTGAGAATCCTGATTAGTATCCTCCGCCTCACTAAGACACATATTTGCTCGGCATGCTCCAAAGCAGCACGCATCATAGTTTCAAACTTCTCCGGATCAGAGTGAAAAAATAGCTTTGGCTCAAAGTAACTGATCTCCCTGTTGACAACTTCTTCCATCGCGTCACGGTAAATTACAAGGTCACCGGGTTTGAAGCCGGCTTCTTTGCTCAACCCGGCTTTTTGCAAATTAGAAAGCACCTCTAGGAGCTCAACGCTTAGGGAGTCATAATTATTATTGTCGTCGTCAAAGCAAGCAAGACCAAGTGATTCGAGGTCGTCTAGATCTTCCGCGTCAAAATCTGTAGAGGCGATTATCTCTTTTCTGTTCTTTGTGGGCCCGTCTGTTTTAAGTGCTGACAACAAGAGCGCACCTGCTTCACCGTTTTTGGCAATTAACTTACGCGTTCCCTCAATGCCATGCATTTGTATGATCTTTTTCGCCAAAGAAAGGGGAACGTGCCGCTCCTTTAGAATTTTGACCAATTTAATGATTTCTACGCTGCTTGTGCTGTAATAAGCCATATTGTGAGCTGTTTTAACTGGAGGAGGGATTACGGAAAGTGCTACATAATGGTGGATAGTTGCCTTAGTCGCTGACGTTGCTTTGGCCACTTCGGCAATCGACAGATACCCATTAGGCCTTCTTGTGCCATTTTGCACCACTTTTGAACCGTTAGAACCCACAACCCTCACCGGCATCGTGTATCAGGTGATACCTTACACATCTCCATCTTAGGAACACTGCCAGATTGCCGGATTAAAGAGTAGGGTCGGAAGTCCCAAAGCCCGAAAAACTTTAGACCATCCGCTTTGGACTGTGTAAGCCTCGATGTTTTCCACAGGGAATTTGTATGTAGGTGGATTTGGCGGCATAACGCACTTTTGCAAAAACCAAACCGGCATTTAAAAGTGAAAATCACGTTAATTTATTCCCCTCTGCCGGATCGGCTTCATCTGATGGCCACTTGCAGCCAAAGCCAACGCAATAATTTATGTCCCTTACAGTTTTTTTGCCAACACCAATATGTGAATTTGTCAACTCCATCCTGGAGAATCCGGCAATGCAAATCGCCAAAGCTTATTCGCCAAGTGAAATCTAAGTTGCCTTAGTATTCGAATTGGCTACGGATCCATAAGGTGACCTAGTTTTTAAATATTTCGGTAATACCGGATTGTTCACTATGCCCACATCACAAGAAATTCATTATAAAAAAATTTTGGAGCCTTCATATTCCCATTCAATTCTCTTTAATGTTCATCTGTTGATGATTCATAGGAGCAAAGCTTCCAATAATTGTTACAAATCTAAAATCCCAAAGCAGCTTAAGATGCGGGACATGCCCTGGACGAGAGGTCGTAGCTTCGCGAACAAGAATCCTCTATAACTCCAAAAGGTCTTGTCTGCCTTTTATTTCCAATAGCCGGAGTAACAATAAATTCAGGCGATTTAAAATCAGATCTCCAAACCAAATTCAATAACTAAAAAGTTGTCAAATTTATTTCCCTTTGGATTCTAGTTCGAGTTTCAAGTTAGGCGCTTAGTGGAGCCGGAGCTCCCAAATAAGGCGCCCAGTCCTCACGATTGCCATTAGATGCCCTGATATACCACCACCTATCCCTTGGCTGATGCGGTGTTTTTTTGAGCACAAAACCTATTTCATGAGGAAGCCTGTCTTCCTTTTTCGTATTGCATGCTCTGCAGGCAGCTACTACATTGTCCCAAGTATGAGGACCACCCTTTGCCCTTGGGATCACATGATCAATACTTTCTGCCGGCCCTCCACAGTACTGGCATCGGTAGTCATCTCTCGTGAAAACGGCTTTTCTTGTCAGTGCCATTGAAGACAAATACGGCACTTTGACTCGATAGGCAAGCCTGACTACAGATGGCTCTGGAATTTCGTTCCGTGCCGAGTGAAATCTCCTGCCCGTGCTGTGTAAAAGTTCAGCTTTTTCTTGCATCACAAGGACCACGGCTCGCCTGGAAGCCACTACGCCCAACGGCTCATATGTAGCATTTAAAACTAATACTCTCGACTGCCCGACGAGTGCGTTTTTTGGCGCATAATACTTTTCGATGCCGCTTTCGTGCACATTATTGGCTCGGTGACTCCTATCAGGCATCGACTTTCACCTAGACCACTATCGGAATCTTGTATCTCAATAGGTTCATATCCAAGAATTTACCCTCTCTTGCACCACTCAAGAAAGGATATCGTATCTTGAGGTGATGGTCTGTTATTTGGATCACCAAATGCAGTTTCCATTCGGAATTCAATCCAGTGCTTATCGGGAACTGGAAGAAACGGTTTTTTTTGCCACCAATTTGCGGGGATTAGTGAAAATACCTGCACAAAAGAGACTAACCACAGATCGGGCCTCCTGACAACTGCGAGAAAAGACTTCCTTAACCAATTTCTCCTTGAGAAATCACTTTCACCTAACATTTCGTCCATTCAACTGCCTAATCCAAAAAGTGCTTCAAGTTGATCCGGCCTCAAGTCCGGTCCAGCCGACAGACATTGCGCCAATAAGGGGTCCACTATCGAGTAGTCCGCCCGGACGAATTTCAACGTCTTTAGAAAAGTCCAATCTTGCCCGAAGTTTTGCTTCTTTATTGGCAGCACTGAAGAAAATTTCACCATATCCGAGTGCCACCGAACCAGCTACCAGTACAAGGTCCAAATCCAAAAGATTTGACACGCTCGCTACTGCCCTTCCCACCATAGTTCCGCATCTTTCTTTAATTTCATCAGGAGCCTCCTTTGGCTCGCGTCCAGTAATTGCATAAATTGCAGTTCCTGAGGCCTCGGCCTCCAGACAGCCAAATGATCCGCAGCCACACTGTCTCCCTGTGGGCTCTACAATAACGTGACCAATATGGCCGGCATTCCCGAGATTGCCGTCTAAAAGCTTGCCATCTAGTACTATCCCGCCTCCCACTCCTGTAGAAACCACCATTGCCATGTAGTCAAGCTTTCCATTTGCTTCGCCTTTCCAGCCTTCGCCCAAGGCCAGCGCTTTGGCGTCATTGTCGACAAAAACTGGAAATGGCAGTTTAGATTCGAGTCTGGACTTAAGTGGGAACTGCCTCCAGGCAGCGATATTTACCGGAGAAACTATTCCTTTGGCCTTGTCCATTGGGCCGCCACAACCTACTCCGCAACAGGCAAAATGATCTGCAACAGAACTGTCCGAGATATCAAAGTTCAAATTGCCCATTTCACTTTGAATTAGCTTTTCAACCAAATCAAAAATTTCTTCCGGATCCTCTGTTTTTGGAACTGAGCACGACTGTTGCGACAGAATTTCGCCGTCACTGTTTCCAATTCCAACTGCGATTTTGGTTCCCCCTATGTCAACCCCTAAGGCCAAATTTCCCAAACTTTGCCTCTATTCGGGATGCTGGAATCGGTCCCGAAGCTTTTGTCGAGCCTCAGACATAGCATCTGGGATTCCATGGTCTCTTAAAGACTTATGGACGTCGTACCAGCCGGCCTTTCCCATCCGTCGAACATTCCGTTCAAACCAAAGTGCTGAAAATAACATCACTAAAAACCCGGCAAATGAAAGCGGAATCGATCTGGGGAGGAAATACATCAGACCAATAAACCCCGCCAAAAAGGCAATTCCCGCCCAGATTAGATTTCGGCCGGCATGTTTGTAGACAGTCTCACTGCCGACCCTATCTACAAAGTCCCTATCTTCATGGTAGAGATTCTGCTCCATCTCGTGGAGAATTCTCTGCTCTTCGTCACTTAAAGGCACACCTATATATTCGCGCAAATTTTGACGCTTTACAACAGCACCCGCCAATGAACCTCCTTAAATCACGAAATCCCAATAAAAAAAGTCGGACAACTTCGATATCAGAACTTTCCACAGGGCAATACGAGGTCAAGAGCGGCAAAAGCGAGGAATTTATGCCAAATTCACTAACCCCACTGGTTGTCCCCATGCTCCTTGGCCTTAAGCGTATTTGACCCATTGATCGAAGCCGGTCCAAGCGAATTTAAGCCGTATTTAGCCCTGATCTCATCAATTGCCTCAATCAGATTATCTTGGCTTTCGTATTCCAAATTTATCTCTTCGAATGAAAGCTGATCCTCGATGCCGCCTGCTTCCAAAAGTCCGCTGGCACTGACTCCAATCAATCGGATTCCCGAAGACACGTCGATTTGGGAGAGAATTGATCTTGCTTCTTTTAGAAACGTCCTTGGGTCATTACTGGGAGAAGCAAGTTTTATTTGCCTTGTAATCCTCGTGAAATCACTGTACTTAAGCACCAACACAACCGTGCTTGCCTTTAATTTGCCTGCGCGTAGCCGCCTGGTGACAGCATCGCATAGCCTAACCAAATGGATATCAAGAGTCGAATGGGAGTCTAAATCAGTGTTAAATGTTTCCTCATGTGAAACGGATTTACTTTCAGTCTTTGAGACCAGCTGTTCCTGGGTTGAACCTGAAGTGATGCTTTTCAACCACGCCGCTTTGGCTATTCCAAACTTTGAGACCAATACTTGGTATTCAACTTTTGACAGCTCCTCCACCGTGTGAACCCCCATTTTCTCCAAGCTCGACGTGGTAACGGGACCGATTCCCCAAACTTCTCCAACATTAAGAGAAAATAAAAATTTCTTCTCATCATCACTCCCAACCCGGTAAATGCCATCTTCGAAGTATCCGATTCCCGGAACTCTCTTCGCATTCGGTTTGGCCTTCTTGCTGGCTAACTTCGCCACAAGCCTTGTCCGTCCAATTCCAACGCTGCAGTTAAGACTGAGCTTTCCGTAGATTTCCTTTCTAAGGCTTTTGGCAATTTCTAGAGAGCTTCCGAAAAGCAGATGGGCTCCGCTTACATCCAAAAAAGCTTCGTCAAGAGAAATTGGCTCGACAAAAGGCGAGAAGGTCTCGAACACCACGTGGAGTTCCCGGCTTAGCTCTACATATCGCTTAAAGCGCCCGGGCAAAAATACTCCCTGGGGGCACACTTTCCGAGCTCTAAACATTGGCATCCCCGACCTAACTCCAAATGCTCTCGCCTCGTATGTGCAAGCAGCCACCACTCCTCGCGACCCGCTCCCTCCAACTATTACCGGTCTCCCCTTCAACGACTGGTCGTCAAGTACTTCCACGGCGGCGAAAAAAGCATCCATGTCAACATGGAGGATATCTAACTCATCACCTATCGAATCGCCATCTGAATTATCCAAGTTGCCCATAAATTGCCCTCATATGTTTGCTTGATTTTAGTTGTCTAGGCGTTAGCCAAACCGTACTTTGCGAAAACCTTCACCATAGCTAAACCCAACTTTCTGTCCAAACTCTCTTCCTCTCTGGCGAATAACATCTTCCACCCAAGCTGGGTCTGCACCAATCTGCGTTTCGTGGCAACTTACAGCTTTTGCCTTGGTTTCCACTTCGTTAGAAATATCGATGCAGATATCGGGCTCTAAAGTGCCGGTCATTAACGCCAATGAAACGCTGTGCATATACCCGTTTTTGGGAAAATACAGCGGATTTGCCGCCGATGGCGAGGCAGCATCCAAAGTAGCCCAACCCACCATTCTGTGGTCTCGATGATTGTAATATGCTTGTCCAAAAAAAATTGCAGTGGGATCAGGACAAATTAAAACCTCGGGCCGATGAAAACGAATAATCTCGACTAATCTTCCAATCAAATTTCGGTCGGCCTCTATTTCGCCATCGGGAATACCTAAAAAGATTGTCTCTTTCACCCCAAGACATTCAGATCCTCGAAGGGCCTCTTCCTTTCTAGTCTTTTCAAGCTGAACCAAATCAGCAGCAGGGTCGTCGCTGCCTTTGTCTCCCTTTGCGCACACTACTAACGTAAGCAATGAACCTTCAGACGCCCATTTAGCCAAAGTGCCGCCGCATGCCATCTCTGCGTCATCCGGGTGAGCAAAAACTGCCATTGCTCTTGGCGGGACCTCGCCATAAATATCGGGCATCAAACATCGTCCTTTCGTCTTCGGTGGTGTTTTGGCTGAGTTGTTTTTTCCAGCATCATTACCTCCCTTTGAAAATCGGCAAGACCGGAAAAATCCTTATAGACACTTGCAAAACGCATATAGGCCACCTGATCAAGCTGAGCTAAACCCTCTAAAATCAAAACGCCAATCTCGCTGCTTTGGATTAGAGAACCCTTAGCTCGAACTTTTTGTTCCAACTCATCGACGAGCCTCTCAAGATCAGCCTCGGTGATTGGCCGGTTTTTGCAAGCAGCACGAAGTCCGCCCTCGACTTTTTCACGCAGAAAAGGCTCCCTTTCTCCTGATCTTTTCAGAACTCTTAGGGCACCTTCACTACGTTCAAAAGTGGTAAAACGAAATTGGCAACCTAGACACTCGCGTCGCCTTCGGATTGCATTCCCATTTTCTGCGGGTCTTGATTCAACAACTTTGTCATCGTCGATCCCGCACATTGGACATCTCATTGTAGTAACAAGACTATTTGAGGAAACGTTAAACATACAACATTTGAAGGAATCTAACCGATTATTCTTTTTTTAAATGCCGAATGGATCTTTGAGCCCTTATCGAATAAAACCCACTTAAATTATCCGACAACTAGTCCTCCAACACCGGATATGTCCGATCAACAAGAGCTGGTCATTTCAATACTATCGTCTGACCAGGGTCTATCGGCTTTCCGCCGGTGGCAGAATTTAACAGATCCACAAGTGGTCTCGGATCTTTACCCGGCTCAACTCTTTGCGCAATGCTCCAAAGGGTGTCTCCGGGTTGAACGGTAATTACCAAAGGGTGCGTAGAGGAGACATTTGGCGGAAGGGCTGATGGATTCAGTCGAGCAAATGGATTGAAAACCATCAAAAAGATACCAGCTGCGACAAATATAGCTACCTTTCTTAGATATGCGGAGCGCCAAGCCAGTGCTTTGTGAACTTTTTTGCAGGGCTGGACATAATTATTTTCTAGGTATTCAATACCCTCGTCATCGACTGTAACAGAGCCTAATTCCGTGTAACTTCGCTTTGCGGCGTATTCGTTAAACTCGCTTCCACCATAGATTATTTTAAATTCTCTTACCTTGGCTGAACTGGGATTATGTGAGGTTGCAGGGGCATTTTGACTCATATCTAACGCAAGGGAACCGAAGGTAAACGATTCTTTGAAACGATCCCTATTCCATTCGGCACACCCGACAGGAAGTGCACGTTTTTGGCATGTATTAGTCACTTTGCCTCCTTAAGCTGAGCCGCCGGCGCAGTTGCGCAAAGGCGAACTTCCATTAGTAAAACGGACATATGTTCGATTATAACACAATCAGAACGCTTGTTCGCCATTTTTGTGAACATTTGTTTCTGAACATATGTTTGTTTTTTGGCTCCCAACGTAGTAGAATTGGCAAATCTACAAATGAAAGGGCAACCCTTGAGAGAAAAACTAACTCCCAGAAGAAAAGATATCCTCAACTTTATTTCAGAGTTCCTTGAGGAAAAAGGCTATCCCCCTTCTGTGAGGGAGATAGGTGAGGCGGTAGGTTTCGCTTCAGCATCTTCGGTCCATGCTCACTTGAGCGTTCTGGCTCGGGACGGTTACATCCTTAAAGATCCCGTAAAGACAAGAGCAATAAAAGTTGTTTTAGACCCGGACGACCCAGATCCAGAGATACCCGGACTGAGAAATATTCCGCTTGTTGGATCGGTTGCTGCCGGGACCGGGGTATTAGCACAAGAAAATATTGATGAGATCATTGCCATTCCGGAATCTCTTGGTGGATCGGGTGAACTATTTGCCCTAAGAGTCAGAGGAGATTCAATGATTGAACGGGGGATTTTAGACGGCGACATCGTGGTAACAAGAAGTCAGCCTGACGCTGAAATCGGAGACTTGGTAGTAGCCGGGATTCCCGATGACTTGGCAACCGTCAAAGTATTTAAGAGGAAGGGTTCAAAGATCATCCTGGAGCCCGCAAACCCTGATTTTAAGCCGATTGTGCTTCCCTCAAGCGAGGTAAGTATTTACGGCAAAGTAATTTCGCTTCTTCGACGGTTTTGATCATAAACTTTTTTAAATTCTAAACATCATTGGTGGATTAACTGTGGACAAGTTTCAATTTGTCGGTGGATTACCGATTAGTTTGGTGGATTACTTCGGGATATGTTCTGGATTTATAAAAACCTCTTGACTTTTGATTTCAGAAAGCGCATGCTCTTAAACAGTTCTGATTAGCGAAGTTCAAACAACGCTTGGTTTACGCTCCGGTGTAAGTCTGGCAGTTTGAAAATAACTAGTCAGAGAGTTACTGTGTAGTGCTGATTAGTGACGCAAGAATCTAATCGGTAGCTAAGTTTTCGGACTTAGCATTACCTTTAACTAAGGGTTTGACCCCGAGAAGTTTGAAAGGTTTCGATCGATCGGCTACTCGGGGTCTTTCCACGTCTAGCCTGATGATAAAAGTAATGAAATACCTGTTTGAATGCCGCTAATGATAAGAAGTAAGGCCTAAAAATCCCACCGCCATAGTCACAACTCCGCCAAGTAAATACCAATTAGAAGGCATTCCAGGCAAAAATGGCGCGATGTAGTTGACGATAATTAATAACACTCCCAGTACAATCAGGCCTAAGAGCGTAATGCCATACCAAAGCGGACTAGACCCTTCGTATTTGGGTTTTGGGGCGGTATAGCGGCCCTTCGAAAGATCTTCTGATGCTTTGTCTTCTTCTGTTCTCGGGTGGTGACGGCCTCCCGAGGGTCCTTTCTTATTTTGTGCCACGATCAAAAAGAATAGCCTCAATTTAGGTGCTTGTGAACAATTGTTGCTTACAAGCTGTTAATTTTGCCTATATGACTATTCGCCGAGTCTTAATTATCGACAACTACGACTCATTCACTTACAATTTAGTTCAGGAATTGGGAGAAATTGGAAGCGAGCCAAAAGTCTTTAGAAATGACGCAATCAAAGCACAAGAGGCTCTGGCGCTAGCTCCGGATGCTGTAGTAATTTCACCGGGTCCCGGAAGGCCCGAGCACGCGGGGATTTCAAAGGATATTATTTCCCTACTGGGTATTGAGCACAAGATTCCAGTCCTAGGCGTTTGCCTTGGCCATCAGGCAATTGGCGAAGTATTCGGAGGAAAAATTGTTCAGGCACCTACTCTTATGCAT
The DNA here is from genome assembly GCA_021777355.1 of Actinomycetes bacterium. Classification (GTDB taxonomy): domain Bacteria; phylum Actinomycetota; class Acidimicrobiia; order Acidimicrobiales; family JABEUL01; genus JABEUL01. The sequence continues at coordinate 4,113 of JAJYDO010000034.1, read as the reverse complement.
GGCAAGATTTCTTCAATCCGACATGACGGAAGCGGTGTTTTTGCCGGCCTGCCCAGCCCCTTTGATGCGACGCGTTATCATTCGCTCGTCGTAGAAAGCGCGTCTCTTCCTAGTTGTTTAATCGTTAATGCAACTACATCAGATGACACCATAATGGGTTTTCGCCATGAATCTCTTCCGATTCATGGCGTTCAGTTCCATCCCGAATCCCATTTCACGTCCCACGGACGAGAACTTCTGGCTAATTTCTTAGAAACTGCAAGTTAGTGTCTTAAATATCTGGCACTCACCTAAGGCCAGGATGTCAAGTTCAGAAAAATGCATTCAACAAATACAAAAGCTGGTATTGCCCTAACTACTTTTGTATTTAACGCTTTAATCTTGACGCCGCCAATGTCAAGGACAAATGGTGGTTGTAGTATTTGCCGATGTCGTGGAAGTGGTTGAAGACGACGTAGTCGAACTAGACGTTGAACTTGTAGAAGCAGTGACTTGAGATGAAGTTGTGGTTGGATTGGAAGTTCCTACGTAAATAATCACGCTTCCACCAGGAGATATTGAAATTCCACCAATTGGAGATTGTTTGACTACAATTCCATCATCAGCCTGACAGGTTAGAGTCTGGATAATTGTCACACTAAAGTTATATGGAGCAGCCTGCAAAGTTGCGGTGGCAGTTGTTGACTGTTGAGATATCACGTAAGGCATAGTCACCGTAGATGGTCCCGATGATACAACCAAGTTGATCTGAGTATTTACCGCTACGGAAGTATTGGCTGCCGGCGAAGTCGATATTACGTAGCCAGATGGCACCGAAGAGGATGCCTGCTGCGTAGTTGTGCCTAGTGAAAGGTTCTTCTGGCCCAGTTGAAACTCCGCTTGAGACTGTGACATACCCGTTAAATCAGGCACCACTACGGATGCATTTGGATCAGAGTAGGTAATGGTTACGGTGTCACCGGTCGAGAGAGACTTTCCGCCCGAGGGACTTTGAGTAAGTACCTGGTTAGCCGGTTGATTAGATGCAACTCCCTGAGAAATTACTTTAAATCCGGCTTGTTTTAAAGCCTGTTGGGCATCGGAAAGTTGTTGGCCGACAACACTTGGAACTTGAGACATTGGGGAGCCCTTGGAAACTTCCAACTGGACAGTTCCTCCCGACACGATATTTCCACTTGACGGATTCTGATTGACAACCGTTCCCTGAGAAGCCTGGTTGAACAGGTAAGTTACATTGTATTTAAGACCAACAGCAGAAAGCGACTGTTCGGCCTGCGAGATATTTTGATTGACCACGTTTGGCACTGGAAATGAAACCGGCGCCCCAAAATATCCAAGTCCTCGCCCTCCTGCATAAACAATTATTCCGAGAAGGATAATTAAGACTGCGATTAAAGCTGCATAAATTGGCGTTCTGGACCTCGGGGGCTTGGTCTCGACATGAATTGGCCTTCTTCTGGCAACAGGAAGATCGTCGCTGACAATTTTCTCCTCATATCGGGGTTGAACGGAGGTATATTCTGACTGAACAGAGGATCCAATTACGGTAGTTGGCACATCAGCTGCGGCCACCGGCTTTCCAAGCCTGAATCTTTCAAGGTCATCGGCTAACTCCCCAGCAGAGGCGTATCTCGCTCCAGGATCTTTTTCCATTGCCTTTGCCACAATTGCAGCATACGCAGGAGAAATGTCCGGGACCAGGGAACTGAGTGAAGGAGGATCTTCACGCACATGCTGGAGCGCTATTGCAACCGGAGTGTCACCGGTAAAAGGCGGACGTCCGGCAGCCATTTCATATAGCACGACGCCAAGGGAATAGATATCACTTCGCCCGTCAGCCCCATGACCTTGTGCCTGTTCGGGTGAAAAGTAAGTTGCCGTTCCCATTACAAGACCCGTTTGAGTCAAACTGTCGTCCGCTCCCATTGCTCTTGCAATTCCAAAGTCGGTTACCTTTACCCTTCCGTCACTGGTAATTAGCACATTGCCTGGCTTTACATCCCTGTGAATTACACCGTGCCTGTGTGCATACGCCAAAGCGCTAGCGGTTGCAGAACCAATCAAAGCTGCTTCGTCAAGGGGAAGATGGCCCTCCGCCCTCAACATCGAAGACAGTGACCTTCCATCAACGTATTCCATTACTATGAAGTAAGTGTTTTCTGATTCCCCCCAATCATAAACGGACACAATATTTTGATGATTTAGATTCGCCGCAGCTTGAGCTTCTCTCCTGAAGCGCTCCACAAAAGAAGAATCGGTGCTCAATTCCGGGAAAAGCATCTTTAGGGCCACGGGTCTATCCAACCTAGAATCCCTGGCCAGGTATACCCGAGCGGTGCCACCTCTGGCTATTTGAGACTTTAGTTCGTACCTTCCAAGCACTATCCTCTTTTCAGGATCAGTCGTCAATTGATGCTTACACCCTCTCTTTAGCTTTAAAAACTTTTATTACCATTTAATTAAACACTATCTTTACCTCAAAGTCCCATATTCAGCGCTGCTTCAAGGACAGCAGCCGCTATCGGACCTGCAGTTGTCGCACCTTGGGTATTGAAGCCTAAGCCGGGGTAATATGGCACAACGGCTGCAACTACAACAGAAGGACTCTGCCCATTCCCATTGGGTCCAAATGCAACTAACCAGTTGTTGTTTCCTTGGCCGACGCCATTTTGTGCAGTTCCAGTCTTTGCCGCTATTCCCTGATTAGGGGGGAAAAGGCCAATATTTGCAGTTCCCCTTGGCCCGCTGACAACTAGTTGCATGTCTGCAGTCACGCTGGCGGCAGTCGCAGGTGTTGTCGCATACAGCCAAGGCTTAGGTGTATAAGTTTGAACTGTCTGACCTAATGAGTCTTGGATCCTCTCCATCACGTGGGGAGTCATAATGACGCCGTTATTTGCAATTGCTGCCCCGGCAAGCACCATTTGAAGAACTGACGCCTTGACATTTCCCTGGCCAATTGCAGAATATGCCAAGAATGGCTTTTGCGTGGCAAAACTTGCCGCAGAAGGAAAAACGCTGGCACTCACACCTGTAAGATCAATCGGAGGCGCCTGATTGAATCCAAATGCATTCGCCTCACCGGCTAAATTATCGGCACCCAAATCCAAGCCGATCTGACCGAATCCAGTGTCACAAGATACTTCTAGCAAATAAGACATAACCCCTCCACAAGTTTCTCCTCCAAAGTTGTGTAGGAGTTGATTCGAATTGGGAAGCGCGAGGGAATTCATATAAGGGATGAACTGAGTAGCCAAATTAGGCATGTGATCAAAAACAGCCGAGGAAGTTATGATTTTGAAAGTTGATCCCGGGAAAAAGGTTCTTCCGTAAGCCATCGACCTAAGCGGGGTCGTATCTGTGTAGGGGTTTAGCGCAGCCACTGCAGCTTTTTCGGTCGGAATTGAGTGGCTGACAATTGGATTTGGATCAAAAGTTGGCTTGCCATACATAGCTAGTATTGCACCGGTTTTAGGGTTAATTGCTACAACCGCGCCTTCTTGAACATTGGCTAAAGCCTGCTCTGCAACTTTTTGTAGCTGGGGAGAAACAGTTAACACGACGTCATCTGTTGTTTCTTGATTTGTCAAAATATTCGATACTGAGGTCCCTGTATTAGAGTGTGTCTTCAAATACTGGTCGTACTCAGCTTCGACCCCTGTCACTCCGTAAAAGATTGAGTCATATCCTGTAATATCTGCAAAGAGCTCGCCTAAGGGATACTCGCGCTGTTGCTTATAAATATCATGTGAAGGCACCGATGTAGCTAATACCGTTCCATCCGAAGCCACTATGGAACCCCTTGGAAGAGTAAGGAGAATCGAGTGTGTCCTTCCGTTGTACTGCGAATTGACTAACCCGGAAGCGGATTTGAACTGCAAATTATTTAACTGAAGAAATAATATTGCAAAACAAATCAAAAGAAAAACGGTTATCCCTTGAATCCTTCGGTCGATTCCTTTCATCCCGAACCGCTATTCCCTGCCATATTTATTGACGTAGTGGTATTTGTTGCGATTGATGTAGTGGTTGTCGCTCCTCCTAGACCAACCTCACCCTGTTGTTTCTTAAGATCTGAAATAACTTTATTGGCATCTGCAATTGAAGGCTCCA
>JAJYDO010000033.1 GCA_021777355.1 Actinomycetes bacterium | reverse complement strand
CCACTGCAACGCAAGAATACTGTGAAAAACACGAGACGCCGTCGATAGAGATGAGGCCATTGGGCATTGAGTCATAAGACCATGTCTGGCCGCCGTCAACCGAGGAGAGGGTGGTGGGGAAAGCCGTATAGGGATAGGAGAACAATTGGGAAGTTCCAAGCAAGACGCAAGTAGAATTAAAACATGATAAGTCTGTAACAACCGATGAATAATTAAATTGTATGGATGGGGGCTGTGCAAAAGTTGTCCCTCCGTCTTGGGAAACCAAGATAAGAAGCGGGGTTGATCTAATGGACATAGCCCCTCCTATAGAGCAATCTGATGTCGAGGAGCAAGAGATAGAGGTAATATTTCCTGCCAAACCTTGAGGAACCGATGCGACTGTCCACGTGTTGCCAAAATCAGTAGACTTTAGAATGACAGGACCGTTCAACATGCTCGACGAGTAGCCAACTGAAGATCCAAATGCGAAACAGATACTGTCTAAGGAACACTCGACTGTCCCTTGAATTGAATACGGAATTTGGTATTGAAGTGTCCAGCTCACTCCGCCGTTGGAAGAGGACATAAATTCGGTTGAATATGGATAATTGTTTTCGTTTCCCATCAGTATGCAGTGAAGTGCGTCGGCACAAGTACCGCTGAGATAACCAAAGAATTGACGTTCGAGGTTTACGTTTTCCTGGAAAGACATTCCACCGTTGCTTGATTGCAAAATTGCAGGTTGGGCAGCACAGCCATAACAACTCAGGGACTGACTGGTACCTAACGCTGTGCAAAAAGATGTCGTTGAGCAAAAAACTGAAGTTAAATCATAATTGGTTCCGGTGGAAGAGAAAGTCGAAAGATTCCAATATTTCCCACCATCATTTGTATAGTACATCTGAGAAACGCCTGCATTGACTGTGCCAGCGCCGATGCAAAATACACTCGTGGGACAACTTATTTTTGAGATACCTGTAGCCGAATCAAAGGGAAAGTATGCCAGATTCCAAGTTTGGCCGCCATCTTGTGAGTATTCACCGTATGGTTCGTTGATACTGCTCGCACTAAAACCCTCACCGGCAAGTCCTTCTCCAATAGTCAGGCAATTCGAAGTTGAAATGCATTGAAGAGCATTTATAGTGACTCCTGCAGATGACTGTAAATACGATTCCGCATAGGAACCGCCTCCATTTTGCGAATAAAAGATTGCTTGGATTGAATAGAGGGGAAGCTGAGTAGCAGAGAGGGTTGAGGTGCCCAAAACCTCGCAGGTTGCAACTGAAACGCACACGAGGTCTGTAGCTATGGCAATCCCGGCTGTTGGTACTACGGAATAAGTGTTGCCGCTATCTAACGATGTCGCTGAATACCAGCTAGACCCGTTTTTTATTAGTAGATCGCACATGGTATTAAAGCAACTTATAAATTTCGTCGACGAGACCATCGAACCGACTCCCGTTAGCACTGTCCAAGTTTGCCCAAAATTAGCTGACCGTAAAAGAACATCTGATCCGCTTTGATTGCCCATAGTTAAACAGTAAGAGTTTTGACAAGAAACACTACTGCTTGATGCGGTAGTACCGAGAGGAAATGTCGACGCTGAAAAGGAGATTCCGCTATTGGTAGAGTAGATGGAGGTGCCGTTCGTCAGAATTACACAGTCGCCAATGTTATTGCATGTGAGAGATTCCATTGAAGAAGTTGCTCCTCCGGAATTTGGAATCCAAGTGGAGCCTCCGTCACTGGAAACGAGAATTTGATTTCCCGCGATAAGGACACAGTCCGATGCGGACAGGCATTGTAAATCTCCGTTTTCAAAAGTTCCAAAATCGCCCACTTGACTCCATGTAGCCCCTCCGTCACCGCTTTGCAGTATTGCGGTGCTTTGATTGGGGCTCAAAGCAATCCCCGAAGCTAAACAATCAGTTGATGAAGGACAAGAAACATAATATACTTCACTTATCCCAGAAGGCATAATTGCCGGCGTCCACGACTTGCCGAAGTCGCGGGAATAAATGATTTGCCCGGTTCCATCCCAGCCTGCTGCCACACAATTGCCAGTTAAGCTACACTCACTACTTGTAATGTAATCTTGGTTCGGGCCGAGCCAAGTGCCTTCACTCCAACTGATTCCTCCATCACTTGAATATAATGATATGGAGTTTGGTCCGGAGTTGAAGGCAACGCAATTACTTAAAGTGCATGATAGAGTCGTAAAATTATTGCCAAGAACAGAATTCTGGGTGCTAATATCAACCCACTCCAAAGAAGTTTGACCCGGTTTAAGCAAGGCTAAAGCAGGAGTAAGACTCGACCATGTGCCTGCAATGAGACAACCACCACTTCCGCTACAGTCCACAAATTTAACTGATGGAAGACTCGAATCAGTCGAATCTAAGGTCCAGTCGACCCCACTGTCAACAGAGGTTGATAAAGCTGATGAACTTCCGGAATTTTCCGGATAGATATCCAAGCAATCGCCCGATGAATTGCAGTCAAGTTGGTAAGAGCCCGCTGGATACGGAGAAGAAGCTACGTTCCACGTGTAGCCAAAGTCGTCCGAATAAAAAAGGTATGTGTCGCCATATGCCACGCATTGAGTCGCAGAAATACAACTACCATTTGTAATTCCACCCGGTGCTATGGGCACCGAATTAGGGGCTTGCCAAGTTACTCCATAATCTTTTGAAATTGCAATTTGCCCTGTCGAAATATAAACGCATCCAGCGCCCGAAACGCATGAAATGGTGCCCTTCGAAACAGTAGAATATTGAACTTGAAACGATGACTCAATCCAAGTCTTTCCCAAGTCCTTGGAATAGAGAATATAATAAGCTCCATTGACATAGTCATAAACTATGCTTACGCATGCCGCTTTACAGGATGCAAACTCAACATTAAAGTTCTTCGACGGAAGATAACCACTGCTAAAACTAATTCCTCCATTATCGGAATAATATATGGCGTTCACCGTGGCAACGAGGCAGACCTGCGGAGTATCGCACTTTATATCAATGACGTTTCCCGTGATTAAGTTCGATGTTTGAGAAGTAGCCCATTGTGCGCCACCATCTTGGGAATAATAAAAGTGAAGGCTCCCATCGGAGTCAAGCGTTTCGGCAAGGCAATTCCCAGCTGAAGAACATGAAGTCAAGACGTTTCCCGAAAAAACGGCCGAAGTTGGCATAGTTGCTACTTGCCAAGTAAGACCACCGTCGGTAGTGAATTCTATGCCGCTTCTTCCATTAGCAAATTGCACTCCCATTACACAATCCAACGCACCTCCTTCGCAAGAGATGTCGGTTATTCCGATAATAACGGATCTTGCTTGTTGGGAAGATGTAAAACTTAAAGCGGTAGAAGGGGGCAAGGCCTCTGCAGTTTTATTGTTGGGCAAAAGCACCGGAGATAGTACCAAAGTGAGAAAGATCAGTGAAAGCGAAATTATTTGGATACTTTTTTTCTTGCGTTTCAAATCACCCAACAGAACATATTCCTCTCAAATAGTCACGGATTGCTCTACCGTTAACAGTTATCCCATTAGTTCAAAACTTATCATTAATAGGGTTACCTGGTCAATTGGACAAGATTAAGTCGTTATTAATTCCACGCATACAGCGAAATATTGTTAGAGTCAGCTGTTTTATTCTTCTGTTAATCTTGATATCCCCGTACCTTTTTTTGGTGAACAACGTCTTGATATTCAAAACGAACTTATTCCAAGTTGTGCTGGAATGCATGGAATCTTATTAAATACGCCTATCAGCTGGTTTACGAGAATGACACTCTGCGTAGATGCAGTTGATAGGTAGCTTCGAAAAGCGAGTAAAACTTCTGTAGCTTGACAACTTCGAAAATCTCCTTAGATCTATTGCTGAAGTTTTAGCATCCAAGTAATTTACTCCTGTGGACCACTCGAATTATTTAATAAAGTGCATGTCAAAGTACCTGAATAGCTATTAATATGTAGATAATTTGGTGTCTATGTAGGTGCGTTCTCCCAGGTGGACAGGCAGCATAAATCATGGAAAAGTATCTCAGGACAGTTGGGGTTTTACTGTATATATTTGGGTCTGATTTTTTAATGGATAAGATACTCTGGTAAATTATGCGCAATATAGACAAGGGAGATGAATGAAGGGCGTCGTTTTAGCTGGAGGATCAGGAACTAGACTGCAGCCGCTCACGAATATAACCAACAAGCACCTGCTGCCAATATTTGACCGTCCGATGATTTCATGGGCAATTGAGGCAATAGTAAATGCCGGTATTACCGAGATTATGCTTGTAACCGGTGGCACGCATGCGGGTGAATTTTTACGACTCTTGGGGAATGGACATGCAAGTGGCATTGACCGCTTGAGTTATGCCTACCAAGATAGACCTGGCGGGATTGCCGAAGCCCTCGGTTTGGCGGAGCGATTTGTTGGGGACGATCCCACATTAGTAATGCTTGCTGACAACATTGTTGAAAATTCCATTAGGCCGATGGTAGATAACTTTTTAAAAGACCCTGTTGGAGCACGCATTATTCTTTCAAAGGTGGACGATCCCGTCCACTTGAAGCATCTTGGCGTGCCAAGGTTGGACGAAAGCGGAAAAGTAACCGAAATTGTCGAAAAACCTTCCGATCCGCCTTCTTCTTTCTGTGTAACCGGCATTTACATGTACGATCCGAGTGTTTTTCAGATAATTAAAACCCTTGAGCCCTCCGGGAGAGGGGAGCTCGAAATTACCGATGTAAATAACTATTTTGTCAATCAGGGCACTATGGCATACGACATCCTGGATGGGTTCTGGGGTGACGCAGGCGAGTCAATTGATGCTTATTGGTCCGTCAATGACTTTGTCCGGTTCAATTCTGCCAACAAATAATGCAGCAAGCTTGGATTGACTTACTTGTAGTAGGTTTATAAATCTTTTAACTCTTTGATAAATCAGTCCGATAGAAAATACATGCATGGTATTATGCGTATTTTTAGAGGAGACTGTTATGACGAATTTATTGTGCGAGAGCACAGATTTAGACGTTGGCGAAGGAGGATTTACGCTGATAGAGCTACTTGTAGTAATGCTCGTAATCTCCATTCTTTTGGCAATTGCTATTCCAACATTTTTTGGGGTTATTTCAACATCCAAAGACACTGCTGCTGAAAGCAATACTACAAACGTATTGATTTTAGCCCAGACCATTTATACAAAAAACGTTGGGCAGTATCTCGATACCAGCTCAATGGTTAACAACTTGGCAACAGGTTCATCTGGCCTGACTTTTACCAGCGGAGCTTCTACCAGCGAAAATCAGGTTTCGATAGTTACCGGCACCAGTGGTTCAGCTACTTTTTATTCCTATGTTTCCATTGCGGATTTGTCCGGGAATGGCAATTGCTTTCATATAGTTTCTACGCTTCAACCAATATCGCTCTATCTAGGTAGTTCGGGACCAACTACGTATGACAAAGGAACTTGGTATGCATATGAGCAGGCACCTTCCTCGGGAAGCTTGACTTGCTCGGCTTCAAGTCCATTTAGTTCGACTACCACCGCGTGGAAAGGGTGGTCTGGGCACGGATTTCCATAATTGTATCCGGATTGTGGAAAATTGGCCGGTAAGGCCCCGATGACGGGTTTTATTTAGCATTGTCGATTTTAAATAATAGTTACACTGGTTAGGATAATTTATTTCTGCTTAAGCCTTGAGATTACCTTGTCGATATTTAGAATGTGACATTCGGCATTTCCGGAGCGATTAAGGATGGAAAGACCTCCAGAGCAGTAATTCGAAGAGTTTCTGCGATTTTTGCACTTTGCCTGTTTGTTTCTGTTGTTACTTCCTTGATAATTATTAGCGGTTTTGGATCCCCCGCTAAAAGCGCCAATGCCCGTGAGGTCGGCACCTTTAGAACAATAACTACTTCTGCAGATCATTCGACGCTGGTCCAGTTCGTTAATGAAATTTCAGGTCTTCAGCATGTAAAAAGTTCTGAAGTATCTGTCGCTAATGTTCCAAGTAAAAGTCACTTAGTCTGGTCCATTAACTCCGGAAGCGTTGGAGGCAATCAGTGGGTATCAGTTGCGATTTGGAGCGAAGGCGGAAATTGTAGTTACTATCTGGAGAACAATACGAATTCCGCAATTTTTGGAGCCGGAATAGGAAAATGGATAAGCACACAAGGTCCGAACTTAACATCTTGTGACGCGGATGTAGCTCCTCCTTTTGGAGTTTTGTGGAGCGGATGGCAAAAGATTTCTTGATCTAATTTTTCATTTCACAAAGGTTGAAATTGCCACTTGTTTCCACCTCGAGTAGTCCACTTTGCCGCTTGGACTTCTTTCAATGGAGTCAACAAAAAGTACCGTTCTGGGAGCTTTATAAGCAGCTAAATGTTCTCTGACAAAAGCGATTACATCCTCTGGGGTAACTGGCAAGCTATTATCTTTTAACTGAACTACTGCTGACACAACTTCTCCAAATCGATTGTCGGGAATTCCAACTGCGATTGCGTCAATAACATTGGGGAATTTCTTTATTACCTCTTCTACTTCCTCGGGAAATACCTTTTCTCCACCCGTGTTTATACATACGGAACCTCTCCCCAAGAGATGAATTGTGCCGTCATTATCTACAGTGGCATAGTCGCCTGGAACCGAAAATCTCACTCCGTCAATCACGGGAAACGTCATGCTGGATTTTTCGGGATCCTTATAATAGCCAATTGGGTTCCGTCCCCTAAGTGCCAAACGGCCCACTATATTGGAGCCCTTTTCTATCACTTTGTTGTCTTCGTCAATTACCACTGCGCGATCTCCAAGAGTAAACGTAGCAGTCGGTTGAGCCTTATTTCCGCTTGAAACACTTGCGCCCATGCCAAGTGCTTCCGACGAGGAGAATAAATCGGCCAGCAGAAGGCTTGATTTGTGTTTCAGCAATCCGGTTTTTGTCTCTTCGCTCCACATAACTCCCGATGAAACAATGGCGAATAAAGAAGCAAGGCTCCACTTTGTGGTATTGCGATCAAGCTCAGCCAGTATTGGTTTGGCAAAGGCATCTCCTACAATTGCCAATGTTTGTACACCTTCTCTGTCAATAGTGTCAAGCAGTTCTGCCGGATTAAATGTTCTTGAACTAAGTGTGACGACTGTTCCGCCTCCCATGAGACAAGCAAAGGAAGTAAAGGCCCCGGTGCCATGCATAAGAGGACAAGCTGGCACATGGATTGTGCCGCGCTCTTTTAACTGTGAAGCTATGTCGCCCGGAGTCGAGTCCTCGGTCCACTTGCGAAAATTAGAGCTGTTAAGATTTGCAAATAGGTCATCTTGGCGCCACATTACGCCCTTTGGCATGCCTGTTGTGCCGCCGGTGTAAAGAAGGTAGAGATCATCACCGCTTCTTCCCCAAGAAGGAAAGAATCTTGAAGGATCACTTCGGGCAATCTCATGATAATTTACTGCCCAATCAGGTTTTTCTCCGCTCCCGTCGTCAACCCATAAAAATGACTTAACAGATGGAACTTTATCCCTAATTACCTCAACTTTCTCAGAGAATGTGCCATGAAAGATTACGGCGCTGACTTCGGCGTTGTTCCACAGATAAATGAGCTCTTCATCTTGATATCGATAATTTGTATTTACCGGAGCCAAACCAGCTTTAAATATGGCAAATATTGATTCTAAATATTCATTGGAGTTATAAAGATACTGCGCAACCGTGGATTGTCTCTCCGGAACAACTTGGCACAAATAGCGGGCGATTGCATTAGCATTTCCTTCCACCTCAGCCCAAGTACGAGTGTCTGAGCCATTTATAAGAGCGGGAGAATCACTTAAAGCGTCCGAGATTGCATCCCATAGGTCAGCTAGGTTCCAAGAGGTCATTGGGTCTCCTTATGTGAAAAAAACTCTTTTGTTTTGTGATTTGCCATCATTTCACCGTATCATGGCCTAATGGAATTTAGCCTGCCCGGAGAAAATGATCCAATTCGACAAGAAGTCAGAAAATGGCTCGAAGCCCATCCAAGCCCCACAGGCGAAGAACTGGCTGAAGCCGGTCTAGTGGCGCCCCATTGGCCCAAGCCCTTTGGAAGGGAGGCTGATCCAATATCGCAATTGGTTATTGAAGAGGAGTTGAGAAAAGCCAAAGTCACGAGACCATCCAATACCATCGGTATCGGATGGGCGGGCCCGACAATTTTGCATGCCGGCACAAAAGAGCAGAAAGAACGCTACCTCATGCCTATTTTAAGTGCCAAAGAGATTTGGTGTCAGCTCTTTAGCGAGCCCGGATCAGGTTCCGATCTTGCCTCTTTATCAACAAGGGCTTACATTGACGGAGATAATTTTGTTGTTAACGGGCAGAAGATATGGACCAGCTTTGGCCATGTTGCGAAATTTGGAATACTTTTGGTTCGAACCAATCCCGAAGTGCCAAAACATCAGGGAATTAGCTACCTGATATGTCCGATGGATTCGCCTGGCATTACTGTCCGCCCAATTGTCGACATGACCGGAATGCACACGTTCAACGAGGTGTTTTTTGACGATGTACACATCCCGGTGGAAAATTTGGTGGGGGAGTTAAATCGAGGATGGGAGCTTGCAAAGGTGACCTTAGCCAATGAAAGGGTCTCCCTGTCAACAGGAGGCGTTCTTTGGGGGAATGGGCCGGTTGCAAAGGATCTAATTGACTTAGTCAAACTAACAGGTGGCACTCAAGATCCGCTCGTTCGTCAAGAATTGGCAAAGGTATACACCGAGGGTGAAATTTTGAGATGGCTGTCTCTAAGGCTGATTAGCGCTGCAGTGTCCGGACAGGAGCCCGGACCGGAATCAAGCGTCAGGAAAGCATTGGGCGATGAACATGGGCAAAACTTGATGCGGGTTGCCAAATCTATGGCGGGAGCTTCCGGAATGGTAGACGTTGGGAGCTTTCCGGGCAACCTGAGCCCATTCCAAAATGCCATAGGTTATTGGAATATTGGTTTTATTTTCTCTGCAGCCCTGACCGTAGGAGGTGGAACTTCTGAGATTCAGCGCAATATTATTGCAGAAAAGACTCTTGGACTGCCCAAAGAGGCAGACTTTGATGCCGTTAAAGCGTGGAATGAAAGAGCTGGCGGCTGATTAACTAAGACTAGGTTGCTCGATTAATTCCTTCTTGAATTAATTTTGCAAATTCTCTTGGATGTGATATGTGGGCTCCATGACCGGAGTTCTCAAATCTTATGACTTTAGAATCAGGAATGGTTTTGCCTAAGTACTGTGCCGCTTTTTCGTGTCTAGGCGAACTTTTGGCTCCGTATCCAACTATTACGGGTACGGCAATATCTTTAGGATCAAAGGGAGCTCCGCTTCGAAGTTCGGAAAGATCACTAATTAGCGCAGGTCCTTCGTCGAGCCTGTCGATGCGATTTTTTTCGCTCATCTGATCCCACCTATCTCCTAGCATCGTCTTCATGAAGCCCGTTACTGCTTCTTCCGGAGATGGGGCTTGAGTGACTTTAGTGCCGGCGGTTGGGCCCTCTTGATGCCACCAATCCAACCAGGGCATGGGAGCTTCATAAATTACTGCGGATAAAACAGAGCTAGGGAATTTTGAAGAAGCGGTCAAGGCAATAACGCCTCCGTAGGAATGGCCCACCAGCACGACCTTTCTGGTTGCGATTATTTGCATGAGATCCTTTAAGTGCCCCTCCAAGCCCTTTGCTACAGGAGGATCAAGTTTTCTTGAATCACCGTATCCTCGCCGGTCATATGTCAAAAATTCATAATTTAAAAGGTACCTTCTGGCCAGAGAGAAACTTTTCCCGCGATCCATAGCCCCGTGAACCGTAACCACGAGAGGTGGACCTCCTTCATATACTCGTTTCGACAAGTCAGATATAGCCGTTTCTGATTCCATTTGATTCTTCATTACATTACAGGCTGGATTAGCCAGCTCTAAAATTTAGTAGCCTCGATGATATGGATCCAAAAAGCATTATTCCCCATAGGCCCCCTTTCTTATTCGTGGACGAGGTAATTTCAATCGAACCAGGTAAGGGAGCGAAAGGCTTTTGGAAATTGACCGGAGAAGAGTGGTTTTTTGACGGCCACTTTCCTGGTAGGCCAACGCTTCCCGGAGTTTTGATGGTGGAGGCACTTGCCCAACTGGGTGCTTGCGCTGTTCTTCAAGACGAGCGATTTGCGGGAAAACTTCCACTTTTTGGAGGAATCGATAGAGCTAGATTCCGGAGGCAGGTTCTTCCTCTAGATCAGCTTGACCTAGAGATATCGATGACGCGTTTGGGATCTAAAGGCGGGACTGGAACGGGAAGGGCATTAGTGGATGGTCAACTTGCAGCTGAGGTAGATATTCTCTTTGTAGTCGTTAGCATGTGAGATTCTAAGAAATGCGAATTGTTACGTGGAATGTTAATTCTCTCAGGGCCAGATTAAATAGAGTAACTGGTTTCTTGGAGAAAAGTAATCCGGATATTTTGTGCATTCAAGAGACCAAGATGGAAAATGGACAGTTTGAGAAAATCAGGTGTGAATTTACAGCTCTTGGATATAGCGTTTTTCACCACGGAAACGGACCATGGAATGGAGTTGCAGTCGCTTCATTAGCAAATGATAGCGAGATAATTCAACGAGGATTTCAAGGTGAAGATCCTGATTTTGGAGTGGATCGCAAAGAGTGCAGATTTATTGCCGTAAGAGTTAGTAATTTAGTGGCAGTTTCAGCATACATTCCAAATGGCAGAGAGCTTGGATCCATCCACATGGAGAATAAGCTGCTTTGGCTCGATTCACTAAAAGTTAATTTGGCTGCATTAAGGGAGAGGTATCAAGAATGTCATTTTCTGGTTGCAGGGGATTTCAACGTAGCGCCACTAGATAGTGATGTTTGGGATATTTCAGCATTTGAAGGGATGACTCACGTATCGGATCCAGAGAGAGAAAAGCTGCGCAATCTTTTAAGTAGCGGTTTTGTAGACCTTTGGCAAGAAAATGGAGAAATTGGAAAGTCGGGATTCACATGGTGGGATTACAGGGCCGGATCCTATAGAAGGGGACACGGCATGAGAATAGACTTGGCCCTTTATAGCCCTCCTCTAGCTGAGAAGAATCATTCGCTATATATTGATCGGATTTGGGTCGACATCGCTGAACGAGAAGGTGAGAAACCTTCTGACCATGCGCCGCTTTGCCTGGACGCTCAACTCAATTAACCGGGTTCGGCTTTCTCAGAGTAGCAAAGCAAAAATACTTGTGGCTCAAGATTGGAAAATTTGTGCTGTCAAAATTGACTACAACTTGAACCGAGTTCGTAACAACTAATAATGCTATCGCCCTAGGTGATAGGTAAAGTTTCGGGGAATGCCCGGGTAAACTGGAGCATGTGACAGTTCCCCCGACAGATAACGAGAGCAATTCAAACTCGCTCAGCCAAGGATTTTCTGGAGCTTTTGGACCAAATGCCTGGCTGATCGACGAGATGTTCGACAAATTTCGCAATGATCCTTCTTCGGTGAGCTCTTCTTGGCAAGAGTTTTTTAAGGATTACCGCCACATTCCCGGTTCACCGACAAGAGTGAAGGACCTTGTCGAGATCACAAGCACGCAAAAAGTGGTGGAGACCCTCCCGTCAGATAGGGTTTCGAAAGCTAAACCTTTTGTGGAAGGAGCACTTCCCCTAAGAGGCGCTGCCGGCAAAATTGTAGAAAACATGGAGCTTTCACTGGAGATTCCAACTGCGACCAGTGTTAGAGATATTCCTGCAAAGCTCTTGATCTTGAATCGATCATTACTTAACGAACGTCTTTCGAGAAAGAGTGGTCCTAAGGTTTCTTTTACTCATATCATTGCTTATGCATTTATGAGAGCTCTTGACCGAACGAGCGCTATGAAGAATGTTTTTGTGAGGGATTCCGACGGGAAGGGAACACCGGGTGTATTAAAGAACTCACCGGTAGGTTTAGGCGTAGCGGTAGACACCAAGAAAGCCGACGGTTCAAGAACTTTACTGGTGCCTTCTCTTAAAAATGCCGACAATCTATCTTTTAGTGACTTGGTGGCGGTATTTGAAGATATTTTGCGGCGAGTCAAAACTAACAAGCTTAACGTTGATGATTTTTCCGGAACTACAGTCAGTATTACAAATCCGGGAACCATTGGGACTTCTCACTCCATTCCCAGACTCATGCCAGGTCAAGGCGTAATTTTAGGAGTCGGAGCGATGAGCAATCCAACGTCTTTAAAAGGAGCCAGTGAGTTATCGTTGGTGGATCTGGCAGTATCTCCTGTAATTACATTGACTTCAACTTATGACCACAGAGTGATTCAAGGAGCGGAATCGGGTGAGATGTTGGCGACAATTGAAGCCTTACTCATGGGGGAGTATGGGTTTTATGAAGAGATTTTCAAGTCCATGGATGTATCTCTTAAACCTCACAAGTGGTCCAGTGACGTCGCACTTCCGCCAGAGAGCGCCAAAGTGACACGCCAAATACGTATGAACGCGTACTTGAGAAATATTAGGTATCTGGGACATCTTTATGCTGACTTGGATCCTTTGGGTTTGAGTCCTACTAAAGAAGTGAGTGAACTTAATCTTGAAGGAATGGGACTTAGCATTTGGGATTTAGACAGATCAGTAGTCGAGGTAGATGGGAAAGGCCCCGTTAAGGAGATTAAATTTGGGACTTTGGTGGAAAAGCTTAGGCAGAGGTACATGGGCTCATTTTCCGTTGAATACGGGCACATTGAAAACCCGGAGGAGAGAAATTGGGTTCAGGAGTCGGTTGAATCTATAGATGAATTTTTTACCCCAATAGAAAAAAGACGAATATTGGATCGTCTAAATGCAGCAGATGCTTTTGAACAGTTCTTACAGTCTAGATATATTGGGCAAAAGCGCTTCGGCCTAGAAGGTGCAGAATCTGCAATTTGTATTATTGATTCGATTTGTGAATTAGCT
The DNA here is from genome assembly GCA_021777355.1 of Actinomycetes bacterium. Taxonomy (GTDB): domain Bacteria; phylum Actinomycetota; class Acidimicrobiia; order Acidimicrobiales; family JABEUL01; genus JABEUL01. The sequence continues at coordinate 16,948 of JAJYDO010000033.1, read as the reverse complement.
GCCAGCCAATCCGTGTCAGAGGTGATTTTGGGAATGGCTCACCGAGGAAGATTGAATGTTCTCGCTAATGTTATCGGCAAGTCATATGAGAATATTTTCCGTGAATTTGAAGGTGAAGTAGACCCTGAGTCAGTTCAAGGCTCGGGTGACGTTAAGTACCACAAAGGCGCTTCGGGAATCTATACCAATTTCAAAAACGAAAGCGTAAGAGTTTCAATGGCCTCCAACCCGTCTCATTTGGACGCCGTAGATCCTGTTGTGGAAGGAATTGCACGCGCAAAACTTGATTTAGCTGATTTTGAAAGTAATGATCCGGCGGCAAACAAAATTCTTCCTCTGCTGGTACATGGCGACGCTGCATTTTCAGGTCAGGGAATCATATATGAAACACTGAGTTTTTCCCAGCTACCTGCATATTTTACGGGTGGAACTATTCATTTATTAATTAATAATCAGGTAGGATTCACTACAGATCCTAAGTATGCAAGGAGTTCCACGTATCCTTCAGACGTAGCAAAAACGATTCAATCACCTATATTTCACGTAAATGGCGATGATCCGGAGGCCTGCGTAATGGCAGCTAGATTGGCATTCCTTTATAGACAGAAGTTTTCAAAGGATGTTGTGATTGACATGGTTTGCTACCGTCTTCACGGTCACAATGAAGGAGATGATCCCAGCTATACCCAGCCAATTATGTATCGAGTTATAAACGAGATGCGAAATGTTAGAAAGCTCTATACGGAATTATTGGTGAGAAAAGGCGATATCTCGATTGAAGAGGCAGAAGCTGCTTTGGACGATTTTCACTCAAGGCTTCAAAAGGCATTGGATGAGACTCGTCAAAGCGCACCGCCAAAGCCAACCAATATTCCAATGCCGCCTCCAGTTGAAGATCCTGAGGAAATAGATACCTCAATTGACGTCTCGACCTTTACTGATCTAGCAGATCTCATAGAAAAGATTCCGGAAGGCTTCACAATTCACCCGAAATTGGACAAGCAGATTGAAGCAAGAAAATCACTCCTGGATGAGGGGGAACTTGATTGGGCCGCTGGAGAGTCTCTGGCTTTTGCATCGTTGGTCAAGGAAGGAATATCAGTTAGAATATGCGGGCAAGACTCACGGCGAGGCACATTTAGCCACAGACATGCGGCCTGGATTGATTATGAGAATGGCAGTTCTTTCTATCCAATTTCTAACATGCGCAATGAGTACCTTAAAAGGGGAGCAAAACCCGGCAAATATCGAATTTATGACTCGCTCCTAAGCGAGTATGGTGCTCTGGGATTCGAATATGGCTACACTATCGGATCTCCAGAAGCAATGGTTGTCTGGGAAGCCCAGTTTGGTGATTTTGCCAATGGAGCACAAATTATTATAGATAACTTTTTGGTATCGGCTTCTGACAAGTGGGATCAAGAATCTGGCTTAACCCTATTCTTGCCCCATGGATATGAAGGACAGGGCCCTGAACACTCCTCAGCGAGGATCGAGAGATTTTTGACTCTGGCAGCCGGCGGAAATATAATCGTGGCTCAACCAACTACTGCTTCACAGATGTTTCACTTAATTAGGAGACAGGCCATCGCCAGGCCTAGGCGTCCATTGGTAGTGGCTACGCCAAAATCGCTGTTGAGAGCAAAGCAATCTAGATCCAAAGTCGAAGAAATAATTAAAGGTAATTTCATACCGGTAATTGATGAAGGTCAATTTGGGTCAGATGCAAATACTAAAGATTTCGAAAGCATTCAAAGATTAATATTGTGCTCTGGAAAAGTCGGATATGATGCGATAATTGAAAGAGACCGGAGGCGAGATAGTGCAACTCTTGATCTTGCATCGATAGTAGTTAGAGTTGAGAGACTTTATCCGTGGCCGAGAATCCAAATCAAAGAAGTCTTTGAGAAATATGAGAATCTTAAGGAAATTATTTGGCTTCAAGATGAGCCGGACAATATGGGCCCGTGGCCATTTGTGGCGACTCGACTCCAAGATTTAGTTCCTTCGGGCGTGAAATTTAGATCGGTTTGTAGAGTAGGGGCAGGATCACCCGCGACCGGAAGCAGCGCAATTCATCATCTAGAAATAGAAGATGTTTTCAATCGAGTATTTTCAAGTTAATGATTTAGATGTTGAAAAATGTTCTAAATGTTTTCGAATAGCCCAACTGTTCGGCTGTTAGTTTGAAAGTTTGGATAGAATTTCATTTCCATATTGAACAAATATTTTCTCGCTTAGGCCAACTACATTCTTAAGTTCTTGAATATCTACCGGGGGATACTTTGCCAAAAGAACTAATGTCGCGTCACTAATTACGACTTCAGGTCTCACTCCAAGTTCAGCGCTAGTTTCTAAGCGCCATGTTCGCAACTGTTTTATCCTATGTCTCGCAGGTTTATCATCTGGTGCAATTGGATCTTCTTTTTTTGACGCTTGCAGTATTAAACGGAGCTTTTCGACTCTTTCAGAATTCGACAGGGCTGGGGCTTGACTTGCCTGAGGCTCAATCCAGCTTAACCATGGAGATGGTTTCCGGGATCTATTTACATTTTTTTCCATCCTTTGATGTGCCCAATAAAGATGGAGTTCTGCATTTGCCCTGGTGCAGGCGACATAAAATAGTCTCTGTTCTTCATCATGGCTTTCATATGAAAGGGGCCTTAGGGGGAGATAGCCCTCTTCTACGCCTATTACGTGCACAACCGGCCACTCAAGCCCTTTAGCTTTATGCATGGTAGTGACTTCGACTCCAATTGAACTGGGTCGGTTTTGCCGGCTTGGCAGAGAAGTAAACCAAGTCAGAAAGCTAGAAATTGAGCCATCGGGATCAAGTTTTAAGTATTCATCCAAGGCAATTGCAACTTCATTTGGCTCGCTTGAAATCCCCGGGGAAACAAACTGTCGGGTTAGGTCGTAGCGAAGGCTCTGAAGCGGAAAGGAATCGACTTTAGTGCGGATAAAGGCAATTTGAGCCTCGACGAGCTGCGATGTCTCTTTGCGGTAATCATCCTTGTTATTCAGCGGAATGCCCTGTGACTCAAGAAGTTCGATCACTTGAGGCAGCTGGGCATTGGTCCTGGCTAATACTGCTTGTTTTGAATAGTCGTAGCCTCTTTTTCTCATTTCCATGATATTTTCAATCAATTCAGCTAGTTCTTCTGCCTCATGTTGGCATTCGTGGATATTTGGAGTAACACCGTTTGCCCTTGTCGATACCATAGAACCGAAGTGTTTTTCCTTGCTTGTAATTAGCTGATTTGAAGCCGACACGATTTCCGGAGTTGAACGGTAGTTATTTTTAAGAGAGATTATTTCGGCATCAGGGTAAGTGTTGGCCAAGCCAAGCATGAGTTTTGGATCGGCTCCGTTCCATGAATAGATTGCTTGGTTTGGATCGCCAACGACGCAAAGATCGCGCTCTTCGCCCAGCCAGTTCATTAGCAAGCGATACTGACTTGGGTTCACATCTTGGAATTCGTCAACGTAAAAGGATTTGTGTCTCCACCGAGATTGATCTCGAATTAATCGATCCTTTTCAATCAACTCGGATAGACCTAGGATCAAGTCGTCAAAGTCTTTCAAGTTGGCCTTGGCTTTGGTTTGCTCGTAAAGACCGTACCAAGTTGCCAACAACTCAGTTGGACTAGTTGTGGACCTTTTTGACCAATTTGCCTCTTCCGGATAGTTCTCGGGAGTTATTGAACGCGCTTTTGCCCATTCGATCTCTTGTGCCAGTTCTTTGTAAAGGGCAGGGGAGATTTGAAGGTCTCTTTTTAGAGGCTTTCTAATCTCGTTAAAAATAGCTGTCTTTGAGCTTATTACAGCGAAATCTTTGAGCTTTAGCTCCCTGTAAGCTCTTTTCAGCTCGGCTAATGCTATGGAGTGAAAGGTTCCAACCGAAACCGAGTTCTTGCCCAAAATGGCATAGAGACGTTCGTTTAGCTCTCGGGCTGCTTTTCTGGTGAATGTAATGGCCATACATTTTTCAGCCTCCACCTCGTCAGTTGCGACTCTCAGAGCGATTCTGGTGGTCAAGACCCTTGTTTTTCCAGATCCTGCGCCTGCTATTACGATTAATGGCGAATTTTTCGACAGGACAGCACTTAGCTGCTCGGCATCGAGGCCGTTTAAAAGCGAATCTATAGCCACTGTAACCATAGGAGAGAATTTAGCTTTTAGATATGTCGCACGGAACCGAATTGGCAAACTAAACTGTTTATATACCAAAGCAAAGGGTGATTTTACCCGGGCACTTGGAGGGTGAAGGACATTCAAGCCTGTGAACATTTAAATGAGTGAGACGAATCTAGCTCCGATCGATACAAGAACAGCCATACTGGATGCCGCCTTTTTGGCCTTCGCTGAAAGGGGTTATGCTGCGGTTTCTCTGACCGAGATAGCGGGCGCTGTTGGCATCAGGCGTCCAAGTCTTCTGCACCATTTTGCCTCAAAAGAAATTCTTTATGGAGAGGTTTTTGCTGCCCAAATGGTGGATTGGAGAAAGCGATTGGAAGAGGCTCTTTTAGAACCCGTTGATGGCTGGACGCAAGTTGATCGGGTAATTACGGCTGGCTTTCAGTTCTTTGCCGAGAACCCGCTATTTGTTCGCCTTGTTAGAAGAGAGGCCCTGGAGGGGGGAAGGCGTCTCGGACAGGAAATGGGAACGGCTCTTAGACCTTTCTTTTTGCGTGCAATTCGATTTTTTGAACGTGAGATGGAAGCCGGCAGGTTCCGTCGTCACGACCCGGAGCAGCTTCTGCTGACAGGCTATGGTGCACTTTTAAGCTATTTTAGTGACACGCCATTTTTGGAGTCACTGCTCGAAAGTGATCCATTAGACACGATGTCGCTTGAGAGGCGCCTAGAGCACGTAAGAACTTTTTTCAGAGCGGCGCTATCGCCGGTTGTATCTACATTTGATCCGGGTGAGTAGTGATAGAGCAAAAGCTTTCGCCCCAGGTTCCGCCGTCGTGTGATTTAACTTTGGGAATGGTCTGTGTGGACAAGGAGATTCCCGGGAAAACGGTTTGGAAAATGCTTGCCGACGAGAGATTTATGAATCCCGTTGGGATTATGCAAGGCGGTTTTATTTGTGCTTTTGCCGATTCGGCAATGGGTGCAGCCTCAATAACTTATGCATATCCCCGGAAAATTAAGAGCGCGAATGCAGAAATGAAGGTAAGCTTTTTAGCCCCCGTCACAGCCGGAAGCGAGCTTATTTGTACTGCATCTGTAATTTCAGGCGGGAAAAGAGTCGCTTTTGTGGAGGCTGAAATCAACTCAAACGGCAAACTTGTGGCCAAAGCGTCTTCGACTTATATGTTGATTGATCGCAGCTAATTGGAGTCATTTTCAGCTTGCTATGAGGTTCAAATCAAGGGTTTTTGGATCCTAAGAGAGTCAAAAGTCATACAGCAGTCTGGATTTGGCATAGCATTTAAAGAGTTGTTTATTTCGAATATTTAATTATGGCTCTAAAATACAAAAAGGTTTAAAAATGGGAATTGGCAGTCGTTCAAGCAATTCAATTAGTGATGATGTAACTGAAATACAGCATTTGGTTGTGGATTACATCAAGCAAGAGGCAGTTGCTCCGCTCAAGCAATTTGGCAAAAAGGCTGCTTTTGGGATTTCGGGAGTCTTCACGGTGGCACTTGGAGTGTTTATGTTGTCGTTGGCCATATTGAGAGCGCTCCAAGTGGAGACATCTGTGTTTCACGGAAACTGGAGTTGGGCTCCGTATTTAATCACCATGGCGGCAACTCTAATTTTGTTGGGCATAATTGCCATGTTGGGAATGGCAATTGGTAAATCTTCCAGGAGTTCAAAGTAATGGCATCTAGTAATTCAAATAAGATAGAAATTTCAGAAATTGAGACACGATTACGGGATCTTGACAAGAAGATTACAGGAACTGTCGAAGGCGTAAGATCAAGTGCTTCAAAGGCATCTGTTGCCGGAGCAGCGGCTGTGGTCTTGGTGATTGTTATTGCTTACTTCCTTGGGAGGAGAAAAGGCAAACTTTCATCAACCATTGTTGAGATAAGAAGGTCTTGAAAAATTGAGGTCTTTACTGTCTAAAGCTGGCAAAATAGCGCTAAAAAAAGGATTTAAAGCATCGGATTCTCGATTACTGGTTGTCGGCGCTCTTATTTTTCTTTTGAAGCAAGTTACCATGCCCAAAAAAGGGGAAAGTAAAATTTTACGTTTAAATCCTGGAGAATCATTGATTATTACTGAAGTTAAATCTGCCTCCGGGCGAAAGAAGTAGTGTCGCATCCATTTCAGGCAGGAGAGCGGATACTTCTGGTTGATTCAAAGGACAGACGTTATCTAGTTAAGCTCCGAGAAGGTGCCTCCTATCACACTCACGCTGGAGGATTTGAAATGGACAGTCTTATCGGATTAGATGAAGGAGCAAGAATTGAGACGTCAAAAGGCGCAATTCTGAGGGCTTTTAGACCTACTCTTTCCGACGTCATTTTCAAGATGCCTCGCGGTGCCCAGGTAATTTACCCTAAAGATTTGGGGCCGATACTGATATATGCTGATATTTTTCCCGGTGTGAAAGTTCTAGAGGCCGGTGTTGGCTCGGGAGCTTTATCTATGGCAATGCTCAGAGCAGGGGCAATTATAAAGGGATATGAGATTCGCCCAGAATTTGCCAAGATAGCTGCGGATAATGTTGAAGAACACTTTGGGACATCAGTTTCATATGAGATTGAAGAGCGCGATATCTATGAAGGTATTAATGAAACTGATTTAGACAGAATTATTCTAGATTTACCAGAACCCTGGAATGTACTTCCTTATGCGGATAAATCCTTGAAGAGCGGGGGAATAGTCTTAGCCTACCTGCCTACGATAAATCAAACTACCAAGTTTGTCGAAGCATTAGAGGAGAATAACTTCTTTTCCACGAAAACAATCGAGATTCTCGAGAGATCTTGGCACATTGAAGGTCGGAGCGTAAGACCGGATCACAGAATGGTTGCCCATACGGGATTTTTAACGGTTTCTAGATATTTGGGTCCAAAAGAATCCCGATAAAGCTGCGGTCAGTCAGATTCTATGAAAATGCACTCTCCCGGGCATTCCTCTGAGGCTTCGGTTACGGCGTCTTCGAGGCCTGCCGGAACTAACACCATGCCTTCTGCGCCTCCCGGGCTGTCTTGGACGGCATCTCCTTCTTTCACGTACGCCAAGCCGTCATCTTGAAGAGTAAACACGGCAGGGCAGATCTCCTCGCAGAGACCATCACCCGTACACAGATCCTGGTCTATCCATACCTTCATTTTGAAAAAATGCCTCACTATATTTGGGCACCAAAAGTGCCGAAAACTGTTACTAATAGATTACCTTACTGAGATTAGCCCAAAAACTACTCCAATATGCAAATATATTATCGTCAAGGCTGCTAACCTCACAAATATAAGGGCGTGTAACGTCGATATTATAAATTGAACAATTTTCAGCTTCCCGAGGGAGGAAAATTATGCCACAAACCTCAGATAGTGAATATGAAAGAAAAATCGAACTATATGAACGCGAAGTTAACCTGCTTCAGGGGCAAGTAAAAGAGCTTGAAGAAGATCTGTCATCTCTTCGCCGACGTTTAAGCGACGCTCCGAGCAGGGTCCACACTTTAGAAGAGCGCCTTTTGGAGACAAAGGGGCAACTTTCCCAAGCAGTAGCTAGAAACGAAAAACTTACCTTCACCCTTCAACAAGCCAAAGAACATATTGCGGCATTAAGGGAAGAAGTTGACAAGCTCACGCAACCTCCGGCTGCTTATGGGACATATCTTGGTTCGAATGATGACGGATCCGTGGACGTCTTTGCCTCGGGCCGGAAAATGAGGGTAGCGCTTCATCCGGGGATTGACGTCGGATCAATTTCTGTCGGAGATGAGGTAGTGCTGAATGAATCCTTAAATATCATCGAAGTGAGACCTCCAGAACTTGCCGGGGAAGTTGTAACTATCAAGGATATTATCGACTCCAAACGCATAGTTGTCATGGGAAGAGCTGATGATGAACGAGTCGTTGAGATTGCCGACACTCTGGCAGGAGTGAAATTGCGAGTTGGTGACCATTTGGTTTTAGACTCACGTACCCAGCTTTTACTTGAAAAAATTTCCAGGCCCGAAGTTGAAGAGGTTGTCCTAGAAGAAGTGCCTGATGTGACTTATCTTGACGTTGGTGGACTTGATTCTCAAATCGAGGCAATAGTGGATGCAGTTGAGCTTCCGTATTTACATAGAAATTTGTTTAACTCGTATAAACTTCCTGCGCCTAAGGGTATTCTGCTTTACGGACCTCCAGGATGCGGGAAGACTTTAATTGCAAAAGCAGTTGCAAACTCATTGGCAAAAAAGGTCGCTGAGCTAACCGGTGAGCCTTCGGTGACAAGTTATTTTCTTAACATTAAAGGCCCAGAGCTATTAAATAAGTATGTCGGAGAAACAGAGAGGCAGATACGACTCGTTTTCCAGCGTGCAAGGGAAAAAGCAGAAGAAGGCGTGCCTGTAATTGTATTTTTTGATGAGATGGATTCGCTTTTCAGGACGAGAGGAACTGGAATAAGTTCTGATATGGAATCTACAATTGTTCCCCAGTTGCTCGCCGAGATTGACGGAGTTGAAGCAGTGCGCGACGTTATTGTAATCGGGGCATCCAATAGGGAAGATTTAATCGATCCGGCAATACTTCGACCAGGGAGACTTGATGTCAAGATAAAGATTGAGCGTCCAAATGAGATAGCTGCTGCGCAAATCTTTGCAAGGTACCTAACGGCGGATCTGCCAATTGCAAAAAGTGAGGTAGATTCGATCGGCGGCGGAGATCCCCACAAAGCTGTTCAGGCGATGATTGAAACTACTGTGTCTGAGATGTACCGGATGGATGACGACAACCAGTTCCTCGAAGTGACCTACCAAAACGGCGACAAGGAGATCCTCTACTTCAAAGATTTCGCGTCAGGTGCAATGATTGAAAATATTGTCAGGCGTGCCAAGAAACTTGCCATTAAGCGGGTAATTGAATCCAAAGAAGAAGGAATTAGGACATCAGATTTACTTGAGTCAATTAAACAGGAGTACAAGGAAAACGAGGACCTGCCAAATACGACTAATCCAGACGATTGGGCCAGGATATCCGGGAAAAAGGGCGAGAGAATAGTATTTGTGCGAACACTTGTGACTCATGGGGAACAAGCCGAAGGCGGGCGCTCTATCGAGAGAGTCGGAACCGGGCAGTATCTCTAGAGAATATATGAAATGAGTTGTCTAGCAGGCATATTGAAAGTCTTATTACTTCTTGTATAAAAAGCGAGTAGCCTCCGAATAGTGGCAATATCGAAAATTTGCGGAATAGAGACCGAATACGGAATAGCTGCATTCGGTGAATTTGAAGGTAATCCGGTTGGTGCCTCATCTTTGCTTGTCAATGTTTACGCAACTGCCCAATACCGTTCTAGAACAGATTGGGATTTCGAAGATGAAACGCCTGGTAGTGATGCCAGAGGGTTTTTAAGACAAGGTTCCATGGCCCCTCTGGTTGAAACTCACCTCGTTAATGCGGTTTTGACAAACGGGGCGAGGCTCTACGTAGATCATGCGCACCCCGAATACTCTTCACCTGAATGTTCGAGCGCCCTCGAAGCCGTTGTCTGGGACCGAGCAGGAGAGGTCATTGTCACCAAGGCAACGGAGCTTGCCAATGAGTTTCTAGGGCCCAGGGGAAAAATTATCTGTTACAAAAATAACTCGGATCGTAAGGGCAATTCATATGGATGCCATGAGAACTACTTAATGGACCGCAGCGTCCCATTTCCCAAGATTATCCAGGAATTAGTGCCTTTTTTCATTTCCAGGCAGATAATTGCAGGTGCAGGCAAAGTTGGCCAGGAAAATAGTGGTAACTCAGATGTTGAATTCCAGATTTCACAAAGAGCTGATTTTTTTGAAGAAGTCGTCGGACTTGAAACTACAATAAAGCGCCCGATCATCAACACCAGAGATGAGCCCCATGCTCACTCCGATAGATACAGAAGGCTGCACGTAATTATTGGGGATGCCAATATGTCGGAGACTTCAACATTTCTCAAGCTTGGGACCACGGCTTTTGCTCTAGCGATGATTGAGGACTCAAAATCACCGAAACATGACAGAACACCGAAATCACCGATCGAGGCTCTGCGTCGTGTGTCGCAGGATCCCACGCTTTCATACAAAATAGAGATGGCCGATGGATCCAAATTGAGCGCACTGGACCTACAAGAAGAGTGGCTGTCCTGTGCAGTCGAGTATTTTGAGCGCTACGGGGGCGAAGCAGTCGGAGGTGATGAGTCAGCATCCCAGATTATTAGGTCCTGGGAGAGAGTGCTGGGAGGCTTAAGAAGAGACATTCTGACTTTATCCAAAGAGCTCGACTGGGTAGCAAAATATGCTCTTTTTTCAGCTTATAAAGACCGTCACGGCTTGACATGGGATTCGCCCAAATTGGCTGCTATGGATCTGCAGTTTCATGACTTAAGAGAAGAGAAATCCCTGGCTAAGCGGGTAGGGTTTAAATCTTTGGTAACTTCTGAGCAGGTCCTAAGTGCTGAAAAGGATCCTCCCTTGACCACAAGGGCGTATTTTAGGGGAATGTGTTTAAAAAAATGGCCCGAAGCGATAGTTTCGGCCAACTGGGATTCGCTACTATTTGACTTAGGTGAGGAATCTCTTCAGCGCGTTCCAATGCTTGACCCTCTGAAAGGGACCGAAAAGATGGTTGGAACGCTTTTGAAGGAATGTAATGAACCTCGCGAGTTGTTGGATAAGTTGGGAGCATGATTACAATCAAGGTGAGATATGACAGAACGTGAATTAAAAAAGAAACATGTCGAGAAAAAAGACACTCAGAGCACTTCGGAACAGACCACTGAGGCTGCGGTAAATACTGAGCGCACTGACAAGTTAAAGGCGGAGATGGATGACCTCCTAGATGAAATCGATGAAGTTTTGGAAGACAATGCTGAAGAGTTTGTCAGAAACTATGTACAGAAAGGTGGTCAGTGAGCCTTCCAATTTTTCGAGCTCAGGACGATCCGGGCCCAAATTTCACAGCTCTAGTTTCAAAGGATAATTTTCTTGGTCAGTTCCAGGGAAATTTAGCTGGTTTTTCTAAGGATGAAATAAGGCACGCAACCACTGTCTTGGCTATGCGTACTAAAAACGGTGTACTGATGGCCGGTGACCGAAGGGCAACCGAAGCCAATCGAATAGCGCATAGGGCAATGGAAAAGGTCTACCAAGCAGACAGGCATTCAGCCATTGCAATTGCCGGAGCTGCTGGTCCTGCTATGGAAATGGTCCGGATCTATCAAATCCAACTGGATCACTTTGAAAAAGTTGAGGGTGTAGCTCTGAGCCTTGAAGGAAAAGCGAACCAATTAGGACAAATGGTAGCGGGGCACCTTGCATTGGCAATGCAAGGTTTAGCCGTAGTGCCACTTTTTGCCGGGTATGATCTCAAACGAGAAGTCGGGCGAATATTTTCCTACGATGTAACCGGAGGTCGATATGAAGAAGCTGACTTCGCCGCAACAGGTTCTGGTGGAAGAGATGCCAGATCGGTTGTAAAAATGGGATTTAAAGAGGGACTGGAAGATTCAGAGGCTATTAAACTGGCACTCAGTGCGCTGAAAGAGGCAGCAGATGAGGATTCAGCCACAGGCGGAATCGACTTGGGCAGAAAGATCTATCCTATTGTTGCAGTTGTTACTTCCGATGGTTATCAACGTATTGAAGATGATGTTCTGGCCGAAATGACCTTAGAGATGGATTCAGAGGCCCCAAGATGACAATGCCTTTTTATGTAGCACCTGAACAGGTGATGAAAGATCGTGCCGAATACGCCCAAAAAGGCATTTCTCGAGGCAGAAGCTTGGTAGCAGCAGTGTGCTCGGACGGAATAGTTATTGCGGCTGAAAATCCGTCTCGGACTTTGCACAAGATAAGTGAGATTCATGATCGAATTGCTTTTGCCGGAGTTGGAAAATATAACGAATTTGATCAGCTTCGAGTAGCAGGCGTTCGACACGCTGATGTCAGGGGATATACATATTCCAGAGATGACGTTGACGGAAGGTCATTAGCTAATTTGTATGCTCAATATCTCGGCCAGGTATTTACCCATGAGATGAAACCCCTTGAAGTAGAGATACTTGTGGCAGAGCTAGGCGGTGATAATGCTCCAAGTGAGCTTTACCATATTTCATATGACGGGACAGTTGGCGACGAAGACAGATTGGTTGTCCTAGGCGGTGACGCATCGGTGATTAGGGATCGGATGGAACAGGCTTTCATCGAGAACTGGACAATTGCTCAAGCTCTCCCGGCTGCAGTTAAATCTTTGCAAGGACCCGATAGAACTCTTGAAGCAGGCGATCTAGAGATAGCTATGCTAGATCCTTCGCTTTTACGAAGGAAATTTCGTCGAGCCAAGGAAAGTGAAATTACTACTGCAATAGCGAGTATTCCAAAAAAAGAAGTGGAGTCGTCGGAATAAATCCGAATAAGCTAAATATACGTTAGCTAAAAAAGAACTTACGGAATAGTCTCGAGTGACGCTCTTTTGCCTCGCTTTCTCATCTGGTTTGCATTGGGCATCCAGGTAAATCGTCTCATAGCAAAGACTAGACTTCCAAGGGACCACCCACAGAGAACTAGAACCCCGTGCCAATCGGAACCTGAGGCAAATACTCCTCCAGGATCATAAGCGTAGAGAACTGAGAGGATAAATGGTCTCACCGGAAAGACATTGGCGACATGGGCCAATGTTGAACCAGCTGCTATCGGGTAAAAAGTGCCTGAAATAAAGTAAAGCGGCAGAATAATCAAATTAATTATTGCCGGTGCTGCTTCAGGGTTAGGAACCAGGCACGATACCGCTACCCCAAAGAGTGAAAATGTAATTGCACCAACTACGATTGCCAGAACAAATAATACCCAATGGCCAGGAAGGCCGACACTGTAAAATACTTCTCCGAATGCAATGGTCAAGCCTGACAACAAAAGAGAAGTAATTAGCGATGATCCCACCAAACCTCCAAAGTAGACCCAGGTGGGAAGGGGAGTACCGCGGATCCTCTTTAAAACTCCATTGGACCTTCTTGTAACAATATTCATTGCAAGCGAGGTATAACAAGAACTTATTAATCCAAGAGTGATTATTGAGGGAATAAAGTATTGGACAAATCTGACATTATGGAGATTTTCAATTCGAGTATTGCCCTCAAGAGCGGAAAATAGAATCAAAAAAAGTAATGTGAATCCTACGGTAAATACGGCAGCCGGAACATTTCTCCAAAACGCTCTTTGTTCATCCCTGATTTGTAAAAGTAATTTCCTGACAGTATTCATCTGCCAAATAGCTTATTGCTTTTTATCTTCTGAAGATTTTTCGGCATAGTGGCTCTGAACCGCGGCCATAACGGCGTTGGTAGCTGCTCCAATAAATGACGGGCGATTTTCGGCAGCCCAATTCCTGGAGTCAATGAGCCTATCCATTGAACTCTGAAAGTGAGGCATGACTTCTCTTGCAAATAATTCATATGATTTCAAGGTATTTTCTCTATTAGCCCACTCATGCGACATTGCAAGAAACGTGCCAAAGCCTCCCGATTTGCCCTCCAACTCCTTAATCCGCTTTATTGCCATCTCTGGAGTTCCAATCACTGCCATTCCGGAACTATTTAGCGCATCTACTAGCTTATTGGGATCATCGGTATCTGGAGCCAGAGGAAGAGCAGCTACTTTGAGAAAGTACTCTACCCATTTATGCAAGCCAAAAGCTACTTCTGCCCTGGCAATTTCCTCAGTTTCAGCAATATGAATCGGTCCAACCAGTCTCCATTTGTTGCGATCAACTGTGGTACCAAATTTTTCCGCTCTTTCTTCCATGACCTGCCAATGACTTGAAAGAGCGTCAAATCCGCCGATACTTGTCGCGCCAATGGAAAGTAAACCTAGTCCAAATCTGCCTGCCAAACGCGGTCCGGAAGGTGATACCTGTGCAGCTACGGCTACTTCCATGTGGGGCTTGGAAAAAGGCCTTAATTGAAGCCTTGCGTCTTTTAATTGGAACCAATCGCAACTTGCATTCACCACCCCATCACTGGTGAATAGCTGCAGAATCGCTTCGAGGCTCTCTTCCATCATGTCCCGCTGCTTTTGAGGATCAATGCCCATCATAAATGCATCCGATGGCAGCGCTCCGGGACCAACCCCAAACATAACCCGGCCACGAGTCAAGTGATCCAGGAGAACCATGCGATCTGCCAACATAAGAGGATGGTGATAGGGGAGTGATGACACCCCTGTTCCAAGTCTTATATTTTTTGTTCTTTCAGAAGCTACTGCTATAAAAACTTCAGGTGAAGCTATTATCTCAAAACCAGCAGAGTGATGCTCCCCAATCCATGCCTCATCGTAACCAAGTTCATCTAATCTGGATACCAGTTCCAAATCTCTGTGTAATGCTAAAGTCGGATTCTGCCCGACCGGATGAAATGGAGCTAAGAAAATCCCAAATTTCACAACTAGTTGGCTCTACGGTCAGACCGAGGAAACTACCTTCGTTTTAGTCGCTAGGTCATGCCAAGCTCTGCCGTCTGCTCCCCAAAGTGGCCAAAGCGCATTAAGAATGCCCGGAAGATAACATGGTGCAAAAAGCACCCAGTAAATGAACATCCTTAGACCAGCCATCACTAAATTGGGACGTTCTCCGGTGGCAACGTCAACAACTTTTATCTTCATAACACGCTTTCCTACAGTTCCAATTGTTGCACTGTCTAGGTATGCAAAGTAAAGAGCGTTTAGTAATGCTATTACAATAATCATGATAAACATAAACAGAAAAATACTCATTCCTGCTGCGCCTGCATGGTAGGTAACGTACGGCTGTCCATTCGGCAGGTACGTAGTTGTCGCTGAAGGAGCTGCCGTGCTCAAAAAGATTGCAGCCAGAATGAAGTAAATAATACCGTTGGGAATCAACATAACGGCCCAATCAATGATTAGTGCAACTGCTCGCTTTCCCCAAAATGAGGCGGGCGTATCCTGATTCAGAGCACCCATGGCCTGCCCATAGAATCCAGGTGGCTGGTAGCCTGGCTGGACTTGGCCCGGAGGAGGCCCATATCCCTGCTGTTGGGGCGGATAATTCGGCTGTTGAGGCGGAACTTGGCCCGGAGGAGGCCCATATCCCTGCTGTGGTGGTGAGTAAGTCGGTTGTTGTGGAGTCGCAAACGGATCGCCAGGGTTTGGCGATGGCTGCTCGGGCCAATTTGGCACATTAGGATCTGACATTAATAGCCTCCCGTAACTATAAGCCGTTAACCTATTTGTTAACTGGTCAAATTCTACTCTATCGCGCCGCAAATGCAAGGATATTTCCTAAACTACCCCAACCAGGCAAAACCAACGGCTTTTCTTATTGGCTATTGAAGTTACCGGAGAATCTCTAAATACAGCAACATTTATTGCATAATGCCTCTATAAACGTGACTTAGTCGACGCTAAAGCACAGATAATTACCTAACTAACATGCGGGTAAATAAGTGAAAATTAGAGGTAATTGCCGGTTAAAATTTACCTCTTATGCCTTTAATATCACAGATTGTTAATGGGCAAAAGCAGCCAAGGAATTGGTGGTATTGGTTAAATATAGCTAAGAGCAGTTTCCCACTAGTGCTCTCGCGCGTAAATCACCGTGATGTGGTGTGTGCCTTTCCTCGCCCAGAGGACCCCCTCTAGCGCGTAGCACGTCACGATGACTTCGGAAATGGTCCACTAGTATTTAAATAGGGCTCAAATGACCTTGGCAGGCCAGCGAATTGAAGTCTAGATGGATTTCAAGTAAGGGTGATCCTGGCCAAGTTGCTAAGAACATCGGGTCGGATAAGCTCCATTTCAACTTATGCAGTTTTGCAGCGGCACCAATACAAACAAAAATTATGCAAGGCAAGTTTTTTGAATGCCCTCCGCTTGCAATTTTTAACAATACATCCAAGGAGCGGAACCGGTAGGTAGAATATTTAGAAATGTTCGGTTGGTGCCAAAGCTCAGAGATTTATTCGGAAATTTCATTATTTACGCGTCGAAGTAATTCAATATTATTCCCCGAGATGAGTAGGAAAAATTTCCCTTTCGCCAAGCATGTGTCGTGGCGGAGTATTTAAAGGTTCCGTGATTTTTTGAGCTGCTGTTTACTGTTCCAATTCACGAGAGTTTAGACTTTGGAGGAATTTGGTGAAAGCAGCTTCTTCCAATTCCAATATTTCCAAATATGGCTTTTATGGAGCAATATATCTTTTAGCGTCGTTGAAGCTTACGCACAACGTTTGGAGTGATCCAACTTCTCAAATGAATTGTGGATGTGGGGACCCAGGGGTATTTATGTGGTTCATTGCCTGGAACGCTCATGCTATATCTTCGGGATTAAATCCTTTTTCCACGCACGCTATTTGGTTTCCCAACGGCGCAAATTTACTGGACTCTAACTCGATATTCCTAATATCCCTAATTACCTTCCCCATTACCAAATTAGGTGGACCTATCCTTTCATTCAATATAGCTCTAACTGTTTCTCCCGTGGCCACCGCATTATCAATGTCAGTATTGGCAATGCGGATCACCAAAAATTCCTTGGCGTCGTTCGTAGGCGGCTTTATCTACGGCTTTAATCGGCTCTTCGCGCCAATCCGTGGGTCGATTATGCAGACTTTCGACCAGGTAGAGGTGGACAGTAGCCACCACGATCGAGAAGACATAGTGCTATGAGGTTATCTGTTGATTTGAATCCGAATGCCTTTCTTGTAATCAAACGTAGTTTGGTGTTGGTTGATTCGATCAAGGCATTGGATAGTCCATGAGTGAGCGTAGCTACGATTGACTCTC
>JAJYDO010000032.1 GCA_021777355.1 Actinomycetes bacterium | reverse complement strand
AAGTGTGAGAGCTCTCCTTTATGGTTGTTCCCACTACTCCGTCAGCTTTTAGCATCTCTGCATCTGCTTGCATCCTAGACATTGCTAACTCTCTGGCATCGTAAAGTGCGGCAGTGTAGATCTCAAGTTCAACATTTGCCTGTTGGTTGGAGATCCAATTTGAAAATGCCTGACGTCCTACATGATAGACGCAAGCGCCAAAAACAAGGCCGAGTGGAAGATAACCTGCCCTTGCTAGAAGGAGAAAATCCTTTCCGGATAAATCGGATGTAAAAAATGAACTGGGAGAAACATGTGAGAGAACACTGGCCAAGTTGGCTGAAATCTCCCTTTTGGAATCACCTTTTGAAACCGGTCTGATTGCGGTTCCCGTTGCTGAAAACTCCACAAGTCCACGATGACTCGGACTCATTTCGATCTTCACGCCAACTACTCCAACTCCGCCAATTGACTTTCCCTTGGCGGCAAGTTGATATACAGCCGAATTCCTGGCAGCATGCAGAGCTTTTGAAATTTGGTCTATCTCCATATTTTGAGAGAGAGAATATACACCTGTATAACCGACATGATAGTAAGAGACTCCTGTTACCAAACCCGCTATTTCAAATCCGGATTCAACTAAAAGCACAGTTTCATCTATGCTCAGATCAGATGCAATTGAGTTGTTAGCTGACTTTGCTTTAGTTAGCAGTAAATCTGCAACTTTGGCTGGGTTGGAGGCTTTGTCTGAAGTATCAGTCATAAGACAAGTCCTATTAAGCGTCCAGTGAGATGATCATCTGAGGCTGCGGGATTGTGTGATTTTCCCTTAGAGGCCTAACGGCTGTCCCTACTGCCAAGTATTCAATTACGTGGCTTCCCCACATATGTGATTTCTCACTTAGCTGAACGCCTACTATGCCTTCTGCATTTAACTCTTGCGCCTCTTGTTGCATCCTGGTCATGGCAAGTTCTCTTGCCTCATACAGTGCCTGGGTGTAGTTGGTTAATTCAGTTGTCTGTCCGGCCTGCATGGCTGCCTGCATGAATCCACGGTGCGCTACGTGGTAAACACAGGTTCCCATAACAAGGCCGACAGGAGCATATCCTGACTGTATAAGTGTCCAAAAATCCTGTCCGGAAAGGTCAGATGTAAAGGGCTTGCCATTGGGCTGTTTCCAATTTCCCGCTTCATCTGCCGACACTGCGGTGCCTATGGCAATGAACTCTGCAGAGTGTTCGCCCCAATCATAAAATTTGATATCAAGCCTCACTCCTACAACTCCGTCTGCTCCCAAGACTTCGGCCTCGGCTTCCATCCTGGCCATTGCAAGTTCTCTTGCCGTATACATTGCTTGGGTCAAATTAGCTAGCTCTTGACTTTGCTTCCAACTGCGTCCTTGGAGGCCAATGTGGTATATCGAAGATCCGAAGACCAAACCTCTCGGATGGAAACCGGCCTCTTTGACGAGGAGGAATTCATTCACGCTTAGATCTGATGTGAAAAGACCCCTTTTCCCTGAAGAGTCTTCAGACTGGGAAAGTCGCTTTAGGGCATCTTCGGGAATTCCGCCTTGCACTTCTGGCTTTTTGTCGGTCATTTAGAATCCTCTCTTAAATAATCGAAAATAATGATCATGTTTTTCATCTATCTACTCCAGTACATCTAAATCGATATTGTCACGAAGCCTCAACATCGTAAGGGGTCTCATGTCAAAGAATCTTTCTCCGCACTTCCAAACACCTGAACCAATCGCAGATGCGGTGAAATTAAAGTACACCTGGCCGTTTACTTCGTACTCATAAATATGAGAACCAACCTTTGTGTCAACGACTTCATGCGATCCAGTTCTCATGGCTTCTGTGAGCATGTTGTTTATTGCAAATTCTCGACATCTCGTGGCACCCTGTGAGAGCGAAGTAACTTCAGAGTTTGCCCAGCTTTGCATTTGGTACGAGGTGAAGTAGTTAGAAACATTGAGATACGAGTACCCAAAAACTAACTGCCTTGGAGCCAATCCTGCCGCCAAAAGTTTCATGATCTGCCTGGCATCAGCTTTGGTGGTGAAAGGAATGTCACTGGCAGGCTTGCCTGCTTGTCTTACAACTGTTCCTCTAAGCATTACTTCGATAGTCATACCTTCCCCGATGAAGGTAAAATCCGTGGTGCAGCCAATTACTCCATGGCCGCCTTTGGCTTTTGCCTCAGCCACAAGTCTCCCTAAGGCACTTTGCCAACTTTGGGTGTAGGGGTCATTCCCATTTGTCCAAGGTGAGAACGACTGTCCAAATCCCCCGTATGTAGGTCTTTGGCTATACATGGCGCCTCTTTTAATGACACAGGTTCCAAGTGCAATTCCAACAGGTTCAAGCCCCAAGTCCTCCATAGCCCCTAAATCAGAGGCCGGCAGATTAGCTTCCCAAGGAGAGTCCATTTTGTAACTCTAACCCATGTAAATAGGGTGGGCTAAAAAACTTGCAGAATTCACTGGAAATGGTGATTTATTAGGGAAAACAATCAGTAGTTGGTAATGGCGCCGTGTTCGGCACCGCTGGCGAGTTTCGCGTATTTTCCTAGCACTCCGCTTGGATAACGAGACTTAGGAGCTACCCACCCAATCTTTCTCTTCTCGATTTCCTCCGGTGAAACCATTAGTTCGATTGAATAGTTATTGATGTCAATTACCACCCGGTCGCCGTCATTGACAAAAGCAATCGGACCCCCGTCTAGAGCTTCAGGTGCAACGTGGCCGATGCAGAACCCATGCGTTCCTCCGGAGAACCTCCCGTCGGTGACAAGGGCACAATCTCCCCCTCGCCCTACTCCTTTTAAAGCACCGGTTACGGCGAGCATCTCTCGCATCCCGGGTCCGCCTTTAGGTCCCTCGTACCTAATAATTAACACCGTATTAGGTTCAATAGTGCCAGCTAGTATGGCATCCATTGCAGAGTCCTCACCGTCAAAAACTCTTGCGACTCCGTCAAAGTAGTCGGTGTCGATTCCCGCCACCTTGACTACTGCTCCATTGGGTGCAAGCGAGCCTTTCAGCACAGCAATTCCCCCCTCGGCGTGAATCGGGTTGTCTAATAGATGCACCACATCGCCATCGGGATCTGGAACATTGCCTAATTTAAGGTTCTCTTCAATGCTCAATCCGGAAACCGTTAAACAATCCCCGTGTATGAGACCTGCATCGAGGAGTTCTTTCATGACAACTGGAACCCCCCCGATTCTGTCCAAATCGGTCATGTGGTATTTGCCATGGGGTTTTGTGTCGGCTAGATGAGGAACTCGCTTCCCTATTCGGTTAAAGTCGTCAAGTTCTAATTCAACTTTGGCTTCTCTGGCCATTGCAAGCAAATGAAGAACGGCATTAGTCGAACCGCCAAGAGCCATAACAACTGAAATCGCATTCTCAAATGCCTTTTTGGACATTATCTTTCTTGGAGTAAGTTCAAGTTCCAATAGCCTCACGACAGCCTTGCCCGCATCGAAAGCTTGATCGTCGCGCCTTCGATCAACAGCTGGAGCACAGGCTCCTCCGGGAAGTGACATTCCTATGGCTTCTGCTACTGAAGCCATAGTGTTTGCCGTGAACATGCCAGCACAGGATCCCTCGGTCGGGCATGCCCGCATCTCTATTAGCGACAGTTCTTCATCACTTAAAGCATCTGCCGCCCTGGCTCCGACTGCTTCAAAAACACTGACGATGTCCAAAGCTTGGTCATTTAGTCTTCCGGGCAAAATAGAGCCTGCATAGACAAATACCGCAGGCAGGTCTAAGCGCGCAGCAGCCATCAGCATCCCGGGAAGCGATTTGTCACAACCAGCTAAAGTCACCATGGCATCAAAGCGCTCTGCGTGCATCACCGTCTCAATTGAGTCGGCAATGACTTCTCTACTCACAAGTGAAGCCCGCATGCCTTCATGGCCCATTGAGATGCCATCTGAGACGGCAATGGTCACGAATTCAATCGGGTAGCCGCCTCCATATCGCACGCCTTCCTTTGCTTTTTTGGCGAGGCGGTCCAGTGGCATGTTGCAAGGAGTAACTTCATTCCACGAGGACGCAACTCCAATTTGAGGTTTATTCCAATCGTTGTCGGTCATCCCTATAGCTCGAAGCATCGCTCTGGCAGGTGCTCTTTTGTAGCCGTCGGTGACCTCATGGCTTCTTATTTTTAGGCTTTTCTTTACTTCAGTCGTGGCGTCACTCATTTCACCAGATTACGACTTTTTTACATACGTACAGTACACGAGCTCCAAATCCATGCGCAGGGGAGCAAGCCTTTAAGAATCTGCCAATGTCCTGAGATAAATTTAATTGATGTGCCAGGCATTTGGTCTGCATCGCTATGCTAACTACATGGATTAGACAAAATTCGCACCTTTGGCATAAGTTCTCGGCAAATGGTGAATTGTCATAACTATTTTGACTTTTGGTGCTAATTGGTTAAAGACATATCCCGTGGTCATTTATTGAGATGACGTTAGGTTGAACTCCCGTGCAAATGGTTGTTCAACTAGAACTACTTTCAAATTCAGTACCGGTTTAGAAAATTTAGATTCGAAAGGCATAAGTGGAACACACCCAGGATCATCAAAGTGCAAGTCATAATCGCAATAAGTGGCTGGCACTGTTTGTCATTGCTTTGGCACAGCTAATGATTGTTTTAGACGCGTCAATAGTCAATATTGCTCTTCCTTCTGCAGAGAAAGCTCTTTCTATTTCCACCGGTAATAGGCAGTGGGTTATCACTGCCTACACGCTTTCATTTGGCGGGCTCTTGCTGCTTGGCGGGAGAATCGCTGATTACGTTGGACGGAAGAAAATATTTGTTATTGGGTTGCTGGGTTTTGCAGCCAGTTCAGCCCTAGGCGGTTTTGCGCTTAACGGTCCTATGCTTTTTGCAGCCAGAGCTCTCCAGGGAGGATTTGGTGCAGTTATGGCGCCTGCCGCTCTTTCTCTTATTACAGTAACTTTCACCGAGCCCAAAGAACGAGCAACTGCTTTTGGCGTTTATGGAGGAATTGCCGGCGGAGGAGCCGCTATTGGACTCATAGTCGGCGGCGTGTTAACCCAGTACGCTTCGTGGCGCTGGTGTTTGTTCGTAAATACGCCTGTTGCTATTCTAACTGCAATTGCAGCAATAGTCATAGTGAAAGAGAGCAAGGCTGAAGGCAATACAAAGTACGACGTTCCCGGCGCCGTGTTGGCAACTTTAGGGTTAGTCAGCTTGGTTTATGGTTTCACTGTTGCAAGTACGAATGGATGGGGGTCTGCTTCAACGATTCTTTATATTATTACGGCACTTGTTCTATTGGCCGGATTTATTTACTACGAATCCAATGTTTCTTCCAATCCTCTTTTACCTATGCGAATAATTTTGGACAAGAATCGCGGGGCTTCGTACTTGGTATCACTTGCGGCTGGAATTGGCATGTTTGGTGCATTTCTTTTTCTCACCTTTTATTTCCAGGGAGTTTTAAACTACTCCGCTCTTAAGGCAGGCTTTGCCTTTCTTCCTTTTTCAGCAGGGATTATCCTAGCTGCAGGCGCTGCGAGCAAAATTTTGCCTAAAACAGGGCCTCGGCCCCTTATGGCGCTTGGCTTTCTGGCCGGATCGGGAGGTCTTTTATGGATGAGCCAAATCGGCCTTCACACCGATTTTTTTATACATGTAATGCCCTCTGAAATAGTCATGAGCATGGGAATGGGTTTTGCATTCGTTTCTTTGAGTTCCACTGCCTTAGTAGGAGTTTCACACCATGATGCTGGAGTAGCAAGTGCGACATTAAACACGAGCCAGCAAATTGGAGGAACGCTTGGGACTGCGCTTTTAAATACAATTGCCGCTAATGCCACCAGAAACTACATCGGCAAGAACTTTGCGAATCAAACAGTTGTTTTAAATGGAACCATCCACGGCTTCAGCGTTGGTTTTTTGGTTGGTGCATTTTGCTTGCTCGTGGCATCAATTATTTCAGTAGTTATGATATCTGATCCCCATAAAGATAAGAGCCTAAGAGTTTCATCATCTGAAGTAATGCTGGCTTCCACATAACAGTTCTTCTCGAAGGTAAAGACAGCCGATTTAGCTGTTTTTACGTCTATCCTTTAATACCGTGCGGGAGTCGGCTCCCAATGGCTGGCATTAAAAAGTATTAACTGCAAGGGTGCTTTTGAATAGCGATATCAGGACTTCTTGGCCTCAAGGAATTCAATTACTGCTTTCCCATTGGCCTTGCCTTTGGTGGCTTTCATTACCTGTCCCACAAAGAACTGGGATACTTTTTCATCTCCGGCCTTAAATCGCTCGAAGGCATCCGGGTTATCATTAATAATCTGGGTAATCACTTCTTCAAGCTCGTTTGAATTCATTCCCTCAAAACCAAGTGAAGCCGCAATTTGCATAGGTGATCCGCCGCCTTCCAGCATATTGGCAAGCACGGCTTTGCACTGCGTAGCAGAGAGTTTGCCGCTTTTTTCCATTCCAATAAGTTCTGCAAAATCTTGTGCATCTAACTTTTTGGCTGCTTCAATTTGAGATGCGGCTTCATTAAGCAATCTCCTTAGAGCAATCTCACAGTCTGCGCCACGGGAAACCACATCTAGGAAAAGGCCGTCTAAGTCTTGTTCCACCAGAGTAATAATTTGGCTGTCTTCGGCAGTGCCAAATGTCTCTTTTACCTTTGCACGTCTTTGAGAGGGGAGTGGAGGAAGCTCTTGTTTTACTTTGTTTATCCAAGTATCCAATGGAGAGACTGGTGGCAGATCCGGCTCTGGGAAATAGCGGTAATCCTGCGCCTCCTCTTTGGATCTTAGGGCAACAGTGGAAAGAGTGTCTTCGTTGAAGTGCCTGGTTTGTTGGACAATTCTTCCGCCGTCTTCTAAGATTTCAATCTGTCTTTTAATTTCATACTCGATTGCTCGGACCAGTGATCTTAGCGAGTTCACGTTTTTGATTTCACATCTGGTGCCAAAGGGCGCATTTGGTCCTTTTCTGACCGACACGTTTGCATCAACTCTAAGTGAACCCTCTTCCATGCGGCCGTCAGTGGCCCCCGTTGCAACCAGTACTGCTCTTAACTCAGAGACATAGTCCTTGGCTTGTTCGGAACTTCTGATATCTGGCGCTGAAACAATTTCCACCAGAGGGACACCGGCTCTGTTGTAGTCGACTAGGGCTCCATATGAGGCATGTATTCGCCCGCTTTTTCCTAAATGGGAAGATTTGCCCGTGTCTTCTTCGATATGTGCCCTCTCGATTCTAATTCGGATCCCGGTTGGCAAGTCCAAATAACCCTGCACATTAATTGGTTCGTCATATTGCGAGATTTGAAAATCCTTGGGCATATCTGGGTAGAAGTAATTTTTTCTATGGAACTTTGACGGCTTTATCTCGCAGTTCAATGCCGCGCCAATCCACATTGCATACTCAACTGCATTTCTATTTAATACCGGCAAAGTTCCGGGAAGCCCGAGACATATCGGACAAATGTGGGTATTTGGTTCGCCCCCAAATTCATTGGGACATGCACACCACAGTTTTGTAGCGGTTTTAAGTTCACAGTGGACTTCAAGTCCTATTACGGGTTCATACTTCTCTTCAGACATTGGCTTTTTCCACTGCGCTCTCTAAGTATTTTGCCACTCTAAGGGTCAAGTTGTCTTTCAAGGCAGGCGCCAAGACCTGCAGGCCGATTGGCAGGCCTTTTGAATCATGGCCAAAGGGCACGCTTATTGCAGGGTGTCCGGCCAGATTGGTTGGGATAGTGCAGACATCGGATAAATACATTGTAAGGGGATCGTCGACTTTTGCTCCGATTTCAAAAGCCGTCGTAGGCGTGGTTGGGCTAAGGAGCACATCAAATTTTTGGTAAGCGCTTTTAAAATCTCTTATAACAAGCGTCCTTAGTTTCTGTGCACTGCCATAATAAGCGTCATAGTACCCTGCAGAAAGCGCGTAAGTCCCTAACATTATCCGTCGCTTTACTTCATTTCCAAAGCCTGCCGTCCTGGTATTAACCATCATCTCCTCAGCATTTTTCCCATCCACCCGCATTCCAAAACGGACTCCGTCAAAGCGGGCCAAGTTCGACGATGCCTCAGCCGGGGCGATTAAATAGTAGGCAGACAGCGACTGTCTCACAGATGGAACCGAACAACTCTCGATTTGCCCGCCTCCCTCTTCGAGATACTTGCAAGCCAGTTCGATTGCTTTTGAAATCTCGGGAGAAATCCCTTCTAAGAACTCACTAATGATGCCGATGCGAAGTCCTTTTACGCCTTTGTCAATGTCAATCTTTATCGGGGGGGTTTCTATATCAAGTGAAGTCGAATCAAGTGGGTCGTGGCCCATAATTGCATTAGACAAAAGAACGCTGTCTTCTACATTTCTTGAAAAAGGCCCTATTTGATCCAGTGAAGAGGCAAAGGCAACCAAGCCGTATCTTGAGACAAGTCCATAAGTCGGCTTAAGCCCAACCACGCCGCAAAAGGCTGCCGGCTGTCTAATTGATCCTCCGGTGTCACTTCCTAGGGCAAGTGGAACCATTCCTGATGCGACAGAAGCCGCACTTCCTCCACTTGATCCTCCAGGCACGCAGTTGATATTGTGCGGATTTCTAGTTGGCCCAAATGCGCTATGTTCTGTAGAGGAGCCCATTGCGAACTCATCCATGTTGGTTTTTCCCACAACAATGGCGCCTTGGGATCTCAGTTTTTCTATTACAGTTGCGTCATAAGGCGGCTTCCACTCGTTTAAAATTTTTGAGCCGCAAGTTGTGGCTACTTTGCGAGTGCAGATATTGTCCTTTATTCCAATGGGAACTCCTGCCAGAATTCCGGGATCCTCACCCTTAGACACCATCTCATCGATCTCTTTTGCCCTAAGCAGTGCCTGGTCTCCAGTTACTGCCAAAAAGGCATGAATATCTCCGTCAAGTTTGTCAATACGCGAAAGCGAGTTTCTAACTATTTCAGTAGCACTAAAGGTTTTATTTTTGATGCCGGCTGCAATCTCTTTTGCGCTCAATGGTTTGTCAGACAATTTCATTCACTTCCATCAAGTAGCGGAGGGACCAAGAATTGGCCTTCTTGGTGGCCTGGGGCCTGAGAGAGAACTTCACTTTTATCAATGCAGCTTCCCGCCACGTCTTCCCGGAAAACATTTTCAAGCGGAATAGGTCCGGAAGTCGGGGGAATGCCGGCCAAATCTAGTGCTGTGATATCCCTGCCGTGTTCGAGTATCGAGCGCAACTGGGTAGTGAAATCTGCAATCTCTTTTGTTGTCAGGTGTAGACGGGCCAGGGCCGCTACATGAGCAACGTCTTTTTCTGTTATTAAATTTTCGTTATTCATTTGAAATCACTTTTAGAAAAAATGTTACTTGGAAGAAAGGGATAATAAAAACTCAACGGCTTTTGACTCAATCAGTTCTTGGTCGAAGTCAAGAGTTGCTACGTGGTAGCTATTTTCAAGCCAGACTCGCTCGCATAATCCAGATACGTTCTCCACAAGCACATCCCCTGACGAGCTTGGCACTACATGGTCCTCTCGGCTTGAAAACAAGAGTATCGGGCACCTGATTTTAACCAACTTTTCCTGAAGGGCATCTAGGCCGTCAAATAGCGAAAGTGCGCCTCTTAGCGGGCTTCCCTCATATGCCAACTCCTTCATCCCAGGCTTTTTTATGTCCGAACCTACTCCCGGGGCAATCTCCATGCCTTGTTCCAAGAGCCCTTCTACAATCTCTCGGTACTCTTTTGCAGGTGGATCCACGAAAGGATTGACAAGCACAAGACCCTTAATTTCCAGATGATTGGCGGCCAAATAGCAGGCCAGGGTTCCTCCCATGGAGAGCCCTACAACATAAATGTCCTCGTATTTGGCTGAAATTGCCGAATAGGCAGACTCGGCGGCTTCTAGCCAATCACTGAACCGCTTGGGAACCATGTCCTCCATAGATGTGCCATGACCAGGTAAAAGAGGCAGCTCAACGCTAAAGTCGGCCCTATTTAGCGCCTCCGCTATCGGTCTCATGGACTGGGGGTTGCCGGTGAAGCCGTGTAAAACCAAAACTCCATGTGGACCAGCTTGTGCTGAGAAAGGCTCAGCTCCTTCTAAAATCGCATTCACAATACAAGATGCTAGTAGTTCTGCTAGCTTTGGCGTTAGCTCAGCCATTAGAGTTAGAGTAACGGTGAGGCATTTGTGCACAAGGCACGATTACCTTTTTGGAAATACGATCTGGAGGATTATAAAAAATCATGGCTAAATACCCATTCTTAAGTAGTGAGTGGATCGATGCAGCAAAAGCTCTTCGTGAAGAGGCTGGCGCTGAGGCTTCCGTCATGCCTGGGAGCGTCAAGATGAATCTGGTTATCACTGAGGTTCCCTTCGGTGAAGGAAACATTGATGCCCACATGGACACCTCGGGCGGTCAGCTCGAAATGGACCTAGGTCACATGGAGAATGCCGAGCTCAAGGTAACCCTTGACTACCCAACTGCCAAGGCAATCTTGGTTGAAGGCAATCCACAAGCTGGAATGCAGGCATTCATGGCAGGAAAGATCAAGGTTGAAGGCGACATGGCCAAACTTATGGCGATGCAAACCGCTACACCTGATGCTGCCGGATTAGAGATGGCCGGAAAGCTTCGAGACATTACTGAATAACTAAACAAAGAGGGGCCGGCAACTGTTCAGGTTGCCGGCCCCTCTTTTGCATCTATTTGGCTTTTTAGCCGAGAAGTTTTGGCATCTCTTTTTGAAGCTCTTCCACAGTCCACTTGGAGCTCTTCTCAATTTCTGTAGTTAGAGTCCATGGCTGGAAGAGACGGACCTGGCCGCCTTGAACAAAAAATACTTTGCCTGTTGAAGGGCAGTCCTCAGTTGAAAGGTAAGCAACCAACGGCGAGATGTTGTCAGGTGCCCAGGAGTCAAATTGACCTTCACCAGGTGCTTTGACAATTTCTGAAAGTCCCGGAGTATTTTCAGTCATTCGAGTCCTTGCCGCAGGCGCAATGGCGTTTACTCTCACCCCGTAGCGGCCCAATTCTTGGGCGCAGATGACGGTAAATGCTGCAATTCCTGCCTTAGCCGCACCGTAGTTGGCCTGACCCGGATTTCCTAGCAAACCTGAAGTAGAAGATGTGTTTACAACTGCAGCTTTAACTTCTTTCCCGGCTTTTGATTGCTCACGCCAGTAGGTTGCAGCCCACCTGGTGGGAACGAAGTGGCCCTTTAAATGAACGTGTATTACTGCGTCCCACTCATCTTCTGTCATATTGATCAGGACACGGTCGCGCAGAATCCCTGCATTGTTTATAAGTATGTGAAGGTCGCCGAAAGCTTCAACTGCCGAGTTGATAAGCCGCTGGCCGCCTTCCCAGTCTGCGACGTTGTCGTCATTGGCAATGGCCTCGCCGCCTAAGGCTTTGATTTCATCAACTACTTGCTGAGCAGGTGTTCTGTCGTCTCCACTGCCGTCAAGGGCTCCCCCTAAATCATTGACTACAACTTTTGCTCCGTGAGATGCGAATAGCAGTGCGTGTTCACGCCCGATTCCTCTTCCCGCGCCGGTGATAATTGCCACGCGCCCATCGAGTGTTCCCATAGTTTTACGTTCCTTTCGTATTGAACTTCGCCGCGGTCTATCCATCGGCACTTTTAAACGTTGCCAGCTTTGAGTGGTTCCGGTCAAACCGGACTGGCTCAATCCCCATATAAAAATCGAGGATCCGTCTCATTTTTAGTCTATATTCTTGCGACCCTAACCAAAAGCGGGCCTAATCCCTAGTAAAGTAGAGATCAAATGTCGCATACTCGCAACTTCTTGCGGCCTTGGCAGATTTTTGTAGCTCTTATATTGGTGTCGCTATGCATGAGTTCCTCATATGTGCAGGTCTCAGCCTCGGAACCAAAGCTGAGAGACGTTATTATCCCAATTTCCACAGCTGCTAAAGAGAGAATTATTGAAAATAAGGCCATTTTGGCAATACAGAACGACGTTGTAGCCTCAACAAACCCGGCAGGAGACCAGTCTCATTTTGCTCCTCCGCTAATTCACTTGTCTTCACCCCTTTCACCACATCAGATTTTTGGATTTGCTCCTTATTGGACTCTGGGCCAGTCTGGCCAGTTTCAACTCCAGGACTACTCAACGATTTCATATTTCAGTCTTTCAGTTGCTGCCAATGGCTCAATTGTGACAACCGACAGCGGATATAGCGGATTTAACAGCCCTCAACTGACAGCCTTAATTGCCAGAGCCCACTCGTACTCTGACCGGGTGATGCTTACCGTTAGCTGCTTAAATCAAACCACTCTTGAGGCACTAACTTCAAGTGGAAGCGCTCCAAATCTGTTATCAAGCCAGGTGATCCCTCTTTTGCAGGCAAAGGGCTTTGATGGATTAAACATAGATTTTGAAGGCCAAGGCTATGGCATAAGAAACGGCCTTACGCGCCTTATTACAACTGTTTCCACTCTCGTCCACAGTGCTAATCCAAACTGGCAAGTAACAGTGGATAGTTACGCATCCTCTGCAGGAGACCCATACGGGCCTTTTGATATTGCGAGCTTGAATCCAGCAGTGGACGGGTTTTTTGTAATGGGTTACGACATGGAAAATCCAGACGTGCCTTCTCCCAATGCTCCGCTATCGAATTGGAGTCCAAGTGATGTCGAAGCCTTAGCCGAGTATACAAACGTTATTTCCCCAACCAAGATTATTTTAGGTATTCCATTTTACGGATACGACTGGACTACTCTCGACGGAAGCAGAAACACAATTTCTACCGGATCTCCTACTGCACTTTCGTATCAAGACATTGCCGCGGCCGGCCATCCGCAGTATTGGGATCCAACTACTTCAACTCCATGGACCAGTTACCAAGTCGGCACCCAGTGGCACGAAACCTACTACGATGATCCTTCTTCAGTGGCGCTAAAGGTGGCACTGGCTAATTATTTCCACATAGCAGGCGTGGGTGTATGGGCTTTGGGAATGGATGGAAATTCACAGGCAATGCTTGACGCTCTCTTAGGCGGAAGCATGCCTGAAAAGAATTACTCCGTGCCTCCCCTTCCTGATCCCACAACTACTACTTTGCCTCAAAGTACCACTACAACTACTACCGTGTGCTCTACAACGCCCCCAACGTCTACGTCTTCGACTAGCTCTACTTCAACAACTAGCTCGACTCTCTCAAAAGCAACGACCACCACTTCTTCAACTACTACAACGACTAAGCCGACAACTACTGCACTTACAACAACAGTGTCAACCACTATTGGATCTACTACTTCTTCGATTCCCCCGCCTTGCTCTAGTACAACAAGTTCACCTTAGCGAGCCAGTGACGGGTACCTCTTTGTCAAATCGGCGCACTCTTGACAAACCGATTCAGGGATCACATGGAGCTTCATAAGTAATGCAAACATTTTGCATCCCACACAAACTCCTGCCAATGATTCCATCGAGGCAAAAACTACCAGCATCGACAGAAGGACGATAGCCACCGTAGTGTTCCCAAAACCCAGTGCGGAAACTGCTGCAATGGTAGTGACGCCAGCTCCAATTGCCTGTGCAAATCTCTTTGGGGGTCCCGGTGACATTTTGGCGTGCTCCGGCAGATTCTTTGCCACTACCCTTACGGCGAACTGAGCCAAAGGGCTGAATTTGGGGCCCCATCCCACTCGTGCCAAGAAACCATATGCCATGAACACTATGAGCCAGTACTGAGAGGAAAGCAAAGTAACGATCCCGACAATGGCCACAATTCCGGCGGTGAATCTGGCTGCAACTTCATTTACCTCCCGAGGGAAGCTAAAAAACTGTCTTTTCTGTATGCTTTCTCTGCCCATACTTAAAATACTACCAAATTAGTCAACAATTGCCAACCGGAATTCTCACAAATTTTTAAATAATTACAAAATCCCAGCTAACAGGCTATAAAGCGAACTCTCTACGCCAGGAATTCCAAATCTTGGAACTCAAAAGCACACCCTGTGGACCAATTTGAAACCTAACCGGAACCTTTTTGGACACATTGTGGGGCATTTAAATTCAGACGTTTCAATGGGTAAGATATTTTTGGGCAGGTAGTTAAATTATGTGTGGAATCGAAGAAATGGCAAAAGTTTTGTGGTTGACACGCCTGCCGTGACCAAGGAAAAACTGAGCCGAGACGTGGTCTTTTTTGCATTCATAGCCGGCTTGATGCGATGTGGCCAAAATGTGACACTGACTACTTATCCACTTCTTGGAGCCACCCTTTTAAAAATGCAGCCAAGTTTCCTTGGGCTTGTCGCATCAATCGGCGGCTTTAGTACGGCGGCAACAATGGGGGCAATTTCTGTCAGATTGAGAAAGTTGCAAGTAGCAGTGGGACTCGCAGTGGGGCTTTTGTTTTTGGCGTTATCAGGCGCATTATTTGGAATAGCTAAAGGAGGAGTGCTTTTTGTAGTTGCTTCGTTAATTGGAGGAGTTGGCGGAGGGCTTTCTTTTCCTTCACTAACCACCCTCACTTCTTGGAGTGCAGGCAATAGACGGTCACTGGCGTTAGCAATATTTTCCGTGGCTCTTGCGGTTAGTTTATTAATTGGACCTTTAATCGAAGCACTTCTTTTAGTTTCGCTGTCTCATTCGCTTCGAGGCGCCTTATTTATATTTTCAACAATTCTTTTCATGGCGGCATTGTTCTCTTCATTTTTAATGTGGAAAAGACGGAAAGAGTTCGCAACCCATTTAGAACGAGAAGAACCTGTTGCGGTATTAGAAGATAGTCCCGAACCAGTTGAGTATCTATCATCGAAAGATTTACCAAAGATGGATTCTGTCGAGTTGGCTACTCGGTCTAATTCCTTTCTAAGTAGATGGAGTAGACACGGTATTGCATCAAGTGCGCTTAGATATTCAATTATCAATCAGGTTGCATATATGGTTCCATTTATTGGAGTGGTTAGTTTTGGCGGCCTTTACATAAGAAGCTCCAATCACATAGCTCTATCAAGCGTGGTGTTGCTTCTCTCAATTTTTTACGGAACCTCTCTTATTCTTAGGCTCACGGTTGCAAAACTAGCTCCACTTTCCAATCCGGCAAATTGGTGCCGATTCGGGATAGCAACTTCTTTAGTTGGGCTTATAGTATTTGCCAGCCTGCCTGGAATGGCCGGCATCATATTGGGGCTCATGCTTTTAGGGATCCCTCATGGAATCTTGTACCCTGTCACCTTAGGTATTTTGGCAGAAGTTACACCAGCTAAAGATTTGGCAAAACAAAATTCAAGGTTGGCTGCGGTTGCAAATACCGTTCCATTGGTAGTTCCGGTAGTGTTTGGCCAGATGGTGAGATATTGGGGATTTAAAGAATCTTATCTCGCCTTAAGTGTTCCTGTTCTAATACTTTTGATAATGGGTTGGGGGAGAGGTGCCAGTGGAATTGAAATAAGGCATCGGCGAAATTGAAAATGAATGATTCTCTATGCCTTGTTTTCTCGCTGTATGAAAAAAGTATTTCAACATAATGTGTTAGCGCTGAGATTAAAATCTTGCTTCAATCATAAAATTACGAGGTCGTCGGCTTTAGCGCCATTAACTATTTTAGATTGAATTCCCGTGTCCATGGTTATAAGTCTTCCTCCAAAATTAATGCATAGGCCTAGTAGGTAACCATCGGTAATCTGGCGTGGACTCAAAATCATTTCTTTATTAAGTAGGAGTGGATCCAAAATGCCTCGAGAACATGGCCAGAAGTCATGATATTTTGAATTTGTTGCTTGTCTTAGTCTCTCTATTGCATCTGTTGGGCTAAGCGGATTAGGGTATCGAGGCTGGTTAATTATGCGTACAAAGCCGTTTTCAGTAATTGGGCAAGTTGCCCAACCATGTCTACAATCTTCGCCAAACCATTCCCAGACTTTTTCAGATTCAACGTGGTTTGAATCAAATAGTGCCACAAGTACATTGATATCATGCAGAGCAACTTTCAAATTTGCTCATCTTCTCTCAAGTTATTTATTAATTCGTTAGACACAATCTTGCCGCCCTTTGGGATGCGTCGAAATCCAAATTTAGAGGCTACGAGGTCATTATCCGATGTAGCATCTGGATGGGTCAACGCTTTCCGAGCGAGATGGGATAAAACCGTACCAGCGCTTTTATGTTGCTTTCTGGCAATTTCCTTTACAGCATACAGAACATCGTCCTCGATCGAGATTGTTGTGCGCATGCATATTATGCTATTCCACTAGCGCATCAGATGACTCATCTAATTACTGGGATTCGATTATTGGCAAAGCCCGAGTGCCGGCCATTAATCATGGTCGCAGATGAAATTAATCCAAAGTTGGTACCAATTTGAGTAGTCAAGTGGAAAATTGAAGCTTGGAAACGGTAGATGTTTATTTGGAACCTGTCTTCCGCGCTTTTGGTGATTTATGGATATCGAACCCTTTTGATCAGGGATTTTGACCTTCAATGTGGTTACTAGGCTAAGTTTGATTTGAGCCGCGCACTTAAGGGTCAATGGGAACTTCAAACCGCTTAACATTGCCAAGATCAAAGTGTCCCACATAGGGCGAAACTAGAGTCTCTTAAGTTCACTTCCTCTTTTTTAAAAAAAACTCTTTGAGCAACATTGAACACTCAGTTTCTAAAACGCCACCAACAGTTTCAACTTGGTGGTTTAACCTTGAATCTGATGCAACATTCATGAGCGATCCACATGCACCTGCTTTTAAGTCGTAGGCACCAAATACCAACCTCTTCATCCTGCTGGCAACAATTGCTCCGGCACACATCGCACATGGCTCAAGCGTAGATATAAGTGTCATCTCATCCAGGTGCCAACTGCCACATATCGTTGCCGCACTTCTAATGGCAAGTATTTCACCATGGGAAGTTGGGTCTTTGCTGAACTCTTTTTCATTGTGACCTGATGAAATCACTTCGCCGTTTTTGTCCAAAACAAGAGCTCCGACAGGAACATCGTCGTGTTCCAGGGAAAGCTGAGCCTCCTTAATAGCAAGTTCCATCAGACTTTCGTAGTTAAACATTTTTAGGAAAGCTCCATTGAAATAGGCAAAAAAAGCGGAGAGGGTGGGATTTGAACCCACGGAGGCTTTCACCTCACACGATTTCCAATCGTGCCGATTCGGCCGCTCTCGCACCTCTCCGTACCTTAAAATCTAGTAGCCTTTTAAGGGTCGCTCTTGCAGGCGGTGACTGGGTACTGCGCAACGGCCCCCCGTGAACCGAGTCAGGGTCGGAAGGCAGCAGCTCTCAGCGGATTGGACCGTGTGCCGCAGCCAGCCTGGTCATCGCCTGGAGGAGCGAATTATGGTGGGTTTTTCAACCCATCGTCGCCAGAGCCGATAGTCTCAAGTTGTGGCCGATGCAGAATTGAGTTCCGGTAGTACCTACCAGTCCCTTTATCGAAGATTTCGTCCCCAACGCTTTGAGGAGCTAAAGGGGCAGGACCATGTCGCGTTTGCCCTTAAAAATGCCGTGGCTGCAGATCGGGTATCGCACGCCTATCTCTTTAGCGGACCGCGTGGAACCGGGAAAACTTCAACTGCGAGGATCCTTGCCAAGGCCCTGAACTGCACTAATTTACAAAATGGAGAGCCGTGTTGTTTGTGTGAATCCTGCATAGAAGTTACAAGGGGTTCATCTCTTGACGTACATGAGCTGGACGCGGCTTCCAACAACGGCGTTGACGCCATGCGGGAACTTTCTGCCAGGGCGGCCCTCGGCACGCCAGGGAGGTGGAAAGTATACATAATCGACGAAGTTCACATGCTCTCGCCTCAGGCTTCCAATGCTTTGTTAAAGACATTGGAAGAACCCCCGCCCCATGTGGTCTTTGTCTTGGCCACAACTGATCCCCAAAAAGTGCTGGCCACGATCAGGAGCCGCAGCCAGCACTTTGAGTTTCATTTAATAGGCCCCCATACGCTGCGTGAGTTACTTGAAGACGTTAGGCAAAAGGCTGAACTTGATGTTTCAGGCGATGTAGTCGATATGGCCCTAAGAAAAGCCAGAGGATCGGCAAGAGACGCCCTAAGTGCTCTTGATTTGCTCGCAACTACCGGCAATGCAAGCGATGACACTCCACAGATCGAAACCGTTATTTCAGCACTTATTGCAAAAGACGCAGGTGAAATTCTTGCTACATTAAACCGACTATATGAACAAGGCCACGATGCGCCGGCCTTGGCAGTGGAGCTGGCAGAATATCTCCGGGATGGTTTTTTGGGACTTCAAGCTCCTGTTCTGGTTGATTTAAGTGATCCCGTGGTGACTAAGGCAGTTGACCAGGCCAGAGAATTAGGGATTGCCACAATCGTGCGGGCCATGGAAACACTCGGCCGAGTTCAAGTCGAGATGAGAGATTCACCGGATCCGCGAGTCAATCTCGAGATTGGCATGATGAGGCTGTCCCACCCTGACGTGGAAGGCTCCTACTCTGCTTTGGCTGACCGGATAAACAGACTAGAGCACAGGTTCAACGACCTTTTAGCCCGAATTGATAATCTTCCTCCCAATCGGGCAGTTAACCAAGTTCTCTCTCCGAAAAATAAAGCTTTAGAACCTGAGCCCGAAAAAAGTGAAACCAGGCCCAGTCTTGGAGCAATCAAGAAAAATAGGCTGGCAAAAGAGGGCGAGCCAAATGCTGTCCAAACCCATGAAGTCAACTCCGGTGAGTCTTCGGCCAAAGATCAGGAATTTGATCGCCAAAGCGTTGTCATAGCTTGGGGTAATGAGATCCTCTCAGGGCTTCTCGGAAAAATCCGCATGCTCTATGCAGGGGCGAGAATTATCTCTGTTGACGAGGGCGGCAATATTGTATTTGCTCTTCCGGGCACCACTCATAGAGATAGATGCTTGGAGTATAAAAAAGAGGTTGAAGAAAAGCTTGCAAGCTACTTCAAACGACCAATAAAAATTGAACTTATTGTAGAGAGCTCTTCAGGTTCAGGCAGCGCTTTAAAGGAGTCGCGTAGAGAATCATCTAAAAAGGTTGAACCCGAAATTGAACCTCAATCTCCCGAAGTTGTTCACGGGCGAATAATGCAGGCATTCCCTGGTGCAATAGAAGTTGACTAGCAGGTATCTTCAATTGAGTTGGGCCGTGTTAGGTTATGGCGCAGGATCTGTTTTTAGGAACGAGGTTTAAGCAGTGGCATATGTTCCTTCAATGCAAAAGCTAATCGATGAATTTGGCAAATTACCCGGAATAGGACCAAAATCTGCTCAAAGAATCGCATACTATCTCCTTAAAACTCCAAAAGAGGATTCCATCAGGCTTGCAGAGTCAATAAAGGATCTAAAAGAGAAAGTCCGATTTTGCGATACATGTTTTTATATCTCAGAGTCGGCAATGTGTTCAATCTGCTCGGACTCGAGAAGAGACTCAAAGGTCATCTGCGTTGTCGAAGAACCTAGAGACGTGATTGCAATTGAGCGCACCCGAGAGCACCACGGCACCTACCACGTCTTAGGCGGAGCACTAAGTCCACTTGATGGTATTGGTCCAGACCAGCTAAGAATCAAAGAGCTTCTAGCAAGGCTGCAAGACGGCGAGGTAAAAGAGGTAATTATATGCACCAATCCAAATGTGGAAGGTGAAGCCACCGCAATGTACTTAGCACGGCTCATATCCCCGCTTGGGATCAGTGTAAGTAGGATTGCAAGCGGCCTTCCCGTTGGTGGTGACTTAGAGTTCGCCGACGAGCTGACACTGGGCAGAGCCTTGGAAGGCAGAAGATCTATTTAAGCTCTCTTTAATGCCTGCGTTATGATTTCAACAAATTGGGTTTTATGGCGGGTTTTGTAATGTGTTTGAGTATTCGTGATATTTGATGGAATTGCCGAGGATAGGCCAAAGAAACGGTTTGCTAGAATCAAATAAGTGAACGGCACATTGGAGAGCCTTCCACCTTTTGGGCTTAGCGCCATATGGAAAGTCCTTACTACATTTGACCAGGGTCCTTGGGTAGTTGCAACGCTGGTTGTCGAGGTTCTGGCCCTGGGGTGGTATGGGCGTTCCGTGATGCTCCTTAAAAAAAGAGGCCACAGGTGGTCAAGGGGGAGAACGGCCTCGGCAGTCGGGGCATTTGCCGCATTTCTCTTAGCCTTCCAGTCTGGGATTCCGGTATATGCAGGTTCCATATTCACCGTTCATGTGATTCAACATCTGGATCTCATGATAGGTGCTCCCATACTTTTGGCACTTTCGGCTCCTGTGACATTAGCCATGCAAACTCTCGATAAATCCAAGAAAACTACTATTTTAAAGATTCTAAAGAGCAAGCCTTTTAGATTTGTGGCGAATCCGGTTGTGGCAATCGTTGGAAATAACGGAATTATGTTTTGGTTCTTTTTGGGACGCGGCATTGACTGGGCAATGCCAAGGCCAATGGCAATGGACTTTGTAAATTGCGTCTTCTTGGTTTTCGGAGCCCTTGCATGGTGGCCAATTGTGTCGCCGGATTATATCGGCAGGCGCCGCTATGCCCATCCGATAAGAGTGCTCTTAGGGGTATCCGGAATGCCCTTTGATGCTTTTTTGGCTATTGCTCTTTTGCCGGGAGGAGCCACGGTTTCGATTGCTCCAAAAATGTATTCCTTGGGATCTGTTCAAGCAGGGGCTGCAGTTTTCTGGATTGCAATTATGATGCTAAGCGGTCTAGGGCTGGTTATTCCACTTGTGCAATGGATGAAATCCGAGCGCAGAAAAGATGTCAGAGGCGATCAAATGATTGAATCCTCCAAGCAGGTAAAAGCCACGTCGTCTAAAGGGTGGTGGGATGAGACGACTGAGATTGATAAAGACGGGTTCATGACGGTTCCCTGGTCCAAATAATTATTAGAGATGGGTTCTGGCACCAACAACTTTGCACCAACAGCTCTGTCGCGCTTCACTTTAATTAGCGAAGGCTCGCTTGTAGTCTCATTAGCAGTTATTTTGGTGCTATTAGTTGCAGTCGTAAACTTAAATAGATCGGGAAGTCCAAAGATATACAAACTGTTATCTTCCTTGCAGGCCCCAAATAAACTTGACGCGAAGGCATTTGACCCAAAGAAATATTTGAGTATTTCATTGGGCATTTTGTGGCTCCTTGACTCCTTGTTGCAACTGCAGCCCGACATGGCGAGGATGTTGGTTCCAATGGTTATAAAACCTGCAATCTACGGTCAACCAAGTTTTGTTGTCGATCTTGGGAATTTTGCAGTTAATTTCTGGAGAGATAACCCTGTAACAACCGATCTTTTTGCTTCTTTTATTCAAGTCTTTTTAAGTGTCGGTTTTATCTTTTTTTGGGATCACATCTTATCTAAGTTCATCGCGGTCGCATCGATGCTTTGGAGTCTATGCATTTGGCTTATGGCGGAAGGTTTTGGCCGAATTATGACACCTGGAGCTACCTGGTTAGTTGGCAGTCCCGGTGCGGCACTGTTTTATTTTCTAGCTTCAGTGCTGCTTCTAGTTCTTCCCCGCAGATACTGGTTTGATGTGCGATTTGGAAAGCTTGCAACAAAGAGCATTGGATTTCTTTTCATCTTCTACGGCGTAGTTCAAGTTTTTCCCTGGGAGGGATTCTGGAGTGGGAAAAGACTGTCAATTATTTTCTATAATTCAAGTTTGATGAGGCAACCTAAATGGTTGTCATTTCCGGCTGCCAAGCTTGCTGTGATGGCATCAAAATCGCCAATCATCGTGAACGGAGTAATAGTTCTAATAACTTTGGCAGTTGGAATTATGGTTGTGTTCTGGCCCAAGCGCGCCATCATTCCTTTTCTAATGCTGCTTTTCTTGGGATGGTGGCTGGGATCCGACTTCGGAGTGTTAGGCGGATGGGGAACAGATCCGAACTCGCAACCAATGATTGCCATATTTTTCGTGCTCGGGCTACGCCTGCAAAAATTGCGAAGATATGACGATGATGATGGACCAAAGCAGGCTTTGGACAAACGTCACATTTCAACAAGTCCCCAATTAACAGATACATCTCGTGAGGGTGCCGGTTTGGAAACTCTCTCATTGTCTAAGTTACTTGGCCTATGGCTTTTTGTGGCGATGCTAATTGCTACTTTGTATACCTCTGCTCCAATTGTGTCAAACGTCTTTAGCGCCAATTCTGCTCATTCGAGATCTTATTTGGGACTTTGTCTTTAATCCTGGATTCAATTCTTTTTGATCTTGCATAGTAATCTGCAACAAAATTGGTGCAGCAAAACCGTTGGATACTGGCAAAGCAAGCCTTAAGAAAATCTAAGGCCGGTTGCTACTGTGTTCTAAGAGCGAGGGCGTCGCCTTGGCCGCCGCCGCCGCACAGTGAGGCAACTCCGAGCCCTCCGCCTTGGCGGCGAAGCTCCAAAGCCAGAGTAAGAGCCAACCTGGCTCCTGACATCCCGACAGGATGGCCAAGGGCAATTGCTCCACCGTTTACGTTGACTCGGTCGGAATCCACGCCCAGATCATCCATGGAACTTGCGGCAACTGCGGCGAAAGCTTCATTGATCTCGAAAAGTTTAACGTCTTTGACTTCGGCACCTGCCTGAGCGAGAGCTGCTTTGGTGGCTCTTGAAGGCTGGGTTAAAAGTGAAGGATCAGGTCCTGCCACTTGGCCGTAACCAACAATAGTGGCCAGCGGCGTAAGTCCTCTTTTTGCCGCAGTCTCTTTAGTCATCACAATTACAGCGGCACCGCCGTCACTGATTTGACTGGCATTGCCTGCAGTGATTGTACCTTCTTTGTCAAAGGCGGGCTTTAGCGCGCCAAGTGATTCAACAGTGGTTTCAGCCCTTACTCCTTCGTCATGCTCAAAAGAAATTGGATCGCCTTTCCGCTGTGGAATCGATACCTTGACAATTTCTTCGTCAAATCTTCCCTCTTTTATGGCTTTTGCTGCTCTCTCATGGCTCATTGCGGCGATCTCGTCCTGGCGGGACCTTGAAACTTCATTTGCCCTCGCATATCGCTCAGTGCCAAGTCCCATCGCCACCTGGTCAAAGGCGCAAAAAAGTCCGTCATACATCATTGAGTCAACCAAAGTGCCATCCCCGGCCCGATAACCTGCTCGTGCTCCGGGCAAGAGATATGGGGCTTTGGTCATCGATTCCATGCCTCCTGCAACTACAATTTCTGCATCGCCAGAAGCGATCATCCTAGCAGCTAAATAGATTGAGTTAAGGCCTGATAGGCAAACTTTGTTTACTGTCGTAGCTGGGACAGTCATGGGAATACCTGCTTTAACCGCAGCCTGACGTGCCGTAATCTGGCCCTGACCTGCTTGTATTACGTGGCCCATAAATACGTAGTCCACTTCGGCGCAATCTATGGAACCTCGTTCCAAAGCTGCCTTAATAGCTAATCCACCAAGATCCATTGCACTTAAATTGGCCAGTGACCCGGCAAGTTTTCCAATAGGCGTCCTAGCACCCGAAACAATAACAATTTCTGCCATTTTTCCTTTACCTCCTCATAAGGTTTACCACAGAGTGTATCGGCATCTCAATAGTTAGGTATCGTATCTTAATGCGAGAATTTTTAGAAGCAATATCAGTTGGTGCCTCGAGTGAGGAAATTGGTGCAATTCCAGTTCCCAATTCCTACCGGGCCGCAGTAGTTTTGGCCTCAGAACAGGAGATGTTTGAGGGCATTTCATCCAGTGAAAAAGATCCGCGCAAATCACTTCATGTCAATGAAGTTCCCACGCCGGAGTTGGCGCCCGACGAAGTGTTTGTGGCCGTCATGGCTAGTGCGATCAATTTCAACACAGTTTGGACATCAATTTTTGAACCGCTCCCGACATTTGGATTTCTCAAAAGGCTGGGAAAGGAAAGCATATGGGGCAAAAGGCACGACCTTGACTACCATGTGGTTGGATCAGATGCTTCCGGAGTCGTAGTCAAGGTGGGATCAGCGGTGAGGAACTGGAAGCCTGGAGATCGCGT
Source organism: Actinomycetes bacterium (assembly GCA_021777355.1). Lineage (GTDB taxonomy): Bacteria > Actinomycetota > Acidimicrobiia > Acidimicrobiales > JABEUL01 > JABEUL01. The sequence continues at coordinate 5,991 of JAJYDO010000032.1, read as the reverse complement.
AGTGGTTCACTGCAACTATGTGGATGATCAAGATCATTCTGCCCATAACGACTCGATGTTAGCTGCCAACCAGCGTATCTGGGGCTTCGAGTCCAACTTTGGAGGACTGGCCGATTTGGCATTGGTGAAAGCCAACCAGTTGATGCCAAAGCCGGCTCATCTAAGTTGGGAAGAAGCTGCTGTTAATGCGCTTTGCAACTCAACTTCATATCGAATGATTGTCTCCAAAAACGGGGCAGGAATGAAACAAGGCGACATCGTCTTGATCTGGGGCGCTTCGGGTGGCATTGGGGGTTATGCGGTTCAATACGTGTTGAATGGAGGCGGAATTCCAGTCGGCGTCGTCTCGTCTGAGGAAAAAGCGCAATTACTTAGAGAGATGGGATGCGCGGCTGTCATAAACAGGAAAGAGAAGGACTACAAGTTCTGGAAGGACGAGTTCCATCAAGACGAATCGGAGTGGCGACGACTCGGGAAAGATATTCGCGCACTTGTCGGGGATGACCCTGACATAGTTTTTGAGCATCCCGGGAGATCTACCTTTGGCGCATCTGTTTTCGTGGCCAAACGAGGCGGGCTTATTATGACCTGTGCGGCCACGTCGGGTTACATGATCGAATATGACAACAGGCATCTATGGATGAAACTTAAGGCCATCAAGTCAAGTCACTTTGCCAATTACAAAGAAGCTTGGGAGGCCAATGCCCTTATTGCAAGCGGCGCCATCCAGCCCATCATGTCTGCAGTTCATGATCTAGACAATGTAGGAGAGGCTGCATACCAAGTGCACCATAATTTGCATGAAGGAAAAATTGGCGTGCTGTGCTTGGCTCCTAAAGCCGGACTTGGTATTGACGACCCGGAATTCAGAGCCAAAGTCGGGGAAGAGAAGATAACAAGATTCATGAGGCATGGAGCCTAAATCACATGACAGATGACAAGACGCTCTTTAGCGAGATAGATCACGTGGCGATTGCAGTTAACGACTTAGAAGAAGCAATTGAGTTCTATAGGTCAACTTTTGGCGCAGAAGTAGAGCACCGTGAAGTAGTTGATAGCGACGGGGTTGAAGAAGCACTCATAAAGGTTGCCGAGTCATATATTCAACTGCTTACACCAACCAAAGAGGACTCGCCGGTTGCAAAATACTTGGAAAAAAGAGGTCAGGGTCTCCATCATGTTGGTTATAGGGTAAAAGACTGCAAAGCGGCTCTTGAAGCTGTTAAGGCAAGCGGCCGCCGTGTGATTGATGAAGAACCACGACCAGGTTCAAGAGGGACTACTGTTGCTTTTGTTCATCCCAGTGCGGCCTTTGGAACCTTGATTGAATTAGTTCAGGAATAGCTGTGGCCTCGGAAAAGCTAACAAGGTCGGCAGCCCAGGTTTTGATTGAAGATAACCTGAGTAATGTAGTTGACCTTGTAGCTTTTTCACCTCGAGAGAATTTCTTTGAGGTGCACTCAAATGAGGGTTCTGTGAGTTTCAGGCGAGTTCTGAAATCTTCATCGGATGAAATCAAAGAGCACTTTGAAGTAGTTGAAGAGACTGGATTAAATCCTCTTCTCAACCAAGACCCAACTAGTTTTTGCTCTATTGAGGACCAAAGGAACGCCGGTTATTTAAAAAGAAGCGAAAACTCGTATCCTTATGCATTTGAGCATTTAGCTCAAATCTGGGACCATAAATGCGCACCCGACATTTTTGTGAGCCATACCCCCGCTCACAATTTCGAGTCCCGTGGCGGCCACAGAGGCGAGCACGGTTCTCTGGATATTCTACAGACCAGAGCTCCATTTATTATCTCTGGGAGCGGCGTGGCCAATCTTGGAGTGCTAGAAGGCCATGGGCGAATAGTAGATGTTGCCCCGACTATTCTAAATTTGCTCGGGCATTCAAAAATGTCGTCCGTTGCTACAGGCAAGACTGAGAAATATTTGATCTCGCAAGACGGAGATTCGCTTGATGGCTTTATCGAAAGCGGTGGAGCCAGCCATGTAGTAGTTTTTTTGCTTGACGGATGTAATCCAAATGTTCTTTTTGAGGCAATCAGAAGAGGCCTCACGCCTAATCTTGCCGGCCTGGTTTTAAATGGAAGTGCTTTTAAACATGGCATCTTTGCTTCGATGCCAAGCGTAACCTTGGCTAACCATACTTCTCTTTTAACTGGCACTCATCCGGGCCACCATGGCGTTTTGCACAATGCCTGGTGGGACAAGGACCTAAATGAACAGATTGTGACCGAGTCTCCAAGTACTTGGCACGTGTCTATGCGTTGGCTAAATGGAAATGTGGAGACGCTACATGAAGCAATAAAGCGCCAAAATCCCGATGCCACAACTGTTTCTATCAACGAGCCGGCTGACAGAGGCGCCACATATTCCACGTTTGATCTTTGGAGAAGAGGTGCCATGAGTGCACTTGGAGATCTTTTGCCCAAAGATGGAACACTGCCGGAATTTGCAAGTGAAAATTGGTATAGGGAAAATAAGGATTACTCTTGGGCTTCAATTGCAGATCATCTCTCCATGAGCCAAGCAATCGAGATATTTTCCGGATCTTTTGACGGCCGAGATTTCTCGTTTCCAGAACTTTCGTGGATAAATTTTGCACTGACTGATGCGGCATTCCATGCCGGGGGGCCTGATTCAGAGATTGGCTACGGAGCCCTAATTGACACGGATAAGCGCATAGGGCGGGTACTTGAAGCTCTTTATGATTCAAAGGAGTTTGAAAAGAGTGCGGTATTAGTAGTTGCCGATCATGGGATGGAAGAGACCAATCCGGAAGTCCAAGGGGATTGGGAGAAGGAGTTAACGGATCGCGGATTCAAAGTTCGTGACGAGTCTTTCGGGTTTTTATATCTGGATGAATAAAGTATTGGAAACCAAGTTCAATAATTATTTCTTCTCACCCAAAACAACGACTGCCATATCGGGCACTCCGTGAGGCGAATCGCCCACCGGCCGCTCTTGATTTTTTAGAACTTTGATGTCAAGATCTGAAGGGAATAGATCTTTCATGTCATCGACGCTGTATAGAAGTTCGGGAAGCGGAGGACCGTGCACGCCTAGGTTCGATCTGTCGTGTCCTACGACAAACAAATGTCCCCCACGTCTGAGACCTTCAACTGCCATCTTGAAGAGTTTTTTTGAATCAGGGGGCAACATATGTATGTTGGCAATGACGACAAGGTCATAAGTATCGGCTTCTAATTTAAAGTCGTCCAAATTAGCTAGTACTGTTTTAATAGCTAAGTTTTCAGATTTAGCTCGACTGGCTGTTATGTCCAGACCGACTTGAGATGCATCAACTGCCATGACTTCGTAACCGAGTCCGGCTAAGAAAATACTGTTTCGCCCCGTCCCGGCTCCAAGATCTACAGCTTTGCCTTTCGGCAAGTCAGAACAGTATTCAACCAATAGAGGATCAGGGTCTTTTGGCCAAGGCATATCACGGAACCTCTCATCCCAGGGCCAAGGTTCACCAGGGATTGGAGTTCTATCGGTGTGCTCGCCACGATCAGCCATGTTAAGAAGCTTCTTTCTTAGGGTTTTTGTATGTGAACCGCCACTAATGTTCCAACTGAGGAGGGCGGGTTATTATTCCACAACGTTAAAAGCAGTACTTCCAATAGGTTTATTGCCGCAGAGTGCAATTTAGAAAATGTTGCTAGTATGGCTACATAGCAACTTAAGAAGGGAGTATATATGTTGGATCCTAGAATCCACGAACTAGCACATGAGGGAAAGAATTTTGCAACTCTTACTACTCTTTCTAAAGACGGGACGCCTCATTCCACAATTGTTTGGATAGACAGCGACGGAGAGAACCTGACATATAACACTGAAATTCATCGTGCCCAGTTCAAAAATATTTCGGCAGATCCCAGAGTGTCGATTGTCATTTGGGATTCCGGCAATCCTTATAGGTATGCAGAAGTAAATGGAAATATCAAAGAGACCATTAAAGGCGATGAAGCGAAAAATAATATTGAAGAGCTTTCGCATAGATATACAGGCGGCCCCTACCAAATGCCTATTCAAAGCGAGCGAGTCAAAATCCTTGTGGAGCCTGTCAAGCAGAGAATGCAAGGTTAATTTAATTTTTCTGGCAATTTCAGGACTCCTGGAGTAATGTGGCGGTAATTGCAAAAAACCTTGGAGGAGGGCAAAATGAACCATCAAATTATCGGAACTACCCTGCCAGTATTGGAGATTCAGCTTGATTCTGGCGAGTCTATTGTGGCTGAATCCGGTGAGCTGTCGTGGTTAACCCCTTCAATCCAGATGCAAACTTCGGCCAATGCCGGAGGCGGCCTTGGCGGGATGTTTAAACGTGCAATCGGGGGAGGAGGAATTTTCCTGACCACCTATAGTGCTCAATCCCCGGGAGTTGTCGCTTTTGCCACAAAGCTTCCTGGCACAATATTCCCAGTTCAAATTGCTCCCGGCAGCGGTTATATGGTTCATCGCCACGGTTTTCTTTGCGCAACGCCTGGAATATCTGTTTCAATGGGTTTTCAACAATCCCTTGGCGCCGGCATTTTTGGAGGAGAAGGTTTTGTTTTGCAGCGACTGGACGGAGACGCCACGGCCTTTATCGAGCTTGACGGCGAGGTAGTGGTCAGGGATTTACAGCCAGGCGAGTCTCTTTTGGTGCACCCAGGCCACGTCGGAATGTTCCAAGAAGGCATGAGTTTTTCAATAACCACTATCCGGGGGATTAAAAACAAGCTATTTGGAGGAGACGGAATTTTCTTGGCGGCCCTGACTGGTCCCGGGAGAGTGTGGCTCCAGTCACTTCCTATTGCCAACCTGGCCCACGCCATAGCGCCATATCTTCCACAGCCCAATCGATAGCAGCGCGCTTTAAAAGAGTTCTTTTCCAAAAACGCTCAAACTCCCAGATTATTAGGGGAATTGGGAGTTTGGATTTGGTGGCCCTTCCTGGCAGGTAGCCTAAAGGTATGCCAGAACACACTATGCAGCAAAGACTGGACGATCTCACAGAACGTAAAAAACAAGCCCTGACCGCAGGTTCTCCTCGTTCGATAGAACGCCAACACGCTCAAGGGAAGATGACTGCAAGGGAGAGGATCGAGTACCTTCTTGACGAGGGCTCGTTCCAAGAGTTGGACATGCTGGCCAGACACAGGGCCCATGGAATGGGAATTGAGAAAAACCGTCCCTATACCGATGGCGTCATTACCGGATTCGGGACTATAGACGGCCGAAGAGTTTGTGTTTTCAGCCAGGATTTCACGGTATTTGGCGGTGCACTTGGTGAAGTATTTGCCGAGAAGATCCATAAGATTATGGATCTGGCACTCTCTATGGGAGTTCCGATGATAGGCCTCAATGACGGTGCCGGTGCGAGGATCCAAGAAGGTGTGGTCTCGCTCAACTCTTACGGAGGCATTTTCTTCAGAAATGCAAGGGCCTCCGGAGTTATTCCACAGGTTAGCGTGATATTAGGTCCATGTGCAGGAGGAGCAGTATATTCACCTGCACTGACTGATTTCATCTTTATGGTTCATGAAACCTCTCACATGTTTATTACGGGACCCGATGTAGTCAAGACGGTAACCGGGGAAGAAGTAACTCTGGAACAACTCGGTGGAGCCATGAGTCATGCCACAAAATCCGGAGTAGCCGCATTTGTCTCGGCCGACGAGAAGTCTTGTCTGGATGAAGTCAAATACCTTCTTTCGTTTTTGCCGACAAATAACCTTGAAGAACCCCCCTATATTGAGCCCGAAGACGATAAGGATCGTCTTTGTACCGAGCTGCTTGACATTATGCCTGCAAGTCCAAACGTTCCCTATGATATGCGCAAGGTGGTTTCAGCCGTAGTCGACGAGGGTGAATTAGTTGAATATTTTCCCCACTGGGCCGGGAACTTGATATGCGGTTTTGCTCGGCTTGATGGTCGAGTAGTTGGAATAGTTGGCAATCAGCCACAGGTACTGGCCGGTGTTCTTAATATAGAGGC
>JAJYDO010000101.1 GCA_021777355.1 Actinomycetes bacterium | reverse complement strand
ACCGATTTTGTACCCAATGTGCAAAGTGGCACGTAAAAGGGCTAACGTTCGAGTATGGACTTTCGCGAAATTCCGGTTATAGCACTTAGTGAATTGATTCGCTCCAAGCAAATGTCAGCTCGTGAGGTTATGGAAATTGCAATTAAAAATATCGAGGAGTTAAATCCCAGGATAAATGCTTTTGTGGCCCTTGACCTTGAAAAAGCAATGGCAGAGGCGAAAATCAAAGATGAGGAGATTGCCAGAGGGGATAGTGTCGGAGTCTTTACAGGAATTCCACTTGGCGTGAAAGATTTAGAAGATGCGGCGGGATTCAAAACCACCCACGGTTCGGCGCTTTTTGCCAACGATCCCGTGAAGCAGCAGGACTCAAATTTGGTTAGAAGATTAAAAGCTGCCGGAGCAATTGTGGTGGGCAAAACAAATACTCCTGAATTCGGGTGGAAGCCCGATACGGAAAATACTACCTTTGGGCCAACTAGAAATCCTTGGAATTTAAAGAGGTCGCCCGGTGGCTCATCTGGTGGGAGCGCTGCAGCAATTGCCTCAGGTATGGTGCCAATTGCAACCGGGTCAGATGGGGGAGGCTCAATTAGGATTCCCTCGGCTGCTTGTGGGCTCTCGGGCTTTAAACCCTCGCTTGGTCGAGTTCCAACAGGAGGAAGTGATCCGGCCGATTGGAAAGATCTTTCAACCAAGGGAGTTATGGCGAGAAGAATTAGTGACATAGTGGCTCTGCTTGACGTATCTGTTGGACCCGAACCAAGTGATCTGAGATCTCTCCCAATGCCGGAAAGTGCTTGGGCGGGTGCGTTGGATGGTGCTCACGTTCCTGCATTAATTGCTTGGTCACCCAATCTTGGCTACGCGCAAGTTGATGACGAGATTAGGACAATATGCCAAGATGCCACATCCCTTTTGGAGGAACTCGGTGCCAGAGTGGTGGAAATTGACAGCGTGTTCGACGAAGATCCGATTTCCAAATGGCTCTGTGAAGTAGCGGTTTATTCATCTAAAATGATTTCAGGCTTTGAAGGAACTGAGTTAATGAGCCAGGTTGACCCCGGTTTGGCGGCCATTGCGAATTGGGGCAAGACTATTTCAGGGGTAGAACTTGCTATGGCACAGGAATACGGCCACTATTTAAATCTAAAACTTATAGAAATTTTTCACCAGGCAAGAGTTTTGGTTTTGCCAACCGTGGCGGGCCAGCTGCCAGAATGCGGGGGAGTAGGCAAAATAAATGGCCAAGGGGATATGAATTGGGTAAAATTTACCTATCCTTTCAATCAGACTCGATCTCCTGCGGCGACTGTGACAGTTGGGTTTACTTCAGATGGAATGCCGGTGGGTTTGCAAATTGTAGGACCTCAGCATGGAGATCAGGTAGTCTTGAGGACGGCTGCAGCGTTGGAGGAAGCTATTGGCATCGAAAGCACTGCGCCAAGACCCGCTTAAGTTTCGGGCGCTTAGCTCAGTTGGTTAGAGCGCAGCCTTCACACGGCTGAGGTCGTTGGTTCGAGTCCAATAGCGCCCACTCGGTGAATTTTCGATAAAAGATATTTAAGACGAACGAAAAAGTCCTGATACGGGCCGTGTAGATTGCGGGAAGAATATATGAAGGTATAATGCTTCTTCACCTTTACAAACATGCCTTACTTTGAAGACAATGATTGGTCCAAAGTAACAAAGACCTCTGAGCCATTGCTAACTGCATTTGTTACCCGGAGAACTTCTTCAATATGTTCTTTGCAATTGGTTATGGCCAACCACATCTAAGAAACCCAGTTATGCTAAATATAATGGTTAAGAGGGATTCGATGAATTCCTCTTGGAATTATTGGAAATTGGGTGTATTTTCGCCCCTGCAATTGGTCATATGGGAAATCCCCCTTGTACATCGGTTTAGTTTGTGGCAAAATCAGGTTTTGTGTTTACTCAATTGATTCACTCGGGGAATAGAAAAAATCTGATTCTTCTCGGACAAGCCACATATTTTTCAGCTACTGTCTAGCAGTAATCGCAAAATTTCCAAATTTGACCTAAGATATTAACCACCTATGAACCAATGCAAATATTGTAATGCCACCATAAGCTCTGGGATGTCGCAGTGTCGCAACTGCGGAGCTCCCACCGGGATGTCGGTTGGAAAAATCAGGGAAGATAGCGCAATAAACCCTAGCTATAGTTCTCAATCGGTATATTCCACATCTTCGGGTTCGATTTACAATAATTCAGGCCTAAAATCCAGAGGTTCAAAAAACTTGCCCGGGATAATTGGAGCAATTGTAGTCATTGTTCTTGTTTTTGGAGGATTTTTGCTTCAAGTAGGTATGGTGGTTTTCTCGCATCCATCTACTACCTCTCTGCCAATTGCCTTTCCTAGCACAACTCCTCCTACAACGAGCAACTGCGGAGGAACTTGCCCCGATTTTGCATCTGCGGTTTTTGTCGCTAATGGAGTTTATGGTCTTGACGGAGGCGAGTATGGAAAATCTGCAGGCTCAGTTGTATCCGAATTGGACAACCAGTCAACGTCAGTTGGGTTTTCACAAAGCTCTTCGGTTGAAAATTTAAGTACTACAATTTACGTAACCCCGTTTTACTGTCTTTCGGCAAACCAACAGGTAGGTCAAGTTCCGCAAAATACCGGACTTTTTCAGAATTCTTCCGACATGCAGTGCCAAGGGCTGCTTTTTGCAAGTCCGATTTCTAATGGAACCCAATGTGAAATGTATGCCATTTTAAGAGTTAACCCAAAATCACCAGTATCCATCTTAGGCGCAAGCATTCCAAATTCAGGAAAATATAATGCTACTGCCAACATTTCTAATACAGCTATCGGATGCGCAAGTATAACGAAGATTTCCGAGTGGACATTTTCTCAATAAGTTCGTAAGGTACTTTACTTCTATTTTATCGTTCTTAGCAAACGTTATCCCCTATGGATAGTTAGCTCCATTTCGCCTGGACCCAGCCGATTATCGGGTATAGCTGGTTTGCAACAGTGCTTACTGCTTGCACTCCTGAGGTGGGAGAACTTATAGAAGACGACATCATGTTGTAGCAAGTCACGTGGATTCTGTGCTGGAGTATTGCTTGGAAAAGTGACTTATCCTGCGGAAGGACAGCTGAAGCGTCGTTGTATATAGTCTGTTGCAAATTTATGCTGCCGCCTTGGGCGTATGCACCTGCATTTTGGTTCAGCCATGTCCATGAGACAGGGCACATAGTTTCACCCTGAGGCGGAGCGGTTTGATATGTGGGTGAAAATGTTGTAGTAAATGTGGCACAACCAGTGGCGTTGTCTTGAGTTTCACTTACCGTCACGCCAGGCCTGACATTGAATTGATAAGAAATTGACAGATTCGATTTCCCAGCGGCCGAAGGTGCACAAACCGTAAATGGTGCAGGAGGCGTAGTGGATCCTTCAATTAATTCTGGAACGATAATGGGAGCGGTGGATTTATTTTGGACGTAACTGACTATCGACTGCACTAAGAAATCAGGCACTAAAGGCTTGGAATTTGAAAGAGCCAAATTGGATGGATTATTTACCTGGGGAGCTAGGTTTGGGTTCGGGTTGTAGATCTCAGAGGGAATGTAGGGGTTATAAAAAGCATGTACCACTGCAGCACCATTAGTGTCATGACCAAAAGCCAGAAAGGTTGCTTCGTGAAACTCCGAGTGAAAATCTGGATGCCCACAGTCAATAATCCAGTCGCCCTGTGCGGCCACGGCATCACCTGCTTGTGGTTCAAAGCCGGGAACAATTCCGCTTTGAGCTGCTGTTGCGTATTCGGGCCAAGTTTCACCTGGAGGAATTGACTGCGTTAGGGGATCGGTAGGCAAGTGGGGAAGCTCACCAGTTTGGATCTCCATGTGTTCGATCCCAGATGGAGCACCCCCCGAAGACCCGGCGCTTTGGCTAAGTGCGACATAAGGCGAATCCAAAGAAGTATCAAATGTAAAGTCCCCACCATATTCGTGGTCGAATGGAAAGTCGTTGTTTCCATCTGCACTATCGGTTACAACTCCTGATGCCTCCATCTGCTTTGGCAACCCGTTGGCTAGAGGAATTATGGGGCCATAGTGCTTCGTGATCTTGGTGTTAGTTATTCCTACGTATTGAATTTCTGCGATAAAACCATACTGATTTCTTCCACAATCGGTTGTCGCGTTTGGAGTAGGAATTGTGCCGTTGAAAGTAACTGCTTGACTCTGGTCAAATTGAACTACCGGGAGATTGGGAGATAAGGCTTTATTGGACTTGCCGTTTGCAGTTAAGGCAAAAATTATTCCTACAACTAGTGCGAATGCTGCAAGCAGAGTTGCAACTTTCGCGGATGATTTAATTTTTCTTCTGTTTCTAGGCATCTTTATTCCTTTGATTCTACACGCTTATCTTATTTGAATTACTTTTTTCTTCTAGACCGCTTTTTAAGCCCAAATGCAAGACCAACTCCCAAAGCCAACAGAGTGAATGCAGACATAAAGTCGAACAAAAAGCTCTTTCCAGAGTTTGCATTTAGCGAATTGGCAATTGTTGAAGGACCCGACGACGATGTCGATGTTGGTGCAGTTGGCGCTGTAGTGGAAGAAGTCGTGGCCGGAGGAGGGGGCACCGTATTTGACGCTACTTGGCCAAGAAGCACGGTAGCTGTGGTCCCCAAGTTTCCGCTGGCATCCACGGCCTGGATTTCTACTGCGTCATATCCATTTGGAACAGTAAGGGTTTGCAACGTTCCTGCCGGCGAGGTTGCGGGCAAGTTCTCGGTTGGTCCAAAAGGCTCCATAATTATGTTGTAGGACTTGACTTGGCCCTGGTACCAATTGTCTCCCGGAGCTTGAAAAGAGACTTCAGAAGTTCCACTTTGCCAGGAAGCATTTTGAATTACTCCCGGGGGTCGTGAGTCTACTCCGTAGCTACTAGTATTCCATTCATTTCCAAACTCATGCCACCACTGGTTGTTGGAACTACTCTTGCCAGGCGTTGACCACGCAAAAAGGTATCCGTCTCTAGTCGTGGCCACAATGTCAACATTTCCACTTGAAGTCAGATCCCCGATGGAAGGCGCACCAATGATCCAGCCTCCCGTAAATTTTGGATATCCTGGCGCCAATTGGCCGTTTGGCAAGTATGCAAGCAGAGCCGAAGCATCGCCTGAATCAATTAAATCCGGTGAAGAGGATCCCGTAACATTGGCAATGGAGGGACCTGCTAGGAAATCGATACCTTGTTTTGTAGCCGGAAAACCTGAAATAGCATTTTGAGAGGATGTAATTGGAAATGCCGAAATATAATCATTGATCCCGAGACCCGATGCATTCGCCAAGAGAGCGCCTGCAAAAGTTGACGTGCCAATTCCTGCATATGAATAGGTTAATGAACCGTTCAAGTCACCTACGGCACCAAAAGAATCGAAAGGTATCTGCACCTCAGCGGGAAGTTGCGACGGGGTGAAAGCCAATCCTGTATTTTGCTGCACTGTTAACAGACTGCTTGCAGCAGCGCCAGTATTGCCAAAGGTGCCCGCAGTTGTGCCGTTCCCGTTAACCAAATAAGGTGGAGTCCAAAGCGGATCTATTATGACTTGGTCCAAACCGTTTGGTCCCGGAGTTGCAATTGGTGGTGATATTCCTTCCGTAATTGCATCTTGGGCAGAACCATAGTATTCAATTAAGCCGGTTAGGGCGACTGGCCATCCCGGCAATATGTTGCCGCTTAAATCGTAGGCTATGGAAATTGATTTTGGTAGTGGCTGAATGCCGCCACCGGTAACTTCGCTGTATTGAGTTTTGACCACAATATCCGGCGGTGAATTTTTGCCGTTAAAGTAAGCAATCGCTACAGGAGTGAGAACTCTCTGGTCGTTAATTAATTGATAACCATTAGGCAGTGTCCAATTTGACGGAAGAGATACTTTGACGGGCCAACCCGGCAGATTAGTGCCGTCAGGATTCCAAATGTGAACATACCCGTCAGTTCCAGTCTGGATTATGTTTAGCTGTCCACTTCCTGTCAAATCAGCCAGTTGGGGAGGTGAAGTCGATCCCATTATGGGCTCTCTCGTCATTGGATTGTCGGGCCTCGGGATTGCAAGGGTCGGAAGATTGGTATTAAGTGCCTGTGGCCACCCGGGCAACAAGTCGCCTTCTGCGTTAAAGACATATGTGTTGCCACTAAGTGAGGTCACTACCACGTCAAGCCTTCCATTGTGGAACAGATCTCCCACTGCAACTGGTTCCAAGACAGGTTCATCCCCGAAGTTCACTCCTGTATTTGAACCTATGAAGTTCTGGGGAAGCGTGTGTTGTGGCCAACCTGGGAGTTCTTGGCCG
>JAJYDO010000100.1 GCA_021777355.1 Actinomycetes bacterium | reverse complement strand
TCTTTCATTTAAAAGATAAGGTAGTGCCACTGAGGCTCCTGTAGCTACGAATGTAGATAATCCCACGACTCCCCACGCCACAGGATCAAGTGGCGTGCATCCGAAATACTGGCTGACACCAGGAGTCTGGATAACAATGCCTAAGACTCCGGCAGATGCCAAAGTTGAAAGAAGAACAACCGGAGACTTGCCGCCCAAGACTGCGGTCTGAGAAAGTTGGGTGCTGACTAATGTGGCTAACGCTATGGTGCCTGCTCTCTTATTTGTTCCCGTAGCCTTGCCAGCCATCCAGGCTGCTGTAGTGGCAGAAGATGTGGTTATTGCTCGAAGGGCTATTTGGGTAGCTAAGGTGCGGCCAAGAGATGCCTCAGGTCCTTCCAACAACAACTCTTCGGGAGATTTTTCACGAGGCGGTCTTGTAGCAATAGTTATCGCAGGAAGAAGGTCAGTCATCAAGTTAACTAAAAGGAACTGCCTTGTATTGAGCGCCGACCTTCCTGTCATTGCTGTTGATGCCAAGGTGAAAGCGACCTCTCCAATGTTGCCACCAATAAGTATTCCAAGAGAATCACGTACTGAAGCCCACATGGCTCTTCCCTCCACAATGGAGTCGACAATTGTCTCAAGACGATCATCTGTCACTACCAGATCAGCAGCATCAGTAGCAGCTCTTGAGCCCCTCTTCCCCAGAGCTATTCCAACATTGGCAAGTCTTATGGCTGCAGCATCATTGGCACCGTCCCCTGTCATGGCCACAGTCTTGCCAAGTCTTTGAAGCGACTCAACTATTCGAACTTTATGAACAGGAGCAACTCTTGCGAAAACCGAAACATGACTGACTTTAACATCAAGCATCTCGTCATCCAGAGCGTCAATTTCGGCACCCGTTAATATGCCGCCTCCATTTAGAATATCCAAGTCTGTCGCAATTTTCACCGCAGTGGCCGGATGATCACCTGTAATCATCTTCACATCTACGCCGGCTCTCCGAAGTTCCTGGACTGCTGTGCTCGCTGATGGCCGAACGCCGTCGGCCAAACCGATAAATCCCAAAAGCTCCAAATCGGAAATACGATCATCTTCTATTATTGAATTTGAAGTAGATCGTCTTTCCGCGACCGCTAGAACTCTTAATCCGGTTGCAGCCATCTTCTCGGCAAATGCGGCAAGCTGGATTCTCTTCCTTTTATCTAGCTTGACCAGATCTTCGCCAGATCTCCAATAAGTTGACCTCGGAATGATAATTTCAGGAGCACCCTTGACAACAATCCTTGATTCATTTGCAGTATGGCCAACTACCGCATGAAATCCTCGGCTTGGTTCGAATCCTAAAACACCAAGTTGTTCCCAGATTTCTTTTCCATGTACGTCGACACCAACTAGATTTGCTCCATCCACAACAGCTTGATCCGTGGCATGAGGCAGTTTATCCTGGTCAGAACTGGGAGGGCTGGCTCGGAGTGCGCCAACAAGGACTTCACGGTGTGAACCATTTCCCATTTTCTCAATAGGTACAATAGTTTTCCCGTCGGAGATACTCTTTAGTTCAATTTTTCCAGCCGTTAGTGTCCCAGTCTTGTCAAAACAAAGTACATTAACCCTTCCCAGTGCTTCTATTGATCTTGGATGTCTGACCAATGCACCTTTGTCAGAAAGCCGGTGGGCTGAAGAAAGTTGTGCGACGCTAGCCAACATTGGAAGTCCCTCCGGAACCGAGGCCACCATCAGAGACACTCCCGAGGTGACAGCTTCTTGCACGGGTCTCCTCCATAGCAGTCCAAGCGAGGTCACTGCCGCCCCACTAGCCACTGTCAGTGGAATAGTGGATTTCATCATCGAGGCCAAGCGAGATTCGACGCCGCTTTTTGGCGGCTCTCCAATCCCGGAAAGAACTCTCCCCGTCTCGGTCTCGTCTCCAACTGCTACTACCAAAGCTTTCGCAGAACCGGCAACAATGGTAGTGCCATCGTAGAGCATCGAAGTCCTGTCTGACACCGTCAATGCAGCCGTAGATGCCGCATCCTTTGCAACAGGGAAAGACTCGCCACTTAGAGTGGATTCATCTGCTTCCAGGTTTTGAGACTCTAAAATTCGACAATCTGCAGGCACGACATCCCCGTCGTTGAGTTCAATTAAGTCACCTGGGACCAACAACCTTGCGTCGATCTCGATTAAATTGCCTTCCCTGATCAAATTGACTTTCGTGGTGGTAGATTTCATCAAATTGGCAAGCGATGCTTCAGTTCTTAATCTTTGGACGCCGCCAATTAGAGCATTAGCGGTAGTTACTCCTGCGACTAGTGCCGCATCCGTTACTGAACCAACTGCAGCAGAAAGTCCTGCTCCAACAGCAAGTATGGGCGTCATTGGATTTGCCAACTCTCCGGCAACAGCGGAAGCAAAACGCTGCGGGACTCCTGGTTCGCTTGGCACATATTGAGACAATCTCTTGTCGGCCTTTTCCTTGCTCAAGCCATTTTCGCTGGATCCCAACATCTTTATGACGTCTTTTGGCTCCATTGAATGCCAAGGAATACTTGAAGGGGGTTTTGGCAATGTCGCCCTTTCTAGCGAGGCAGCTTGCACCACGCCAACACCCTGAGAAACTAAAGCTGCAATGTTGACAGGCAGCATTGCCCTTTTGCCAGCTGAACTGGATGGACCAATCATGGCCCAACCGGCACCAACGCTCGAACCAACGGAAGATAGCGCCACGCTTGTCTTAGCAACTTCTCGACAAATCCTAACGGACTCTAACAATAAGAACATGGCATCGGGACTTGTCCCACAAATGATGTCAGCGCTCCAAGGCACCTTGGCACCGTCTTCCATCACTCCAATTGAACAATCTGCAACCCGCAATGCACTTGTGGAATCAGCACTTGAAATCAAAATAACGCCGGATCCGTTACTCTGCAACTCTCTTACTGACTTTGAAAGTCTGCTTCCGCCAGGCACTGTGTCTTCAATCCCAAGCAATTCTGCGACACCATCTTTTTTCCCTGCGATAACAACTCTTAAATTTGCCTTTTTGGCCGACTCAACCAGTGCATGAGCCCTTGGATCGATCTCTGGAATCGCCCTAGCTACCCCAACTAGCTGATTTTGCTTGATGATATTTAGTGCAATGCCTGGTCCTTGCCCCATCTCTTTAACTAGTGAGTTCCAAGTTTTACTGTCCTCTAGGGGAGCAAAACTTGTCTTGCCAACAGGACCTATGGAAAATCCTCGCTTCCGACTGATTTTTGTCGCATCCGACAGGTCAAATAGTGAAACTGCGGCTTTAGTAACTACGTCCTTATCTTGTCCCGGGATTGGCTCAACTTCCGCTAAATTCCACCGACCGGTCAAAATCACATGGGGATCAAATACTACGTAGTCCATGCGGTCCAATCTCCGAAGACATGTTGCATCCATCACAACAATGCCTTTTGATGCCAATGAGCGGTCAAGATGGGCGGCAAAAGCATCTTTCCCCAATCGGGCGGCCTTCGGGAGTCCGGCGACAATTGTATTGGCTGCTTTTCTGGGATCCTTAGTGATTCCAAAGGCCGCCGCGAAAGCTCCAAAGGAGATGAAAGATACCCCGTCTGAATATTTTTCCACAATGCCCTGTTTCAGTGGCTTCTGGCGAGGGAGGTGGTCCAAGGCCTCAACTTTTGAGTTGCCTTTAATGCCAGCCAATTTCGGTTCAAGTTGGTTCCATACTCGCTGGCGAGCTAGAACTTCACCAATTGTGTTAGCACGATTGGTAGCATCTACTACCAGACCCAAGGCTCCTTGTGACAGGCCTTGCCCGATGGCGTCCAGAAGCCCCAAACTTAAGTCTGCTACACCGTGGCCAAGTCTATTTTCTAGCGTCCTTCTCACCCTAGGCTGATTTTGCATAAGTGAAACAATGGCTGCGATTTCTGAGGGAAAAGGTGTAAGCCTAAATGCCTGCCCCATAGCTCCAGCAGTTATCCCGGCTACGTCGGCAGCTAGAGCAATTAAATTCCTATTTAGTGGTTCGCGATCGCCTGGATGTTCCGGCCTTTCATGCGGAAACTTTTCCTCGTGAATATCATGGGCTTCTTCAACGCCTTCGACAACTTCGATAATGTCATCTACTTCTACATCTTCACCCTCAGCGAAAGCTACAACTACTCGACCGGCAACTGAGTTAACCTCTGCCCAGTCAACTCCCTTAATTTTAGAAAGGGCCTTTTCAAGATCGCGAGATATCGCCTCACTTTCAGGGCGGTGTACACCTTTTACTTCAACGTGTGCCCTGCCGTTTCCTTTCCAGACTCGTCTGTGTTTCCTTCCAGGCTTAAACACGCTGTTAGCAATTGATGAAAGTGCGTCGAATGGTTGTTGAAAAATCATCTCGCAATTCGATAAGTATTAATTTGTCTCAATCTAATTTGGCAGTTATTTGGCCATCAAGACCGGCGGTGACGCGCAATGACAACTCCTGCGCCAATCAACATTGCCAGAGGAGCGTCAATCACTCCAAGTGCTGCACTACCTAGAAGAGCACCATAAAATCCAACTTCTACCAACCGAGGCGGCAAAGTAACACCAATTACTGGCAGGTCATAACCCTCTTTCATGGAAGAATCAGGTTTTGGGACAAGTCTTGGCACGCTCGAAGAACCTGTCTTGCGGCGGCTTGTAGTTTTATCATCAGTCATATCAGTCTCCTCATGTTGAACCGATATTAATAAATTACTCCTATTTGCGCAGGTAAGTTGTAAAAGTGGAAAATTATTGTCATTCCCATCAACGAAAGAGGCAATAATCCGGTTCTAGTTATTCAACAATTCGGTAGTGGGTCAGTTTGAATTTATCAAATTTTCATTATCACTAAGAGTGGTTATTTCTAAGCTTGATTCTACAATCTCTATCTCTTCTGGAGTGAGATTATAAAGTTCATAAACCTTTTGATTTATTTGACATTCTAATGAATCAATTTCTACCTTAAGTGACTTAAGTTCGACCTGTTTTTGATTAAGTCCTGAATAAAATACTTGTTGAATTTCAAAGTCCTGTGAATCTAAACTTTTTAGTAATAATTTGCTATTAGGGTTGGGTCTTTTTTCGATAGATGATAAATTTAAATCTGATATGGACTTAAATGTAGTTCCAAATCTAGAATTTATAAAACTAATTGTCTCTTTGTCCATATCTCTAAAGTGAGAATTCAAATTTACAATTTTATCGTGTAACTTAGATACGTCTAGTTGAGTCTCATCATCTGCCTTAACGAGAGGTATGTTTAATAAAGGCTCTTTATCAATTTGGAAATTTTCCCCTTGCAGTTTTCCTTTATTTAAAAGCCAAAATTCTATAACACTTGAATTTAACAATGAAGTTAAATATTTAAGATTAAATCTCTCAGTTTTGATTACGAAGTAAGACTGAGAAACGTAGCAATCAAAATTTGTAAAAGTAAAAGTTGGCCGACTGCATTTCCGCAAGGACATTATCTTTTCGCCAGTAAAAAATGACTCAACTCTAGCCCTATGTAGACCATATGGTCTGTTGTCAGACGTGATTACAGGCATGTACTTATCCAGATGGTACTTAATGTTGGGTAAACTATCTATGTAATCGCCTATGTCGGACTTTGTATAGATTACCCACTGCTTATTATTTGGATTAGAATAAAATCGCCCGAGTTCGTCTGTAGAAAAAAACGGTTTGATATAATTTAATTCATCTAAGCTCGCAACCAGTTTCATTTTTTGCATTTCTTTTTTGTTGAGAATAAAAATACCGTCTCCAATAGTTGCGTTGCTAAGTCTCTTGAGGTGGCTTTTCGAAACAAAGTCTTGATGAACATCAATGCCAGTAGCAACTTCTTCCTTCTTTAAATAGATTTTATCCTTCTTTATTTTATTGCATAAAGTTTGAATTTTAGTATCTGGAAACTCTAGATAATTATTTAATAGTTGCTTAGGAATTATATTCGCTTCGTAGGATACGGTTTGATTTGTAGAAAGCCCTATCTCGCTTTGTAAGCTGATACTCATAGCAGAAGGTCCTATTTTCTTATCAATTACTTTCAAATATTTAACTGAATATTCCAAAGGCGGAATATTTTTTTTAAAAACAAATATCATAGTTTGTATTCCAGCATCTTCAAATACTTTAAAATCGCCAAAGTCAATAAAGCTCTTGATTTCGCCTTCACTGAGAATCTTGTTTCTAAAAATACTTGCACCAGCATTAGTTATCCAGTTATTCGGTGCAATGAATGACAAGTATCCACCGTCTTTCAATAAATCTATAGCTTTACAGGCAAAAAAGGTAGAGTCCCGAGAAGTGGTGTACGAACTATTTAGCTAAGGGACCATCCCACATTCGTGACAGTCATTGCGTCAACCTAATAATAAACAGTTGTTTTTAACAATTAAGGAGGATTGCAATGACTGT
>JAJYDO010000099.1 GCA_021777355.1 Actinomycetes bacterium | reverse complement strand
GTTCCCGACTAAAACTACTGAAAAAAAGAAGCTGACAATAAGACTAAGAGTCCAAAGCAGGTGGAGCGCCTTCTTCGCCAATTTGTTTGACTTTGATTTGCGTAGCTTCCTTGTAGGTTTATACCCGCCAAACTTTTGAGAACATCTTGGCCCGGCTACTTTATCCAATCCCGCCATATTGGGACACCTTTCATGAAAACTCGCCCCTACTAGTGGGGAATAAAATGAAACATAGCAGGATGATTTATTTGATGCAACAGTTTGTGTAAAATTTTGCTTTTTCACGTGAATTTAGTACTTTGAAGTGGGCTTTTAATCCCTTTTAGGTTAGTTGCCCAGTACTGCTAACTAGTAAACTCTGCCGAACAATTATGGTTTGCTGGTTCGGCTGGGTTGGCAGCCTTAAATTCGATTTGCTATAGGCTATTACACGCATAGATCCTAAAAAGGATAGAAATGACCAAGAAGATATTCTCGCCAACAGAAATTGGTATTAACTAAATCCACCAATTTTAATTCTATTTCCTACAAAGTATAAGTGGCTAATCTTGCTGCCTCATTGAATGCCAGGGTTGCGCAAGATCTAGTCTCATCAAAGTAATTCCAGAGCAATTCTTTTTTCCCGACTTTTTGACCCCACTTGGCAAACTTTCAAGAGTCATGCGGTTGCCTTCGAATCGTTCGGTAAAGTAATTCTCAATTGCTTTCAATTCCAGTCGCTGAAGTACCAGCCATGCAATCGAAGTAGATTTTGTACTATTCCAATTTATCTATTCCAAAAGATTAGTACCTAAAGGAACTCACTAAATCGTTCCTGGAGAGCAGCAGGCACTTCCCGATCGGCCTTATCTGATACGTGAGCGTAAAGGTCCAATGTGAGCTTTATGCTCCCATGTCCTACTCTAGCGGCCATGACCCTTGGGTGGACTCCTTCATCTACCATTGACGATACTGCCGCATGCCGGAGTACATGAAAAGTAGTTCCAGGAAGTCCTGCTCGAATGGTTGCTGGACGAAGTATTCTCTCTCCAAACCTGCGTCTTAAAATGCCGCCTCGCGGCCCCAGGAAGACTAGAGCTAGATCGTTGTGTATATCCGCCTTTCTATTTGAAACTAGGTGGCGCTTTAGGTCATTAAGTAAAAACTCCGGGGCTGCCAGTGTCCTAAGTGCTGCTTTGCTTTTTCCTTCAGAGACTATTCTGAGACTGCCTTCAAGTTCCTCTACTACTTGATAGATCGAAACTGTACCTCGCTTGAAATCTATGTCACGAATTCTAAGTGCTATCGCTTCACCCCAACGGAGTCCCAGAATACTAGCAGTTAAGACTAAGGCACTATATGGCTCAGGGACTTCCCTGACTAGTCGCATTAATGATTCAGGAGTGATTGCTTTCCTCTCTGGCGGATGAAAAGTTGGCAGTGCTACTCCCCTTATAGGAAAGCGCCCTAATTGGTCCGTTTCAATTGCTGCATTAAGCAAGGCCTTGAGTGCAGCAAAGTCTCTTGCAACAGTTGAGGGCGATGCTTCTTTTGATCTCTCTGATATTGCTCGCTGTATGTGCAATGGAGTAATCGAAGTGAGGGTCATATTTCCAAGCGAGGGCATAAACACATCCAGCCCTTGGCGGTCACGAACGACACTTGCGGACTTTTTGCCTGGTCTCGCAAGCCATTCTTCAGCCCATGCCTTTAAACTCTTCTGTCCGGCATTGGGATTTAAGTAGGTTCCTCTAGCTATATCGGCTTCAGTTGCGGCTAGAAAGCGGCTGGCATCTCCTTTTGTGGCAAATGTATCTGGCGCAGTTATTCTTTCTCCCGTTTCATCACGGAATCTCGCTTGCCACCTGCCAGACTTAAGTCTCCGTATGGTTCCCACTACTATTTGGCACGGTAACCCCTGATTTTAAGTTGTCTGGCACGACGACTTCAGGCGTTCCCCCAAGAAACTCACAAGCCTCAACGTGTCCCAGGACCCTATCCCTTAGCTGCTGTGAACGAGTAGCGATTGCAAAGGTATAGCTACTAGCTCCCATCACGGCAACGAATAACTCAGCGTAAAAGTCAATCTCTAGGTCACTGGCATTGTAGATGGGGATAGTCATGCCAGAGTAGTCCACGAAGAGCTTTTCTCCTGCCTAATGTTCTTGAACCATCACCACGTCGATGGGTCGCCGCCACGTTTGATAGAGATTGCAAAACTGGCTGTATTCGTTTCCGCCAGGATTAAGTTCTAAGTACTCGAGCCAGAGCAAAGCGAGTGTCACGCCTTTTCTCCTGAGCTCCTTTTTGATCAAGGGGAAATCGGGTTGTGGATGACTTGTTCCTGTTGAAGATTTACTAAAGAGACGAGCCTCCAGTTGGCTATCATCGAGTTCACTTATCATCTCCCAGGTCAGACCCGCTGCAATTGCGCGTCTCACATAGTCACCCACACTGGAGCGAGGCAACGACAGTGAAATTGCCGCTTTACGACGGCTTAGATTATCCCGCAAAACGAGACGAAGTACATCGCGTAGGTTGCGCATGGTTAAATGGGGATAGGGCATCGAGAACTCCTTAAATATTGGTCTGTTTAAAGAAGATATATCGATGCCCCCCTGCGTCACGCCAACACCATATAGAACATTATCCAGGAGTGGCCGGATTCGATCGAATTAAGCTGCTTCCATAACATAGCGTTTCACATGCTTCCGGCAGAGTTGACCCATGATTCTGGGGATGCATGAATAGTGATAAACACAACATTGGAAGATAAACTGTATCTCTGGTAAAATTGATACATCGAGGGAGAGCGGCGTAGCTAGGATACTGGTTTTAGTACCGCGTATTTTCGTCTTCGATAATGGTAAATTTGGGTTCGAATCCCAATCAAGCGGAAATTCCCGGCTGGCATCAAGGATAGTTTGACCTTGCGAGCCTTGAGCTCCCGTCACTGTCTGGGTTGGCCGGGGATATCCGTACTAGATTTAATAGAGGAGAAGAGGATGGCTGTAAAAGGTGTTACTTATACATCGGGGTCATACGGTTCGGCAGTTTCCGTAGGTTCTGTTCGCTATGGTCAAACTGTGATCGTTAACCAATGGGAGAAGGGCATACTTTTCAGTAACGGCAAGCTCGTGAAAGTGTTCGATCAAGGTGCTTACAGGATTTGGCGATCGAGGGCGAAGGTCTTTAAAACAGATACTCGTGTTTGGGTCATGACTCTACCAAGTCAAGAAATTTTGACTAACGATCGAATTGCTATAAAGATAACGGCAGCGGCACAAGTTCATGTTGTTGATGCAGTTAAGTATGCAACAGCAGTGCGATTCCCCGATCAAGCATTGTACTTACTGATTCAGCTTGCGCTCCGGGAGTTTATAGTGACAATGTCTTTGGACGAACTATTATCCAGCCGCGTCACAATAGGCAGCGAGCTTATTTCAAGAATAGAAGGAGTTGATAAATTAGGAGTAATTATTGACAATCTTGACATAAAAGACATCGCGTTGCCAGGTGAACTCAAGAAAGCACAGATGGCAATTTTTACCGCAAAAGCACAGGGTTTGGCTGCATTAGAGCGCGCTAGGGGAGAAATATCTGAGCTACGAGCTTTATCTAATGCTGCTCGAATGGTAGCTGAAAATCCGGCACTTATGCAACTTCGTCTCATTCATCACTTAGAAACTTCAAATGATCACACGCTTGTTGTTAACATTCCACCGATCGAATCAAGTCAAATCTCCCGCCAGAACTAAGCACTTGGCTATCTTGACTCTTATGCCTGGCAAGACACATAGATTTCATAAATAAAATAGCATTATGTATCGTGGCAATACGGAACCGTTCGGCATCCATTAGCCTCACAGCCAGGAAGGCCTCTTGTACATAACTGCACTCTATTTTCTCGTAAAACATAGTCAATTAGGTGTAACATCCTCCTCCAAAAGTCATTTACCTGACAGAAGTTGCATAACATTTACTTCCTAGAAAGAATCACTAATTCTAAATTCATGTGCAGCTTTTGCAGTGGTTGACACGAAAATTTCAACCTACAAAAGTTGAGTCAAAGGCACTCAACTTTTAAGCAATAATTCCCAGTTTGGCCTCGAATGCCAATTGTGTAAGAAAAAAGTGAGTTTTTGGAGAAGAAGTAGTAGAAGGCTGGTTTTTTAAAATGCGGCAGGAGGAAATGGAGCGAAAAGCAAATTGCATTTATCGAGGATGGGAGTGGTGTGAAAGTGAGAGGTCAGACGCTACAGAAAATGATGCATCTCGGTGGCTGAAATATTATTCGGAATTTCAGCATGTGATTGCTCGTGCTACGCCTTAAGTTAATGATGGTCACCCGGACAGATTATCTATCGCATCGTTGGCTCTTTGATCCAACTCGAAGGAGAAACCACGGTAAAGAAAATTGAGATGTAATCACCCAGAGGATGGGCGATTGGATTATTGGTTTGGTAGGCTGTCTCCTGTGCCAGCAAACATCCCACATGAGCGTATCCGAGAGCTGGGTGATCGCAGTTGGACACGAACTCTACTAGAGCTCGTTAGTGCACCTGATACCGCAAGCGACGAGCGAGACAAAGCATTCCATACGCTCGTATGGCTCGAAGACTACCGCTCTGTAGATCCACTGTCCGGCATTGTTGAAGACTCCTCTCAACCGACGAAGATTAGGACCTCAGCTTCCGAGGTGATTCGGGGGATGGGTATGCTCGAAACCACTGGCGTGCAGCGACGCACTTGGTGGGCAAGCGGCGATCCAGTTCTGATGGCCCACTCACTTGCTCTAATGGAACGCACAGAGGCCGACATAGTGGAAATGGTCGCCTCCGATGATAGTCACCCACTTCACGGCCTAGCTATTAGGACACTCACTTTCAGTTTCGATGAGGCCAAATTCCAGCGCTACAAGATCACTGGGCTTCGACATCCAGATTCTAGAGTGCGCACTATCGCTGCCGAAGCGCTTTTGTGGGACGAGCCTGTTGAAGCGGAACTACCCTTGTTGGAAGCAACATATGATCCAGTGCCCTCAGTAGCTCTCGCCGCGATCGATGCGCTTCAGTACTACCCGACACGGCGAGTCCTGAGGGCTTTAGCTGAGTTGGCAAGCAACAGTGAAAGTGCTCTTTATGACAAGGCGGCCGAAAGCTTTGAATATGTGCGTGGTTGCTTCGAAAGCAGCGTCTATACAGGAAGTCCCGAATTCTTTACTCGACTAGGTGAGTGGCTGGCGCCGGTGTCTGACTTGATCGAATGGCCACCTCTCGAGGAAAAGCAGCACTTGCACACACCGAAGCCTTCGCACCCGCTGGTTCCTGTTCCTGATCTGCTGGCAATGTTGGCAGAGTCGGACGGAGAGTGGGAACCCAAGATATCTACGCTTCATAAAATCCCTGCCGACAAATATCGGGAGAAAGAGAGAGACCAGCTCACCGAGGCGCTCTCTATG
The DNA here is from genome assembly GCA_021777355.1 of Actinomycetes bacterium. Lineage (GTDB taxonomy): Bacteria > Actinomycetota > Acidimicrobiia > Acidimicrobiales > JABEUL01 > JABEUL01. The sequence continues at coordinate 1,091 of JAJYDO010000099.1, read as the reverse complement.
CATCCCGATCCCCTAGTGCGAGAAGCAGCTACTAGCCTTTTGGCTGCATGGTCCCGCACCGATGCCTTGCTTAGCCTCGCAGACGATCCTTATCTTTTAGTGCGCAAACCCGCTATGTACTACCTGGCGGACCTGCCTCCCTCACCAACTATTGCCCAGAAGGCTTGGAGTTATCTTTCTGATGCTGGCGGAGTAACTGCGAGCGAAGCGCTACGTACTTACCTCCATCATGCCCCACCTTCCGAAGCATCAGTCGGGCTCGGAATCTTGGCCCGGAACGACCCACGTGAGTGCGTTCAAGTCGGAGCGATTTCATGCCTAGCTGAACTGGGTGCAACTAAAGAGATAGAGATGCTGGCACCCCTTCTTCAAAACCCTCCCGCTGTTACCTGGGCCGTCCATATCGAGGAGCTCAGAGCCCTCAAAAACCTAGGAATCAAACCACCGTCTCTAGACAACCTTGCTCAAGTCGACAACTTAGATTTATTCATTAGCGTTCTAGCACTCAGTGACACAGAGACTCCATGAAATGATATCTACGCACTCGAAAAGTTCCAGCTGATTTGCCTAAACTGCTTCCTGCTGCTTGCAACAGCTAAGTCCATAAAAATCAAAACACCTTCCCCAATCACCGGCACGTTGCAAAACAAGGGGAAATGGGATCACATATTAAGACAGTAGTGTCCGATTTGATCCCACATCAACAACCATAACGGGTTCGTCATACCCATCAAGGTCTGGAGCAAGCCAATCCTCTCCAGACCTTTTTACGTGAAATCGAATAGCCGCACTTTTGAATTCCGAGTCTATTGACAGAATCACTTTACACGGCTGGTCGCTACTCGTCTCCAGCAGATGCACCAATGCTCGGAACGAAGCAATTCCAAGTAGAACGGCCTTGTCGACCGTCGATGCGTCGACATGGAAATGATTTACATTTGCCTCATAGCCAGTATCGTCAGAAGGTAACCATTCACCACCCCTGTTTTCATCTTTGTAACTCATAATCGTATTTACTTCATTTCTCCAGGTTTTCCTGTGGCAATTTGGCTATAGATGACCTGCTTGGAAAATAGTTTTCAAATATTCGC
>JAJYDO010000031.1 GCA_021777355.1 Actinomycetes bacterium | reverse complement strand
CTCCATTAGTGTTACTATTACCGACTGCCACGCAAAAAGAGGAAGTGGCACATGAGATCTCGCTAAGTGAGCTAACTCCGCTTGGAACCGAATCTATAGTCCAAGAAAGGCCTCCGTCTGTTGTGGTAATGATCTCCACAAGATTGGGATTTATCCATCCCTGTTCGACGTTAACAAGTGCACAAAAACTAGGTGGAACGCACGAAATGCTTGAAATGTTTAAAATGCCGTAATTCGGGGAAGGTAAACTCTCTTGGCTCCAAGTGCCTCCAAAGTCAAAAGTGGTAAGCATCACAGTAGAGTTCGTGCCGGAGCTTACAATTATGCAGGTCGTAATTGCTATACAAGAGATGCTTAAGTCATGATCGAGCAACAAATAGTGGTTAACAATACTCCAAGTAACACCTCCATCAGTAGTTGTAGCAATGACGCCTAATTGAATGCTTGTAAAATTGTTGTTCCCAATAGCCACTATCATGCAAAGATTGACTGCCGAACATGAAATCCCTAAAATTCTTGTTAACCCCAAAGGTGCTGAGGCAGTGTGCCAAGTTGAGCCGCCGTCGGCTGTGGTGGCAATGTTGCCATTATTAGCGCCATTAGCCGCCATACAAAACAACTTAGTGGCACACGAAACCATCTGAAGTGGATAAATACCCGAGGGAAAAGGAATTTGGGTCCATGAGGTTCCGCCATCTTCAGTAGCAAAAGATAAATTCTTGCCATCAAAACTAGTACCAACCATTTCGCAAAAACTTCCGATAATTGGGCAAGACATATAGCTAACTTTGTTTGCCGCAGATGGAAGAGTTCCTAAATGCCAACTGGAACCATAATCAGACGTGGTGAGTAATATATTAGTTCTACTTGACAGGTCACTGAATTCTCCAACCACTTTACATGATCCGCTTATGGTACAAGAAACATCACTTAGGTCGAGTCCACGGAATGGAACATAATATGAATAACCAGCAATCAAATTTAACGGAGTGGAAAGGTCAGCTTCATTCCAAGTTAAACCGCCGTCAAACGTTAAATCTACATCTGCAATAGATGACCACTCGATCGAACCGTTTCCAATAGCCACACAAAACTTAATTGTCACACATGACATTCGGCTTAGCTCAACACCATTCGATGGAACGCTTCCAGTGCTCCAAGTTGACCCGCCGTCACTAGTTGTTATCGCAACGTCAGTTATTGTTTGTCCCGCAGCAGCTAAATCAATTCCAAAGGACCCCAATGCAGCACAAAACAAAGTTGTTGCACACGATACAGTATTTAGATCGGGCGTTCCCGATGGCAGGGAATCCATTGTCCAGCTAACACCGCCATTAGAAGTGGAAATAGCTACGCCGCTACCCGGGACACTTCTATAATTTCCCCCAACCGCCACGCAAACCATATCACTCGCACACGATAAAGCGCTTAATCCTGAAGCACCGATTGGAAGTATTGTTTTCGTCCAAGTTGCACCGGAATCGGTGGTAGAAATGGAGATAGGACTACCTCCATGATCACCTCCTAAAGCGGTACAAAATCCGACGCTCGGGCAAGACAGTGCCCATAGGCCGCTAACATAAGAAGGAAATGATTGTTCTTCCCAGTTCATACCACTGTCCAATGAGGTATAGTCAATTAGTCCCCCACTCGACACAGATCCAAATGCCATACAGAACAATCTTGAGGGACAAGATATCTGGCTAATGCTACTAGTTTCATTCAAATAGCTCTTAGCCACTGACCATTTCGGCGCAAGAGTCTGAGCTTGAGCTAAACGAACCGGAACTATTCCGACGAGAAGTCCGATCAATATTGCTGTCACCAAAACAATACAAGTGGTCTTGGTCTTCAAAATTTGGTCGCGCTTCTTAATAGTATGGAATGACTCAATCATTTTTTGGTTGTTTCCAATCATGCCTCCACCTCAAATCGAACTCAGCTAAGTTTCAAAGCCGAAAGACTTCGCACCTCACCTCTAACCCAAGCGTCGCTATTTAAAGCTTCTATAAGCATCTACGAATACCAGCCCTCTAGATCAATTATCAGATCAGCACTGCCACTTAAGTTATACACAGTAATTGTGTTGTTGACTCCAAGTTTTATAACTGCAAGATTTGCCCTGGTTTCTCCCTGGCTCCAGTTAAGATCTGAAGCGATTGGAAGGTTGGATGTAGTTGGGTAGATTGACAAAAATCCAGGTGCTGTGGTATTTGTGACGGTGACATTTATTGCCAGTGCTGTTGCATCTGACGGCACTTGAGTCGAAGCTGGGATAGAGATTACTTCACTTGAATTAGGACCTAAGGTGGAATTTCCATTGGTGTCGCATTGGTTTGGCACTGTGTCGACTCCGTTAGGAACTCTTGAATCACAAATCCTTGTTGGACTCATTGGATTAAATACATTTCCTAAAGTGGCACTAGATCCTGTTATGTAGCCATTTACATCCACTATTACATCGGCAGCTGATCCAAATACATAGAGTGTAAAGTCCCCGGTCTGCATATTTAGTGGAACTATTACTCTATTGGCCACCGTCTCACTGGCTCCAAAGTTGAGATTTGAAGCTACTGGCGGATTAGTGGTACTTGGTCCCTGCCAGGCAGTTAAGTAACCACTTGATGCTGTATTTGTGACTGTGATATTGACTATTACAGCATTTGCATCTGATGGGACGCTGGCACTTGAGACATTTACATCCAACTTACTCCCACTTGCCAAGGTCTTGTTGGGTGCTGTGTTGCATGGATTAGAGGCAATAGATGAACCTACTGGTCTTGTATCACAGACCCTGTACGGGAAAAGGGGCTCCATAAGCCCTGTTCCAGAAGAAAGAGCAACTGGAGCTGAGTATCCCTCGACATCAACGATGACATCGGTTGACTGCGAGAAGTTGAATATTGATATATCCCCATTAGAGCCAACGCCGACCTCTACAAGATTGGCAACCGTCTCGTTGGGTCCAAAGTTGAGATTTGAAGCTATTGGTTGACTCTGGCCACTTGGGAAAACAGTTAGATAACCGCCTGAAGTCTCATTAGTGGCAGTTACATTCAAAACAACTGAGGTGGCATTACCGGGAACCGGATAACCATTGCCCGCTACTTGAACACTTAAGGTCTCGGCATTACCAAGAGTGTGATTACCTAAAGTGTTGCACTGGTTGGAAGAAGTTCCAATACCTACAGGTCTGGTGTCACAGACCCTTGTAGGGCTAATTGGACTATATGAGACATAGGTATATGAATCTAGAGACGAAATTGGAGATGATCCATTGGGACCAACAACTGTTATGTCAACACTCCCAACTCCAGGTGGGCTAGTAGCTGTTATCTCATTATCTGAAACTACATTTACATTAGACCCAGGACTCGATCCAAAGTCAACCGAGGTGGCTCCACTAAAACCAGATCCATGGATATCCACAGTTGAGCCGCCAAGTGAGGATCCATTATTAGGTGAAACTCCACTTACATGTGGCCCTATCTCAAGAATTAAAGAGCCAAGTAGAGAAGTATTGCCACTTCCCACTGAGACACACATTGTAGAGCTCACACAGGAGACGCCACTTAGAGATGCAACCTGAGGGGGAAGTGAATCAGAAACCCAGGTAACACCTCCATCAGAAGTAGATAATGCTACAGCTCCATTAGTATTACTGGAACCAGTTGCCACGCAAAAAGAAGGAGTGGCACATGAGACATCACTCAGTGAACTAACTCCGCTTGGAATGGTGTCCAAGGTCCAAGTAACACCTCCATCAGTTGTAGATAATGCTACGGCTCCATTAGTGTTACTATTACCGACTGCCACGCAAAAAGAGGAAGTGGCACATGAGATCTCGCTAAGTGAGCTAACTCCGCTTGGAACCGAATCTATAGTCCAAGAAAGGCCTCCGTCTGTTGTGGATAACGCTAATCCAGTATTTCCAGAGCCAGTACCTACTGCAATGCAAAAAGTACTCGATATACATTGGACTCCAAATAAGTGCTTGACTCCTGAAGGTATCACGCCAACACTCCAAGAAGATAGTCCCCCATTAGATGTTGAAATCGCTAAGGGATTCCCACTAATATCAGCACCAATTGCTAAGCAGAATGAAATACCTGCACAAGAAATATCTGCAAGATTACCTGTTGGTGATGGAAGAAAGGCTAACTGATTATTTGCAGTATTCGTGCTTGCCATAGCCCAGTTCACACCACCATTAGTGGTCTTTATGTCTGATGGAAATTGATCTAGCGAATTCACATATGAACCTACCGCCATACAGAAAGTACTCGACGCACAAGAAATTTTGCCAATGCTTTCCACGCCTATATTCGTTGATTCTACAGTCCAACTCGAACCGCTATTTGTAGACATTGCCGGCGAAAAGTAGCCGGAGCTTCCCCCACCAAAGGTTACGCAAAAGGAAATACCGGAACATGAAATGCCACTTACTTGATCACCTAAAGATCCAGTATCATCATCTTGCCAGCTGGCGTAAACAGCCGCTTTTGAAATTACTATGCCAGACGAGGAGTTATAAAGAAATTGGCTTCCCGCTGCCATGCAAAAAGTAGTTACCGAGCACGAGATTCCATAGAGGTCGGACGTAGCAGTTGTCAAGTGGTCTAATTGCCAAGTGTTGCCGCCATCGGTTGTCTCAGCAGCTGCTCCCCCATCGCTGCCAAAGAATGAAGCTGTGCCATTTCCAACCGCTTCACAGAAAGTGACAGATACGCAGTCAACGTTGTTTAGGTTATAAATTGCAGACGACACGAAATCCATTGTCCAGTTAGCGCCTCCATCGACTGACAACAAAGCAATTCCAGTTGCAGGGTAGGTAGTGTACTCAATGCCAACTGCAACACAGAAAAAACTGTTGACACACGATACGCTAGATAGACTATATATTTCTTTAGGAATGGTACCAACTTTCCAAGAGTTCCCACTATTTTCTGTTGATAGCGCCATACCAATATTGCTCATTCCGTCGAAGGCGTACCCAACCACCTCACAGGTCGACGATGAAATACATGAAACTCCGCTCAAATTTGTTATGCCTGACGGTAAAGTGTCTACAGTCCAAATTGCGCCTTCGTCTATCGATTGGATCGCTAATCCGACATTTCCTGGACCGCTTCCAACTGCCATGCAGAAACTACTTAACGCGCAGTTAAGGTCGGAAAGTGAAGAGACTTGTGAAGGAATCGATCCCTCGACCCAAGTGGCACCTCTGTCATAACTTGAAATAATCATAGGACTATAGCTTTTACTCACGCCCGTTGCCAGGCAAAAAGTGGATCCTAAGCAAAAGATCTTATTTAATGATTCAATGTTTGAAGGTAGCTCGCCCATCGTCCAAGTTACTCCACCGTTGGAAGTTGACATGGAAACGCCATTACCCATTTGGTCGGTGCCAGCTGCGATACAAAAATAGTCAGAAGAACAATTGACGCTATACAGAGAAGAGATTACATTTGTATAACTCCTAGCAATAGACCATTTATTTGATGAAACTGGAGCTCCAAGTGCTTGCTTGGGAAAGACAACAATCAGGGAGGCAAGCACAACAAGTGCAGTACAGATTTTACGAAAATCTATAGTGCTTTTTGAATCTGAGAAAAGTTTTCTTAATGGCAAAGTGACAAATTGGCCTTTGCCGAGAATGGTCATGCGACCACCTCAAAAGTAAGCACAAATAGTATCCGAATCTTCAACTTAACAAGTCTATATCTAAACCAAAATCGTCGCATTTTGCAGAAGCAATGGTTAACAACAACTTGATACCAGATCACTTGGGCTCATTTGGTCTGGAAGTCCAAATATTAGAAATGCCTGAATGTCAGTCAGCTCGAACAAACCTCAAGGAAAATTTCGATTAGCAGCAATTACTCTCCGACCCAACTCAGCTTCCGAAGCAGCCATCAATAAGAAGTTTCACTAGGTTTGCCTGGACATAGTTACGATCACCAGAAATGAAGCTTGTTCCTGAAAACTCAGGTATCAGTAAAGAATAACCATCTTGCAAAAAATGCAAAATAGTTACTGCAATTTAGGCCAATAGAAAACTCCTGCGAGTCCTCCATTTCGCTCAACTAGTAAAGTTCTAGCTACTCAAGACGGTAATCAAGTGTCATAGCTATGTGATTTTGACTCAAAACAGACAAAAATGCGTAAATTTTGGTTGGGAGAACCGGAGAACATCTCCTTATTATTTGTGAAAATTAAGTAGTTGCGACTCATAGAGGATATGGAATATCCCAGGCGCTTTAACCAAATCCTCGCCGACGGGTGAAATAATTGCAAAATTTGAGTCACCGAGGGTCAACATTTACAACGTTTTACCTGGTAGTGAATCAATACCAAAATTTCCCAAAAAAACTATTTAACCTGCTTAATGCACATGCCGATACATTTTCAGGCATTAAAAGCGCTGGTAAATACGTTGCTGAGATTTTACCTTAGCCTTGTTTTCGCGCCTCGAGTTAAAACTGCTTAAGTACGTTAAGTAGTTGCCGATACACAGACAGTGAGAACCAATCGACGAAAGATACTACGTGTGGCACTTTTGTTGCTTTTGGGCTGTTTGGTTCTTCTAGGCTTTGATCTTTCAAATTCTGCTTCTGTTTCATTTTCTAAAACTTCCAGTACGGCACTATCAAATACGATGAAACCTTCTTATTTGAAGCCGGTTGTCTCGGGAAAGCCATTTATTGGATCCAAAACCATTCAATCTGGAACCTCAACGACAACTACCCAGGTTGCTGGCTCTTCTGTAACCGAGTCCCCCACTACTCAGGGAAGTCCTGCTTCCACAACAACGCAAGTTCCAAGCCCGTCCACATCCACTACTGTGTCCAGCCCAGTAGTATCACATGAGCCGATGAAGGACTTAGGTATTCAACCCGCGACGCTGACTCAATCCCAGTGGGATGTGTTGCTAAATATTGCCCAGAGTGCTGGTGCAAAAGTTATCTCTTTTGATCTCAATTGGGCGTCATACGAGCCAAATGGACCAGCGCCTTCGGGGGAATGGACAAATCTGGACTCTTTTGTGTCTGACGTGCGCTCCCGAGGACTATTGATCAGAATCCAAATAGTTGGAATGCCGGACTGGGCGCGGAGCCCCGGTGAGCCAAGTTTTGCTTCTGCTCCTTGGCTCGCGCCATCAACTCCCGGCGAGCTTCAAGCTTGGAGTCAATTCGTGACGAGGTTGGCATCTCATTTTGGGAATGAAGTTGCCTACTATGAGATCTGGAATGAGGAAAATGAGTCAACGTTTTTCAGTCAAGGCCCTAACCCCTCTATTTACGCCAACATTCTGGAGTCAAGCTACGTAGCCATCAGATCTGCAACTAGTGTCCCACAGGTGATGTTTGGAGGAACCAGCCGCAATGATATCGGTTTTGTATCCCAGGTCTACTCTGCCATTGACGCTCAATTTCCCGCAACTGCCATAAGTGATCATCACTTCTTCGACATTCTGGGCGTGCATCCTTATAGCGGCGACAGAGCTCCCTCTGCGGTACTGTCCTCATGGGTTTACCAGGATCAGTGGGGAACTATGGATGAGAATTACACAGGTTTCGAAGAGCTTCACGCGTTGATGGCGCAACAGGGAGAAGGCTACAAGCACATCTATATTTCGGAGTTCGGGTATAACACTGTTCCTTGGAATGGCTTTTCTGCAGTTTCCGATTCGACAAGAGCAACTTATCTCACTGAGGCGTTTAATCTCGCCGCGCAAAGTGGGTATGTGGATGGCCTATGTTGGTATTACTTCTATCCAACCCCTTGGAATCCGTCGTCTTGGACGCTTTTGCAGGGAAGCGGCCCTTCTTGGCAACAAACCGCCACATTCACAGCTCTTGAGAATGTCCCAAATTCCTGATAAAGTAAAACACCATTAACACATCCTGGAATGCCCAATAAATAGTGGCATGAAACAAAGAAAATTCATGATTATGATCGCGTGCCTACTGGCTGCAATCGTAGTACTGGCATTGTTCGATCTCATCCCAAATAGTGCCAAAGTAGTTTCACCCCCAAGCACAACTTCGACTATTCCTTCGTCGACTACCGTTTCTGTAACCACTCCTCCTAAAACACCGTATCCCGAAAAAGACCTCAGCATTTTCCCCGAATTTTTGTCTCATAGCGAAGTTGTCTCTCTCTTGGATCTTGCACGATCGGCAGGTGTTCAGATAATCTCAACCGATGCAAACTGGTCATATCTCGAGCAATACCAAGGCCAGTTTCAATGGCAGAATTTAGATGAACTTGTCTCTCTTGCAAGCGCAGCGGGGATGCAAGTAAAGTTTCAGATTATTGGTTTTCCAGATTGGGCAAGAGATCAAGGAGAGCCGCAAGAAAGTGCAGAACCTTGGCTATTGCCTGCCAGCACGTCAGAACTTTTTAGGTGGTCTCGCTTCGTTGCTACTCTTGCAGCTCGTTACTCAACAAAAATCTCCTACTACGAAATTTGGAATGAACCTAATATTGAAAGCTTCGCGCAGCCTTTCCCTGACCCGGCAATTTATGCGAAACTTTTGGAGGCAAGTTATATGGCAATTCGTTCAGTCAACCAATCTTCCCAAGTAATGTTTGCCGGTCTCAGCAGGAATGATATCGGGTATTTGACAAGTACCTATAAGTACATAGATCAAGAGTTTCCCGCAACAGCAGCGAGTGACCATCACTTTTTTAACATCTTGGGCGTTCACCCCTACTGCTCCAATAGATCACCCGAGGTAAACTCTGCACAATATGACTATCAGGACTCTTTTGGAACAATGAATGAGAACTTCCTGGGAATGGTTCAGATGCATGACGTTATGGCCGCAAATGGCGAAGGATCAAAACTTGAATATATTTCGGAATTTGGCTACACCACTGAAGGGAATCAAGAATTTCCCTCCGTATCAGAACAAACGCGGGCACTTTATCTAACTCAAAGCTTTGAAGTAGCAAGGCAACTTAGCTATGTCGTGGCCTTATCGTGGTATGCATACGAACCAACTCCATACGTCGACTCAGGGTGGTCAATTGTGACCAGTAACGGAAGTGGCTGGGCTACAACTCCCACATTCGAAAGTCTCGCTGCTTTTCACTGAATACCATAAACTTCTCATAAGTTGTTCAGAAGTAATGAGACTTTCGTCAATTAAGCGAATTCTTAATTGCACTCCTGTAAATGTCTTCAATCCTCTCCACAACTGCTGAAGTTGTAAACGATACAACCCTAGAAAGTGCATGTTCACCCATTGTTTTGGCAAGCACAGGATCTAAAAGAACTTTAACAATGGCATCTGCTGTCGCATCCGCATTATCTGGCTTAGTTAGTATCCCACTAATTCCATTTTCCACCATATCGGTAATTCCACCTACCGAAGTGGAAACAACAGGTCTTCCTTTAGCCATTGCCTCTAGAACAACTGTAGGACAAGGATCAGGATAAATCGAAGGAGCTGCCACTACTGTCGCATTGTTAATTTCTTTCTCAATTGCAATTGAGCTCAACTCACCGAGATAAGTGACTCCCTCAGGAATTTCCCCGACATCTACTCTTCGCCCAGCCAACCGCAGTTCAAAGTCTAAACCTCTTGATCTAAGAATTTCATAGGCGTCGAATAACACCTTCACCCCTTTGTCAAGTGAAAGGTCTCCGGCGTAAAAAATTGTTCTATCTTCTCCCTCGTTTCGAGTCTCGACAACTAAAGAGTCGGGAATAAAGTTTGGAATTACGGAAAATGGAACGCCCGAGCTGGAGAGTCTGTTTCTAGTTGCCACGTAACGGCTAACGGCTATAAAATGAGAAACGCGCGCATTCCGCTTGAATCTTTCAATAGCATTCAACATTGCTACTCCAGGTCCAATGATATCTCCATAATGACTTGAAGAACACGAAATGCATGCTAAGCCAGGGCCTTCGCATAAAGCGCCATACTTTACCAGTCGTTTTGTTGCACATACGTGACTATAATCATGCAGAGTCTGGACTAAAGGAATCTTGCCTCGCACGGAGCGTGACAGCAATGAATTGGCAAACCAGTTGTGGCCGTGAATTACGTCAAATCTATTTGCCAATACAAGAGCCTTGAGCTTTCGGGACACTATTGGATCTGAAAAGGGAAGCGAATGGGGTCGGTTGGAGTCACTATATTTAAAGCGCAGTAACGAAGCGCTCGGTTCAATGCGAACTACTTCAAAATCACCTGACAGGCTACCCTGAGAAGAGGTCGCCACCGTAACTTCATTTCCTCTGGATGCAAGTGCCGTGGCGAGGTTGTAGACATGCCTTTCCTCCCCGCCGGCTACTGGCGGGAAAAACTGGGTAGCTAGAAGAACCTTCACTGCGAAGTTACCTCCTCATAGATTTCCAATAGCTTATCTACAGTGTTTTCCCAAGTTGGCTGATACATGCCATTTAATTGCACTTTAGATTTCAACATTTCCTTGATTCTCGCTGCAATCTCATGAGCGTCGGCCCCTGGAGCTACCGGATATGCAAATTGGTCTTTGACTAAGTCGTGCAAACCTGTTGAATCCAAGACTAGTGATGGCACTCCTAGTGCGCATGCTTCCAAAATCGAAACCGGATGAGCTTCATAGTCGCTGAGTAGAACCATAAGATTGGCCCTTCCGATAAGTGAAAACAACTCCCCTCGTTCATCCCTCCTAAAACTTTCGACAGTTACATGATCCGAAACTCCTAGTCGATTAATTAGGTTTATAAGTGCAGGCTTATAAGGTCCTTCCCCAACTATATGAACTTTAATATTGGGATACTCGCTTGTCAGGTAGGGAATAGCTTCTATGAGACGATGGTGACCTTTATATTTAACAAGTCTTCCAGCAGAAACAATTGTGGGGCGAGAAATAGATGCAACCTTGCCAATTTTGAATGCATCAAGGCTCTCGGTTCCATTTGGAACTACATCTATTGGCGGACCATTCTTTCCAAATACATCTTGGAAATAACTTCGCTCAAAGTCACTGACAGCAATTGCCTTTTTAACCGGAGACAAAACTCGTGAAATAGCCTTAAACTGAGTTGAGCGCAATGTCTTTCTAATTTGGCTCGAATGACCCCCGGAGTGAAATGACAACACTACAGGTGTTCGCGACTTTCTTAACTTCCATAACGCTGTTGGCGCAATTAAAGTATGAATACCTTGAATGTGAATTACATCAGCCGATAAATACTTCAGCTCTTTTATCAGCTTTGGGGAAAAATACAAATCCGAGTTTTTAGGGTAAGCCTTAAACCTCTTTATTTCGACTTCGTCGAGTATTTCAGTTTTTTTTAAATCGCCGAACCCATCGCAAGCTAGATTAGTCACCCGGTGACCCCGGGCTGCAAGCCTTTTCGAGGTTTCAATTATATGAGTTTCAGTTCCGCCAAGGCTCGGATAATTAAGAGCACTTACCATAACAATTTCTAATGCACCCATTTTAGATCCTCACCGACTTGACTAACTTTTCCTTAAGGTATCCTGCCGCCGTTGCCATTAAGCCGCCAAGAATAAATGCTGCCTTTGAAAAATCAAATCTATTCCCCTTAAATCCAGAGACAATATAAGAATAGAAACCCTTCGGAAGCGTGACGGTCGCATATGTCCTTTCACTTTCAAGGGCCTTGGCCTTGCCAACTCGGCTAGCGACAAGCGCTTTTGAAATTCCCTCCATGTAGCATCTTTTTAGAAAGTAGCCGGCTTGACCTCGTTCGGATGTGACAGTATGCATAACTACGGAGCTGGGCACATAAACAATCTTTGCACCGCTAAAAAGTTTCGTGGATCTAATGGCAAGCTCGGTTTCCTCGCATCCAAGTGGCGATGAACCAATCCTTCCAATTTTCTCGTCAAATAAACCTGATTTCGTTAGGGCATCTCGTCGGTAAGCCATAGATGCGCCAATTGGGTTTCTAATGGCGGTCTCGCTTTCTGGCAAACCTTTGTACGAGCAACCAACCGTCCATAAGAATTCTTCCGGCATCCATTTAGGTGCTCCGGCTTCAAAATCAGGTCTTATCAGACCTCCCGTGGCCACTACATGAGGATCCTCAAATGGAAATACTAAATGTTCCAGCCACGTCTCAAAAGCGCTTGCATCATCGTCTAGAAATGCAATTATGTCACCGTAAGATGCCTCTACGCCAGAGTTTCTAGCTCCGGAAAGCCCGCGTGATCCAGTATTAACGATTACTTGGTGATCCGGATATGCATTGGACAAAGTCTTAAAGAGCTCCTCATTGTGATCTACTACCACAATTATTTCCTGAGGTTGGAGAGTTTGCATCTCAACGCTTTTAACTGCTCTTTCAACCATATGTAGTCTTTCGTTGCTGTAAGAGCATATAACTACTGAAATTGACATCACGCTACATCGCTCTTTTCTTTTTGAACTGCCTTTTCTTCAACCTCCTCGATTGGCCTTTTCTTCCTCTTCCACTCCGTACGAATCGTTCGCGCCACTCGCATGCCATCTCGAAAAGCATTGAGATTTGATCTTCCGTGCATCCTTGAGTCTTCAATACTTGGAATTTCCACAATGGTGAGATTTGCCGATGCCGCTCGGAGTGCCAATAAAGTTTCGATTTCAAAACCATCTCCCCACAACATTGGCGAAATGGAAAATGGATCGACTGGCTCTACATGTAAATCGAATTCCGGCAATATATCGGCCCAAAAGGCGTTGTAGCCATAACAAAGATCGGTAAAGTCAGTCTTAAACAAGACATTCACGCATTTCGAAAGTGCCCAATTTCCCAACCGTCTAAGTGCGGTTAGATCGGCGCTTCCGCCTCCTTCAAGAGAGCGAGACCCCTTTGCAAAATCCGCTCCTGTTTCGATCAAAGTTTCCACGAATAATTTAATCTCTTCTGGCCTGGTGGAGCAGTCGGCGTCTAGCATAACAATAATGTCACCGGAGGCTGCTTTGAAACCGCATGCCAAAGCATTTCCTTTTCCTCGCCGAGTCTGCCTGACTACTTTAATTGAAGGCATTACTTCTCTGGCTACCCGAACAGTATTGTCTTTGGAATTGCCATCCACCAGAATGCATTCGTAAATCCAACGCGGAAGAGCATCGAGAACATAAGGAATATTTTTCTCTTCGTTCATTGCCGGAATTACTACTGAAACCGCCTCTGTCCGATTTGGAGTAATTGACAAATTGCTGTAATCGGGATTCTTAACACTATTTGTGTCCGAGTTCCTTGCGGAAACTCTTTGGCGATATATTGTCGTCATAGTTTTCTATAGTGTAGTATTACGCAACATCTTTCCAGAGCAGTTTCATCGTGAATTGACTGTAATGCTACCTACTTAATTTAAGTATTTTCTATCCATCAAAGATTATGATCGCAAGCAGTACTTATTGCCATACTCTAAGTGAGCTTTGAAGAAGATATTCTCCTACTTTGTTGCAACTGCTTGCAGAATCACTAAACTAGGTATTGTTTCTATACTTTGGAGATTAGTTCTTTTTCGTTTGAAATTTCGAAGAAGCACTCTTGGACTTAAGCTCGACTGCAGGAACTCCTCCGTATGCTTTGCCCGGTTCGAGCTTTCCCTTTACCACTGAGCCTGCTCCAACCACGCAGTCATCCCCAATTACTGTTCCGGGGAGAATTGTTGACCTGGCACCTATCCAAACTCGATCCCCTACTACTATCGGTTCTGAAAAAGGATGATCAAGACCAATACCTAGTTGACGTTTATGAGTTGAGGTTAAAAAATAACATCCTGGTCCGATGTTAGACCTCTCGCCAATCGAAATTGTTCCACTGCCTTCAAAATAACATGCTCTATTAATAGAAGTCTGCTTGCCAATCGTGACAAAACTATTATTAAATTTGCAATCCTCTCGAATCTTAGGAGTTTCAATGACAAGGCCGCTCAGATTTAGGAGAATCCATCTTAAGGCGCGGGGGACAAATATAGATCCAGCAACAGTATTTCTTACAAACTGCCTGCTCAGGGTAGTTGTATCTTCTTTTAAACTAATAACTAAGAGTTGAAATGCCGACTGGTCACCGTCAATACTGGAAGCAGAACCAATCTCAATCGATTTAGTCAATTTTCTGAACTTGTTCATTTTGAATATTCTATTCCTCTCCAGATTAACTGGACTAAGGCTAGCCAAATAGTCCAAAGTGCCAAGACGAGGTCGAAAACATCGTCAAAGCTGACACTATTGAAATGACTGCAGACACGGCAATAATAAGCGCGGGAACCAAGAATCGAACCGCCAACCTTAATTTCTTGCTTATTTCAACTTCGATGCCGCCTCTCACCGTCACCACGTATAGTCCGAACGTGGTAATTGCCAAAGCGACTTGGAAAATGATTTTTGGCAACCCAAAGGCCGGAACAAGTAACATTCCACCTAAAACGAACAATGACATAAGATATGCCAGTTTGTCCTTCAGCTTCCCAGCCAGCAACGCCATTATCAATGCAGCAGCGAATAAAATAAAGGTGCCCCATGATATGCCACCTCCGTAATCGCCAATTGTTAAAGTCGTTCCTGAGTTTTCATTTAATGTAGGGAGGCCTGAAATAGATGATAGATCGTAAATTGAAATATAACGATTATGGTATATAAGTTCGAATCCTGGGACTCCTTGAAATTTAGATAACTCTTTTTTGGTTAGAGTAGCTTCTTTAACTGAAGATGTTGGCTCAAAGTAATTTCCAAATGCCGGAGCGCCACGTTCCAGTCGGGTGTCTATGACTAGGAACCTGATTTTTGCTTTTAAAATAAGTGAAATATCACTGGATGTAATTGACTTGGAATAATATAGCGGGGCTACATTAAGTGAACCCGATATGGCGGTCACTGGCCTCAAGTGGCCAACAGCCGCCATAAGCGCACCATTGTCTCTGTCTGCTGCAATATGGGAAGTAATCGGCAAATTTTCCGAAGCCCATGTCGCAGCATCCATAGATGGCTGGCCGATGGATCTGTTATCTCCACCTACAATATATGGACCAGTAACGTATGACCAGTCCGGACCTGAACCAAGCATCATTGAACCTACAAAAAGTAATGTCATCCCGATACAAGCCAACAACTTATTTTTAACCAGCTTTAAACTTGCCGCACCAACTAACACGGCAATTGCGAAAAACACAAAAGTCGTGGACCTCCCTGCAACTTCGGCAGTTAGTGGCGCCAACCGTGCCACTAACGTGAAAGGAAAAAGGACTGCAATAGCTACTATGGGAATAAAATATTTCTTTGAAATAACTCCGTCTTGGCGCCAAGGCCTTGAATATATTGAATATGCAATTAGTAAACACCACAATCCAGCTGCTAATAGCATAATTATCTCCTCAGGCAGTGGAGTTGCAATACCGGATGCACCATGGAAAAGTTCCCGCTGACTTGCGTTATGTCCAAAAAGGGAACCAAGACTTCTTAAAGCCGAAGAAAAAATCGGCTGCAAATAAGTGTAGAGCTGATGAAACGAAATTGAAGTCCATAACGCCAGAAAAACCGCCGAAAGAAATACTAGAACACCCAGTCCTCTCGGGCTCTGGGATCTTTTGGCGATTAAAAGATATAAGTAAAGAAATAAAAGCGCCCCAACAGTCACAAATCCGACAATGTGGTGAGTGACTATGGTTGCCATAGTCAGCAAAAGAGGAAGAAAGTATGCCTTTTTAGCTAATCCTCTCCGAGCAGCACAAACCGCAAGAGAGACTGATTGAGCGGCAAGTGCAATCGCCAAAGTCTCATAACTGTATCCTGCGTTAAATGAATAAAACTGTGGACTGCCGATATAAGCCAGAACCGCCACGGCCGACATGGTCTCATTTGAAGTTACACAATTCACAAATCTAAAAATGCCATCTATTAAAAGCAGCCTCGCAAATAGCAATACTAGAAAGATTGATGCGTTAAAGGGAAGTCCGGTAAAACTACGAATAAATAAAGTTGCCGACTCCAAACCTGGGTAGTTCGGACTGATGGGGAGCAATGAATTGGAAACGTTCAGAGTGTGAAAGTATGAAATTTGCCACAAAGTGGTTTGGTGTAAAAGTTCATCGAATCCTTCAGGAAGAATGGGATTTAAAAAAAATACGGATAAAAATAATATTGCGCCTAACCACTTAAGAGTTGGCAGTTTGGCTACCTTTCTGCCTCTAAGAACCGAATAGCAAAGGGGGCTGAATGATAAAACTAAACCAACAAAGAATATTTCCACAGCAACATGCGAGTAATTCCCACTCCGGCCAGCCGCATAACCAATTGAGGAAATAAGAAGTCCCAGAGCCGATAAGGTCAATGTCCTTATGTCAACGTATTCATTGGGATCAGTTTGTTCAAGAGGATTTGTCATAGGAAAAAATGGTCGAGTGCGCCCTCGTTTACTTTTTCAACTCTATACTCTCTACGTCTTAAAGTTTCACAATGCCTGCTTTACGCTCAGGCAATTTCATATTGAACAACTATCATGGGCCATGGGGAATGTATAAATACCAATGACTGTGCCTTAAATTCCAAGTCCAGGGCCCTTCAATGCAGAAATTTAGTCTTGATGGTACTATTGGCAACATGGCAGCTTCTAAAGGTCAACTTGAAGTTATTCCAAGAGAAAACAAAACAATACTTGGCAGAACCCTTCGGGCAATATTGGCACTAGAAGCGATTTTAATAGCTGCCTTATTTGGCGCACCGATTATTTACTATACTTTCAAACCGGTATCAATACCTACTGATTCTTTGCCATGCGGTGTTTTCTCGCCCTCGGGTTGTACGGTCATTTACAGAATCGATTTCTTTAAGTTGCTTATGGTGCTGGGTTTTACCTTTGCAGTACTAATTTCTCTGGTTTCTGGTTCGATTCTTCTCACAAAACCTCCTGGATCTCGCAAGGTAATAAGGGTTTTAGGCTTTCTTGGATCAATGGCAGCACCGTTCCAAGCAGGTCTATTGCTCATCGGGGGATTTTTAATGGCCGGCATAAACTCCGAAGGTCTTTCTGGCATACATCCGACAGTTTACGAAGACCTCGCTTTATCTATAATGGTTGCTCTTAACTTCATCGCGATCATTATTGCTTTACTTCTCAAACCGCCGTCACATATGGCCAAGAAAATGCGTCTTTGCCTTCAGGTTGTCATATTAATATTCGCAATAGGGTTCCTGGCAGTTTTTAACTTTAGCCCTAGTAACTTTTTGAACGGTTCGGCAAATGGATATCGTGAAGCATATGGAGTTTTCTCAGGTTACTCATCTTCTGCTTTAAATCTTGATTGCCCGACTGTGGGAAACTGCATTACTGTGACTTATGGAGGAAATACAGCCTCTGTAATAGCAAGTTCGAATAGCAGGTTTTACATTGCAGATAAAATTGATGCATCAGATAACGGAGCGCTATATCCGACTCAGATATCTTGCTCTTCCCTTTATTTATGCGCGGCAGTCTTGCGGAGTGTCCATTCCGAAACCAGCCAAATCTATCTCGGTGTCACCGACGATTTCGGAAAATCTTTCTCAACGGTTTTGCCTTTGCCGTATAGCTCAAATAATATTGCAGTGCTTAAGTGCCAGGCAACGTCGGTTTGTTACTTCATTTACGGAAACACATACTATTCAGGAAATGGCGGCAAAGATTGGACTGAAGTAGACCGAAAAACAGTTCTTTCCAAAGTAAAAAGTTTTGCTTGCTTGAACAATTCAAGTTGCCTGGCACTAGAGGCTACTAATTCCTCTAACTTGCTATTTAAAACAACAGACAGTGGCAGGTCATGGTCCAAGCTCGATCTAACAGGTTACACATCTACAGGGCCTATTGGGTGCGGATTGAGAGGAAAATGTTTTTTCTGGAATAGTAGTAACCTTGGGCAGTTCAGCCTTGTCTTAGTTGACCTTTCTACTGGCAGCTCTCAGCAACTTGGTTTTGCTCCATTGAGTGGAGATAACGGCGGATTATTTCCAGTAGATTTGCAATGCTGGACTTCGTTTGATTGTTTTGCGTTGCTGGAATCAAGTTCGGATACCCAACAATTATCACTTTGGTCTTCTTCCGATGGAGGCATAAGTTGGGGTGAGATAGCTTTTGGCTCATACCAACTGTCAGGGTTCAGTTTCGTGCAACCTATGCAAATTTTGGATTGCCCCAGTACTACAACTTGTAAGTTTTTAGTTGTAAGCTATTCGAAAGTGTCCTCCGGCATGAATGGCAGCAATTTCGAATATCCAATATTAACGATTGCCTCCACTTCTGGAAACAAAGTCACTACGACTAATTTGCCCTGATCTCCAAAGGTGTAATTATTGCCAATCTGTAAAGTCGTTGGTCATTACCGGAAAGGCTTGACCCTTTGCTAGGTTACCTGACGTTTCCCTCAGCTTATTGGACTTGAAATTATAATAATTAAAATGCTATGTGAACCATTACGATCTGGGGATCACTTTGTCTAAATGAGCGGTTACTTCTATTGCGGGACTTTGGTCATTATCTATGTCCACCTGCTGAAAGCTTTCTTTGCCAATCGCAGTTGCTTAAGCCTTCGCTCAGCAGTTACTCCCAGCCAAAGCAAGATAATCCCGGCAAGAGTGAGTGGAACCCATTGCGGAATCATTGCTAATTCCGGCCTTGTAGCATCTATCCCAACGAAAAGCATTGTTGTCGACCCCATAACAATTGGCGCTTGAATACGCCGCCACGCCCCGCCAATCGTAATAGCTAGTCCAAATGCGCCGGCCAATGTAAGTCTGAGCATGCTTCTCTCTTTGATTCCTTCTAAAACTGTTGGGAAAAGCGCGATGAAGAGTCCACCACTATAAGCTGCCCAGGAATTAAATAGTGGTTTTCCGGTTTTAGACCTGTCTATCCTTAATTTAAGTCCGGATCCACAAGCGGCCAATGCAGCAGGCCAAGCGTATGCCTCGGGTACCTTAGAACCATAAGCTGCCACAAAGGCCCAAGTAGACAAGAGGGCAGCTAACAGGGCCAACCAGGGATATGCCTTTCTATCTTTGGTCAGCGAGGCTGTCAAAAATACCGGAACTGCAATTGCTAAGGTTACGCCTGTCCAGAAGCTCAATGGATCAACGAGTGTAAGTAGTGAACCAACAGCCATCCCTACAATTCCCACAGATTCCAATGTTTTCCGAGAAAGATTTGGGTCTTCATGTTCATCTGCTCTGCGAATTATTTTTCCCTGAAATGGCGCGATAAGAAGCAAAATACTTCCAACGACTGAAATTACTACGCCGATTAATTCATGAGAAAGCCCTGCTTTTGCCGAGACTAAACCGGCCTCGCCAATCAATGCGAGTCCCGCCCCCATGAGGGTAACCGGCCTGTTGGTTTTGACAAAAAATGAAGCACACACAAACCATAAGAGACTAATCCCAAAAGCAACAATTATTCGAGGCAAACTAGCTTCATCGAGTCCGACTAAAAAAGTAGGTAGGGCACCAAAAATAAGAGCAGTGATAAAGAGCGCCCACGAATGACGATAAACACTCTTAACTTTGGATTCATGAATTCTAGTTACCAAGCCACATGTTAGAGATACTGTCGCAGCGGGCCAGGAATACGCTTCAACCAGAACTACTCCCTTTGCCCCAATCCATGCCCAAGATGCAAAAACGGCAAATAAAATTGAAAGCCATGGATATGCCGGGCGATCAAGTTGTCTAGACGACATGTAAAGTCCAATCACAATTACAACAAATGAGGCTCCAAGATAGGGAGTTCTTGGCGAAGTGGCAGCAACAATACATCCGCCAAAGGCTCCTGCAATACACGCAGCCTCAAAAGCTCTCCGCGATGCCTCACCAATCGACAAATTGATGGTCACATCAGAAGACCCTGGCAATTTTTTCCAATATGGCGCAAACGAAAAAAGTAATGAAGCTGCTATAACCACTATAAATCCTGATAATGAAGGCTTGGCGCCTGCCAGAACCGATATGAAACCGGACTCACAAACAAATAAAAACGCAATGGTGACGGCAAATAACGGGCGAAGTACTCGAGTAACAAATACACAAGAACCCAGGCAAGTTAAAAATACTGCAATACATACAACCTCAAGATCCAGTGAAACTCCTGACCACGCTATAGCTTCGCCAGCAAATGCGAGAGCACAATACGCTACCGCTATTCCAACAAGCAACTGAACTTTAGAGTGTTGTAATCTAAGCCATAGTGCAAAAGCAGCACATATTGAGAGAAATATCAAACTTGATATTACAGTCTCAAAAATTGTTGCACCCACCACTACAGGTAAAAGCAAAGCAGAAATAGTCAAAAATGCTGCACTAAAGCTCAAAGGCACAGCTTTATTTAGGGACCATCTCATATTTCTTCGGTCCAAGGAAAGTAAGGCCGAGCAAATGGCTAGAACTGCGAATACGGTGACAGCAACCGCTCCATTTCCAAATAACTTAGTGCCATTAGGTCCAATATTTGATCTGGCAACAAGTTCAGTCGAGCCTGACCAAGGATGATTCCAAAACCCAAAAGCGGCAAGAGTCGACAGCAAAGTAAAAATGGAGATTACCGCTCCAATTCCACTGAACAACCCGCCAATTACTACCTGTGCCGGCGCTGCCCTGGGGAGAGTAAAAAACTTCGACGATACTATTGCAAAAGCTCCCAAAGTTGTTCCAATGACAAATACCCACGGAAGAGAAACATAAGCGTGCGAAATCGTCATTATCGCCGGAATGACTGGAACTAAGGTGAAGCCAAAAAAGAGGTTAGTTAAATCTTTTGAATCAAGCTCTTGGCTATAAAGAGCTAGTGCAACGCCAGGGGGTAGAACAAGTCCGAGACGGGCGATTGCAACTGCAACCAGACCATTTTCTACGCCAAAATGTGAGCCTGTCAAAAGGGTGAGGACTACGGAAATGAAGTAGTAAAAGGCTGCCATAAAAAGCAGGACTTTCTCCCCATCCTTTAGCTTCACAAAACGGCGACACGATCGTGCGCCCACCAAATTGAATATCGCCAATAATACAAACCCACCTGATCTCGGGGCTGATGGGAGAGACTGTGAAGGACCTATGTGAACTAGAAGCGGAATGGCCAACGACTGACAAAAAACTCCTATAACTGCGCCAGCCCTTGAGCCAACGAGTCCAAGGGAAATCCCTATCGCAGAGGCTATTTCCAACCCTAGTCCCCACCAAAGCGCCGATGACATTCCATGTTGGAGTCCACTGGAGCCATATAAGTTCCAATCGACAAGCATGAGCGCGACGGTCAGTGAGGCAAATACATCACGCGTTACCGGCAATCTATGGCCCAAGATAACTGCACCGCCAAAAAACAGTCCCACAAGTATTGACAAGACACCCGCTCTGGCAAGTGGTCCAAGATGTGTCCATGAGTATCCTGCAAATGCAATTGCAGCGAGCCCCAACAAAATACCGCCAAGCCACAGAAGTATGTTCCTTACTATCTCTGGTTTCCATTCAGATGCATTTGCGGCATTTGATTTAGCTATATTGACATCTCGTGCCGGTTCGGTGAAGGTTTCTCGGTTCACTACTGGACTGGAATAACTCGGGCTTTGGAGAACCTGGCCCTGGCCCGAGGAATATGTGGGAGCAGGTTGTGGTTTGTGAGTTACTTTGGAGTCTATATGGACCAAGATCGCAGACTGCTCCATTCTTAGCCTCCGGTCTCTTTCAACATTTGCATGCAACTCCATTAAGATCTCTCTTAATCTATTTGCCTCGCTGCTTCGAAGTGGTCGACCACACCACATGCAATCAGGAGCTTCCTGCGACCATCCACCACAAGCACCACAAAGCACTACCGAGGAAGGATCCTGTGGTTCAGAACCACTATGAAACTCGCTCACACTCATAATTATACGCAATTACTATGAAAAAGATAGCTTTACTTTTGCCAGCTTGAGAAGGAGGTTTCAGCATTACAAATAGAAGATACTTTTCTCAGGATTATCTCAGCTGAATCACTCTTCTAAATTTCAAAAAGTTTGCCAACGATCCTGAGCCGGAAATGAAAAACATATCGCAATATGAGAACTGCATTACTTTATGCCGGATACCAACCTGGCGAGTGCTTGACTCAATAGTCGTTAACTGAACCCATCCCAGGATCGGCTTACCCCGCTGAAAACCGAAGAGCCACTAAAGAGCCGCTAATTTGGAGCGGACGACGGGATTCGAACCCGCGACCCTCACCTTGGCAAGGTGATGCTCTACCAGCTGAGCCACGTCCGCGATAATAATAGTTTATATCGCAAAGTTAGTATGAATTTTAAAAGCAGCTTATTTTGCTTTTCCTTAGCTTTCTGAAGATTCTTCGCCTCCACTAAGATGTTTTGCCGCTCGGGCTGAAGAAGCGCCAGGTCTGGGAGGTCTTTTATTTGCCCTGGCTGCAGGAGGCTTGCCTTCATCTACCCTTCTGGCGGCCTTAACTAGTTCTGCCAATGACTCCACCAGGTAATCTGCCACCTTGTCTACGTCAGGCACGAGTTCCCGACAGGATTGCAGTCCAAAATACATTGAACCCATATAGCTCATAACCGTAATGTTAAGACCGACACCTTCAGTCACTGGACCAATGGGATACATTGCCACCATGCGAGCTCCGCCGGCATATAGCGGAAAGTTAGGTCCCGGAACATTCGAAATAACCACGTTAAACATTGGGCGCAAGCGGTCAAATAGCTGGAAACTCGACACAAGCCGAGCTGCCCTGGCCGCTACGGCAGGAGCAGCAAATTCCACCCAATTAGTCAAAACGTCGGCGCCGATTGCCTTCTCTTGTTCTTTGGCCCGCTGGGCTCCTTCTGACAGTGCGTGCAGACGTTCAATGGGATCCCTTAGGTGGGTTTCAAGCGAGACCAACATCATTGAAACTCGATTCCCCAAGGTCCCCTTTTGATCTTCAGTCCTTACAGATATTGGAACCATTGCCACCAACGGATCTTCCGGAAGTTCCTTGTGATCTATTAGGTAATCTCTTAAAGCAGATCCGCAAATTGTTAACACAACATCGTTTACCGTCCCGCCGAATTTATTCTTCACCAGTTTCACGTCTTCCAAAGAAAGTTCAGCTGATGCGATTTTTCTATGCGGAGTAAGGGCGCCGTTAAGTATGCTTCGCGGTGCGCTGAAAGGAGCAGGAGGGGCCTTAACTCCGGGCATACGATTCCTCTCTGAAATATTTAGAACGGCCTCAATAGTCTGCTTTGCAGTCATTAGCAGGTTTTTGGGATGTCTTGCGAGCGAGTTTAATCCGTAGGCGAAAAGCTCAAAATCCGACGGAATACGATCGGCTTTCCAGGGTGGATTCTCAGGCGGTACTTCTCTCACTTCCGGAGAAAGGTCTAGGAAACTCGCCATTAATTCTGCCCCACTGACTCCATCTATAGCTGCATGATGGGTCTTAATGACCATGGCGAACATCCCGCCTTCCAAACCTTCAACCAAGTAAAGTTCCCAAAGTGGGCGCCTCAAATCAAGTGGTCTCCCAATTACTTCTGCCGCAAATTCATTCAACTCTTTGACTCCGCCGGGAGCTGGCAAACTTGCACGCCTGACGTGGTAATCAAGGTCAAACTCCGGATCTTCAATCCAAATCGGGTGATGTATCCCAAAGGGGATCGGCAGGACTCGCCTCCTGTAAGGCGGCAGCAAGGGCAGTCTGGCTTCAATTAGCGATCGAAACTTTTCAAACGAGTAACCATCCTGGATTGTAGAAGGATCAAAAATGAAAGCTCCCGCTACATGATTATGCATAGAATTTGTTTCCAACGATAAAAATGCCGCGTCCAATCCGGAAAGTCTCTGCATCTATACCTCCATCCGTAGATAACTTTTACCCATTATGCCCCAAATTTTAAGTCAGCGCCCAGTTGAACCAAAACCACCCTCACTTCGGGTGGTCTCGGGAAGCTTTTTTCCCTTATCAATTAGCCTTATATTTGGACTCTCCACCTTAATGATCACTAGTTGAGCAATACGGTCACCTCTCCTGATGGTATAAGGAAGTATCGGGTCAGAATTTGACAAAACCACCTGGATCTCCCCTCTATATCCCACATCTATTAAACCCGGAGCGTTTACGCAGGTGATTCCATGCCTGGCGGCCAGTCCGGATCGTGGAACTATTAATCCTGCCGTGCCTGCAGGAAGAGCTATTGAAATACCGGTTGGCACTACTCCCCTTCCGCCGCGAGGTTCTAATACCAGCTCACTGGTTGATTGAAGATCTAGTCCCGCGTCACCTGCATGGGCATAACTCGGAATTCTGAGATCCGGATCTAACATCTGAATTAAAAGCTCCATATGATCAGAGACTAGTCGTAATGTAAGCTTGAAACATATTCTGTATTAAGAAATTAATTTGCAGCCGCAAATTTTAAACCGGGAAGGACCGTAGATTGTTAGCTTGGATGGATTTAGAGATGACAGGATTGGATCCAAGCAAGGACACAATAGTTGAGATGGCTACGATAATAACCGATGACGAGCTGAACATTATTGCCGAAGGTCCTGATATTATAATTGCCGCTTCTCAAGATTTTTTAGACTCTATGGATGACTACGTGAAATCTATGCATACTAAGTCAGGTCTGCTCAAACAAATTGAAGTTTCAGAAATTACCCTAAAAGAAGCCACTGCCAGAACTTTGAGCTTTTTACGAGAACACCTGGAACCCGGCACTACTCCCCTTGCAGGGAATTCAATCGCTATGGATAGAAAGTTTTTGGCTGCCCATGCTGTCGAGTTGGAAGATTTTTTCCACTATCGAAGCGTGGACGTGTCTGCAGTAAAGGAACTCTGTAGGCGCTGGTACCCGAAGGCATTTGAAAGTGTCCCGAAGAAGTTCAATGCTCACAGAGCGCTAGATGATATTAAAGAAAGTATTGTGGAACTAAAATACTATAAAAACACTATCTTTAAAAATGTCGATGAAATAAGTTAGTAATTTAGAAGTCGCCTCTTCGGCGCTGGGGCAAAAATACTCTCGCAGCTAATCCCCCACCTTCACGGTCGTCAATTTCGATTACGCCATTTAAGGATTCAACCATTATCCGGGCCAAGTAGAGACCAAGTGAAAGACCATCTTTGCGCCCGGTCTCATCCGGACCATCCCTATCTGAAAGAGAGCGCCACAATTTATTCGGATCTTTCCCTTGAAGACCTGGACCTCTATCTGCAATTTCTATCCAAAGTTCCTGATCTTCGTTAATTCCAGCCGATACTTCGACAGGTCCGTCAGAGTACCTCAATGCATTGTCACTTAGCGCTGCCATGACCACCGTTAGGCGCTCAACTGAAGTGCTTACTAACAACCCGTCTGGGATAAAGAGCATCATACGGGTTTTGAATGTGGGATCGTCGAATTCGCTCACAACGCGTTCGAATATCTCAGCCATTGGCAATCTTTCAAGAATCTCGCGCTCGAACACAAAAGTAGGGTCTGTTTGTATGGCATACCATTCGTCAAGGGCCTCAAGAGCTCTTCTCACCCTATCGGCTTCAACTTCCATTGCTCCTGAAAACACTGCCCTGTCGCCTCTTCTGATACCCCAATCAGTCATTCTTACGCGTTCGATCGAAGTTAATATCTCCTCGAGCGGCCCTTTCAAAGCAATTGTCTGAGTTTCAGCCAATGACTCTCTGAGCATCATGCGACCCTCTAGAAGCTTTACGGCCCACTTAAGAGATGCCACATGCTTGGCCATTGCAACAAGCAAGTCCTTTACTGGCTTTGAAATCCCATCGGCATTTTCCCTTAGAAGGCTTACGGCGGCCTGAGCGGCCTGAGCAACAGTTAATTCGATTTGAGCGGGACGAAACGCCTGCAAGTCAGATGAATCATCAATGCCGCCATTTTCACCTAAATTGTTCACCCCATCTTCACCAATTTTCGGCGAAGTCATCACGTACCGCCGAATTGAACGTCTCTTCGTCTTCTCTGTGGAAGCACAACGGTTACGTCCATTCCGCCACCGTCCCTATCTGAGAGGGTGACAGTGCCGCCAAGCGATTCAGCCATCATTCTGGTTAAAAACAGACCTAGACCAAGCAATGGCGCCCATTCCTGAGTCTCGGTAGGCATCTGTGGCTTGGGCCGAAACAGCAACTCCGGATCGTTTCCTCTAAGTCCTGGCCCCCGATCACTAACAACTAGCTTCAAATCTTGTTGGACCGAAACCGAACAGTCGAGTTCAATGCTTCCAGGGCCGCCATGTCGCAAAGCGTTTTCTAAAAGTGCGGTGATAATAGCAGAAAGTCTCGCCGGAGCAGTAGTTACAGTAATTCCTTCAGTTCCTCTTACCACAAGCCGCTTCCTGTCAAAGGAACTGCCCATTTCTACATAGGTTCTCTCAAGGATCTCTTCCAATGGAACTCGCTGTAGTGCTTCTCTAGGATAGAGAATGGTCGGATCCGTCGAGGCCGAAAGCCAGTCTCCAATGCTTAAAAGCGCGCGCCGAACTTGGTCGAGGCTTTCGTTTACTTCTCTTCCCAGCCTCTTTACAGTCTCGTCGTGAGATTTCTCAACGGTATCTTTTAAACGATTAAGAGCTCCCATGACATCCCTGAAAGGCGTGCGAAGTGCTTCAGCTTGTACTTCAGCCAACGAGTTTCTAAGAGATATCTTTCCTTCAAGGATTCCAACCGCCCATTTCAACGACGAAATATGGTTGGACTGGGCCGTCAAAAGATCGGCAACTAAAGCCGCTCTTCCTACTTGCTCCCTCGTAGAGGGTTCGGAGCTACTCACATCATGTGGCATATTGGTCACGAAGTGAGTTTAGACGCGCGCGTCAGTATTCTGCTTGATTTTTTTAAAACATTCACTATTTTCAATTAAATCTCCTCGTGATAGGGCTATACACTATAAAGAAAATAACTACTTGTTGCTGAAATACTCAACCACAAGTTGTTCGCCCAAGTCAATCATTTTCTTAGATTGGGAGAAATCTCGCCAATCCAGGCCATAAGGACCTGGGTATTCTATAACTGTAACCTCAATTTCCGCCGGCAGCGAACCAAGTTCACGGCGTAATCGCGATGAGACTGAAAGACCAAAGGCATAAAGCATTGCCTCAATTGGACGTGAAAAATTATGTCGTTGGGGTTCAACAGTCGAACAACTAAGTAAATATATATTTTTTATTCCACTGGCGATTGCCACAGATATTGGGGCATCATTTAATACTCCGCCATCTATCAAGTGTTGTCCATCCATAAAAATCGGAGGGAAAATACCTGGTAGAGCAGCAGAAGCTAAAAGTGCCGACACTAAAGTACCCTCATCAATGATTACCTCTTCTCCCTTTTCCACTGAAGCTGCTACCACTTTAAGTGGTATTTTTAAATCGCCGAAGGAGTGTATTCCTACGTAATCTTCAATAATCTGTTGAAGTCCCGATATAGGAAAAACACTCTCCCTTTTTTCGGCAAAGCGCCAGGCACCATAAAATTTTCCCTTCGGGAACACCACGTCTCCAGACAACGATATCCACAATTCCTCTAACTTCATAATTCCATTTTCACTGGGATTTAAGGCAAATGCTGCGCCATTAAGACTCCCGACCGAACATCCGACGATCAAATCGGGAATAATTCCCTCCTTAAGCAAACCCTTCAGCATCCCGACCTGGGCAGCACCTTTATTACCTCCTCCCGAGAAGACAAAGGCTGTTTTGGATATTTCCTTCTTAGACTTTTTCCGAATCCAGTTTCGGCTAATTTTTTCTGGACTTTTGGGGGCTTCGAAATGAAGAACTGAGGCCTCATTAACCCTTCCCTCAGACCTGAAATCACCCGAGGGAAGATCTTCGGCCAAATCGCTTGCTAATGCCTCTCTGTGGTCGGAATCGCTTAATCGCTCCAGCCATGCTTCGATCCGAGATCTATAATCTGCACTCACAAGTAGAAGCATAATAAAACTTCTCCCTCAAAGAAGGGAATAGCATATCTGAACTAGCGAGGTGCCGTAGCGCTACATTGCCCTTTTGACGGCCAGGAGACTTGCTTAATCAATTTATCTTCACCGAAATGTATTCAACTTTGCTGTCGGGCTGCCGGGATTTGAACCCGGGACCTCTTGACCCCCAGTCAAGCGCGCTAACCAAGCTGCGCCACAGCCCGTAATTCAAGTGTACACTGCCAGTTGACTATGTCAATGGCAAAACGTGAGATAGAAATATCAATTTTAGTCAAGACCAATGGCTAGGTATCTAGCCGGAATAAGTACCTAAAGCTAAATTAGCATCAACTGCCAAGTCCATTCGAGGTACTTTATCTGATCAGATTTTTCCTGCAGATTAAAATAAATTATGAATTCTTCAACTGTACTAAGTTTGCTAAATTGCATTGAGCGGAAATCGATCTGGTCGAAAGCCTTCACACAACTTCAATAACCTCAGTACTGATTAAATCTCCATCTCTTAAGCAATATCGAGCCACGTTGTTTTTTCAGCAGCTATGAGCCAGTGAGAGGCGATAGGAATATTCTCAATTGTCTTGCATGCGAATTAAGCATTTGCTAAGTGGCGAAATTAGAATCCAAGATCTAATAAAACAACACACCGCTTCTTAAACCAAGCGCTTTTGGCTGCTTATGCGCAACTAGACCACTTTTGTCAAGTTCACCTTCGATATGCATCTTAGGGGCGCTTTGGCAATTCTTACAATTAACTGTCTTGCTTACCTTGGCGGGGCTGGAACGAAATACGAAACATTAACCACTCCGGGTGGAAGTTGGGAGACAACCATTGTACTTGGACTCTTAGGGTCAAAGTAGACTCCGGTATCATTTCCTCCGAGTGTTACAAAAATGTGGCTTCCCTGAATACCTGCAGTAACGGTAGTCGGGTCCGGTCCGACATCAATTGGGGTTCCGGTGGCCACATTGAATAAATTGATGGGAACTATTACCCCTTCATTGGCTATAGCAACATAGGCAGTCTCAGTATTAGGATCAACGCTGATTGAGTCAGGAAGCCCTCCAACATTTACCGTAGCTACGACTCGGTTGCTCGGCAGCCCAATCATGCTAATTGTGCCCGAATCGTGATTAACCACATACACGATTTCGTTTGTGCTTGGGTCCAAATATAAACTCGTCGGATCTTTCCCAACAGGAATAGGTGTCAATGGTTTAGGGGGCTTCGAAGTCAAATCAATTGGCAAAACAGTGTTATTTCCGGCATCTGCCACATATGCAATAGTGCCGGAAGCATTAGCGACAACTGAAGTCGGATTAGATCCAGCAGCTACTGTAAATTCAGGTTTCAACCCAGTAAGATTCAAAGAGCTTAAAGTATTATTTTTTGAATTTGTCACAAATAGCATGGTTTGGGCGTAATTTATCCACATTGAATTAGGAGAGTCGCCAATATGGAAGGTATTAATAATTTTGCCGTCCAAAAGGTTAATAATACTAATCGATGAGCTATCTTCGCTCAGAATATATTGTTCAAGACCAGTAGGATCGTCGATCATCGAGATTGGTCCTCCTGGCACAGATATACGAGGACTCGACGGCTGTCCGGTTTGGTAATACCATAGCTGGATACACTGACATTTTGGTGAGACAACCCAGAGAGTATTTCCCTGATTAGGTAACGTGGGAATAGTATTAGGACCCACAGTACCTGGTGATGAGATGGAAGGTGCACTGTTTGAAGTTGTTGCACCAGAAGAAAGAGTTCCATTCGTGCCGTTCGTTGCACTTGATTGTGGAAGCGGCGTCTTAAATGTTTCAAAAATTAGAACTAAGGCAATCAGCAAAACTAATGATATGGAGACTTTTTTCCAAAAAATAATCTGCCTGTAGGGGTCGCCAGAATGAAACTTTACTTCTTTGCTCGTGTTTGGTATGTTCACTGCTCCTCTTGCACTGTTAATCTCTTATTCTCGTAAATTATCTTGCAGCCTCGTAAATATCTATTAATATGATAAAACAACCACTAAAATGCTGTCTTTATGAAGCGACTTGCAAAGCTTGCGAAATACAATAAAGATAATATTATAGCAGACCCATCAGATTTGGAAGAAATTTAATTAATGAACGAGATCAGGATTCAATTAACTGGATTTGTCCCGACTTTGCTGGAAACAAATAAACCGTTGAGATTAGTTGTTAAAAATTTAGTGAGAATATCTAGTGGATATTAAAACAATATTGAGCCAAAAAGTAACATCTCGACAGTTCAGAAATCATCTGATCATCTCCGCATTTATCGGAGTTATTTGGAGATTAATTTGGGTAAATGTATGGTGTAGCGGCACGCTCAAAACTCCAGACTATACATGGGGCTACTCAGGATTAGCATCTTTGATATCCCAGGGACACTTAAATGCGCTTACCAATCCGGGTGGCCAAGCAGTGCTGCCTCCTCTCTTCTCTATTTATTTAGGAATTAATGATTTTTTTGGCATTACTACCCCTTTAGGACAAGCTGACGCTCTTTGCGTGCTTTTTTTTCTAGGTATAATTTTTTCAGGATTAGCCGCAAGGCAGATCGCCGGAAATCGAGCGGGCCTTATTACGTCTTGGTTAGTTGCAATATCGCCTAATTCTTGGCTTTACTTAAGCCACTTAATTGCTGAAACTTTAATAATTATTCTTGTTCCCGCAGTAATTTACACTGCTTATAAATGGTGGTTTCATCCAAAGATCACTACAGGCATTGTACTAGGCATCGCCATCGGCCTTGCAACTCTGGACAGGACTGAAAACGTAGCACTAATCCCTTTTTTAGTTCTGCCAATGGTGCTTTTAAAGAAACACTTTACATTAAAGCTAAAACTTTTTGACTTTTCGGTTATTACTTTTGCCACCCTAATGGTGTTGTCGCCTATTCTTTATGGCAATATCGTAACTTATAAATACTTTGACCCGCTATCGGCGGCAACGGGCACATTTCTACTTGACAGCAACTGTCCGGTAACTTATTACACTCGTGATTTGGGTAATGTAGACACCTTTTGTTACAGTTATTATCCCTTTCTCACACAAGGCACATTTCAAAACGACCAAAGTACGTGGGATAATTCCCAAACTGACTATGCTCTTAGGCACATTGTTTACCACTATATTTGGTCTAACAGGAATCAAGTTCCAAATGTAGTCTTGGCTAGGGTATTGAGGACCTGGCACTTAGTAAATCCGGTTAATCAGAATTCTTGGGACAGATCGGAA
>JAJYDO010000001.1:68600-105388 GCA_021777355.1 Actinomycetes bacterium | reverse complement strand
GGGGAGGATGAATCAAATCTGTGGGGCCTGCTGGTCTCGGGTCGGTGAGCTGAAAGACGCCACCACTAGGACCTGATCGAGACCTTAACCGCAGAGGCGATTTACTGAACCAGTGGCCTACCTCACAAGAATGTGACTTGAAAATTTAGTGTTGTAAGCGAAAACTATGAAGCCACTCGTTGGGCATTCATGATTGCCCTTGAGCGCCTGATGCGGCGTCTTTCTCTCTCGCTCATGCCACCCCAGATTCCAAATTTCTCACCGCTGGAAATTGCGTATTCCAAGCATTCTGCTCTCACAACGCATCCGCGACATACTTCCTTAGCTTCTCTTGTCGAAGCACCCCTTTCGGGAAAGAAGAGGTCAGGATCAACCCCCATGCAATTAGCGCGACGCTGCCATGCCATATTATGCACTCCAAACATCACTGTAACTGTATCCATTGTCATGCTCATCTCCATCCTCCCCTCCGGCATATACCAGAAGTGTAATTACATCGATGTTATACTGCCACGAATTGACCAAAAGCGCAAGTGGTTTCACGCTGAGTGCACACAAAACACCACTCACAGTGAGAAAATGAGGAAATTACCCCCATTTATTGCGTTTTATCCCACTCTTGAACGCCTGTGTTCGAGGAAATCGACCAAAACATAATCTCCAAGATTTTCAGGTGTGGTGAAAAATGCCCTGCCTTTGTTTAGCTTAGTCATCCTCTCTACAAAAGTCTTAAGGTGCTCGGTCGCATCAAGCATAAACGTGTTTATTTTGATTCCGGATTTTGTCACTCTAAGTACTTCGAGCAGCGTTGCTTCCACAGTTGCTCTAGCCGGCGGGTAGTTGAAAAATACTTCGCCATTTTCAAGTAGGTGGGCAGTTGGTTCGCCATCTGTAATCAAAAGTATCTGCTTGTATCCTTGCTGGCGCTCTAAGAGGGCCCTAGAAAGCGCTAAGCCGTGAGCAATGTTGGTTCCATATACAAAGTCCCAACTAACTTCTGGGAGATGCTCTGGCTTGATTTGGCGGGCCACCTCTGAAAATCCGACTAATCCCACCCAGTCATGAGGAAACTTTGTTTTAATTAAAGTGTGCAAGGCCATGGCGACTTTTTTGGCGGCCAGGAAATTGTCCCTCATGGGCATGGATAAAGACAGGTCCACCATGACTACAGTTGAGCTTCTTGTCGTGAACTCCGTTTCGTCATTTACAAAATCTTTTGGAGATATCCGAATAGGCGTGCCCACTCCTGTTCTTGCTATCGAGTTTCCGAGCGTCTCTCCCAAATTGAGATTGAATGGATCGCCGAACTCGTAGGCCTTTGTAGTCCCGCTTCTCTCCACGCCAAAGCCATGCCGGTTAATTTCATGCTGGCCGAATTTATCCTTTGAGAT
Source organism: Actinomycetes bacterium (assembly GCA_021777355.1). Lineage (GTDB taxonomy): Bacteria > Actinomycetota > Acidimicrobiia > Acidimicrobiales > JABEUL01 > JABEUL01. Next base: position 103,997 of record JAJYDO010000001.1, on the reverse strand, counting down.
ATTAGAGAAAAGATCTTCGAGTGCTTTAGCTCCTAGTTTTTTCATTCCCTTGGGAGTGAGTTCGATTCTTGAGTCGGATCTTTCAATGAGGCCCGATTTTTCAAGACTCTGCGCAAGATTTCTTATCATATCCACCGCCATGGAATCCCCTTTGCCTATAAGCCTTTCAATGTCTTTCAAATCAATGTCCAAAAGTGCGCCTGGATGTGACGCTGAGGACAACATATTTTCCAAATCACTCAGTGTATTGAGATCCCCAATTGCCTTAGCCATTGCAGCCATATTGGCCACCCCGCCCGATGAGAAGTTGTCTCCTTGGTCCCAAGCCAGATTGGGAAGTACTTGGCGCAAATTATTGGATAAGCGGTTAACCTGCCATGCCAAGTCAATATCTGACATCAAAGAGTTTGCAAGAGCATCGAACTGTGCTCTTTGTTCGGGGCTCATTGAAGCCACAAGCGCTGACATGGCAGCCATTTGATTAGCTAAAGTTGCGAGCAACTCATCCAGTGTCTTTGGATTTCCGGGGAAAAGATCTCCAAACTTTTGCATGAACTCTTCGAAAGTCGGGTTTAAATCCTGGCCGCTCTGTCTTTGCTCGATCATCTGATTGAGAGCATCGAGTGCATCTCTTACACGGGCCGTATCTTCCGGGTTTTGGCTAGCGGCAGCTTTCCCCAGATCGTCGAGAAAAGATTCCAAAATTTCTTGGCGCAGCTTTTCTCTCAATTCCTGGTAGCGATCTTTGGCCGCAGTCGAGGTGAAGTCGTAGTCTTCTAACTCCGCCATACGGCTCGCCAAATCAGAAGGAAGCAAGTCTAAGTGCATCTTCCTCATCTCAAGGGCTTCGCCGGAAACTTCCCTCCTTCTTTCATCACTTGAATTTTTTGCAGCTTCGACAAGTTCATCAAGCGAGGCACGCTCAGTTTTCAAGATCTCATCCATTTCAGAGTCAGCCTCTCCAAAAATGCCTTCTGGATCAATGGCATGTTCTAATTCCTTTTTGGCATCTCTTAGATGTTCGAGAATCTCACGAAGGCCGGGAACTCTTTCGCCGTTTGCTCCGATAAATCCGTTTTGCAAAAGCCTTCTAAGAGCCGCCGAGACGTCGCCGTGGTAGAGGAGGTCATCGGTGATTTGCTCCATTATCGATTGAGCATCAAGTTCCAGAAAGTCTTGAGTGCCATCCCAGGCTCGGTACTCCCATCTATTGCTCATCGGCTATTCGTCATTCAATCCGTCCCGCCTATAAATTCGTGCATTTGGATTTTCCTGTCTGGCCCTGTAGGTGGATTTGTTTCCTATTGAATCTTTGTTAAGCCTTTTGGAGAGATGAAGTCCTTCCAGGACTAGTTCCATTGCACTTGCAATGCATCCGGGAGATTCGCTGTCTGCAAGTTTGAACACAGGTTCTTGAAGTCCGGGAGAAAGTTCCATTGCTCTTTTGTAAGAGTCGCTTGAGAGATCGTCGCCGACATGGATTACTGCTCCGTTTTCAAAAGCGGCGACAATTGACCCGAAGGTCTCACTTGGAACATGTTCTTTGAAAACAGCCAATGTAGCAGCCTTTATAAGTTTATTTACGATCTCTTCGTCGCCGCCTTCATCAAATGATTCAATCTCCACTTTGCCCATGGTCGATGAAACAAGGGCGCTAAGATCAGAGACTCTCGGAACTGCTTCTTCTTCGCCTAGCCTTATTGAGCGCCTAATAGCATTTGCAACAAGATTTTCATAATTTGTAATTGATAGTCTCACCGACACTCCTGAGCGCTGATTGACATGGGGCGACAGGCGGGCAAGCTGGCTCAATGCCGCAACTATCTCAAGCATAAATTTTGGAACAGTTACCTTTACTCCGAGACCTTCAATGTGGCTTGCTTCTTGTTGAACCACCTTTATCTCACTTGGTACGTCTTTAGGGTAGTGGGTGCGAATCTGTGCTCCGAAACGATCCTTTAGCGGAGTTACTATCCGGCCTCTGTTGGTGTAGTCTTCGGGATTTGCAGAAGCAACCAAGAAGATATCAAGAGGAAGCCTGATTTTGAATCCCCTTATTTGAACATCACGTTCCTCCAAAATGTTGAAAAGTCCAACTTGAATGCGCTCGGCCAAGTCGGGCAGTTCATTTATTGCAAATATCCCTCGATTGGTTCTTGGAATCAATCCGTAGTGAAGTACTAATTCATCCGAAAGATATCTGCCTTCCGCGATCTTGATAGGGTCAACTTCTCCTATCAGATCTGCAACCGAGGTATCCGGGGTGGCGAGCTTTTCTCCGTATCTGTCACGATTAGAGACCCAGGCAATTGGAGTATTTCCTCCTTCTGATTCGAGGATCTTTTTTCCCAAAGGTGAAATAGGATCATATGGGTTGTCGTTTAGCTCCGTTCCTTCGATGATGGGCATCCATTCGTCAAGAAGCTCGACAAGTGATCTGACCAAGCGGGACTTGCCCTGGCCTCTTTCACCTAAAAGGATAATGTCGTGCCCTGCTATCAAGGCGTTTGCAAGATCTGGAAGCACGGAATCTTCGTAACCGATAAATCCACTGGCGATGGGTTTTCCGTCCCTTAGCTTTTGGACTGCATTGTGGGCCATTTCGGCCTTAATATTTCGGTATATCCAGCCGGAATCACGCAGTTCCTGAAGAGTTTTTATAGAAGGAGGGGTATTTGAATCCACATAATGAGCTTAGATCCCAAGACCGGTGGAAAGGACTTTGGAAGATAGTTTTTCTAAATAAATTCCATGTTTAAGAGGCTATTTTTAGGTGAATTCAGAGTCTCCCTTATATTAAAGTTACGCGAAATGGCCCAAATTTCGGAGACTTTCAAGAAATTTCTCTATTTTGCGGATAATCATAAATGTCTATCTACCAGGTATTATATCTTTGCTATCGATTGAATGAATAGAAAATTTAGTTTCTATCTTTTCATAGGCCTCCATGACGCGCTACGGTGTTATTTTGGTGACACTCACTGATTCAAATCCGAAACCCGTTTCGACCCCCGTATCGCTGGGAGGGGCAAGAGGCGGTCCAAAAGTAAAAACCCTTAGAAAGGGCGCTTGGTGGCTTCCCCAGCTGGCCAGCGGCGTCGGGCTTGCTTTATTTGTGGCGTATGCCTCATGGACTGCAATTAGGAACGGCCACTACTATGTGGGCATTATGCCCAGCCACTACTATGTGGGCAGCGGAAGAGACTACCTGTCTCCTTTTTATTCGCCGTGCTTGACTAATTCATGCGTGAATACCTCAAACCATGTTTTCAACTGGTGGAAGCTCTCTCCAGCTTTTCTAATCCTTATTTTCCCCGGTGGTTTTAGGGCCACTTGTTATTACTACCGAAAGGCCTATTACCGCTCTTTTTGGTTTTCCCCACCGGCCTGTGCAGTCACTGAGCCTCACAAGAAGTACTCGGGTGAGACCAAGTTTCCTTTGATCCTAAATAACATCCACCGATACTTTTGGTATTTTGCAGTGGTTTTCGCAGGAATTTTGACCTACGACGCAGTCTTGGCATTTAGATTTTCCGGAGGAATCGGGGTCGGCCTTGGCACCTTGATCTTTGTTGTCAATGCGGTGTTAATTTGGCTCTACACGCTTTCATGTCATGCCTGCAGGCACTTATGCGGCGGACATACAAACACGTTTTCCAAGGCGCCTGTCAGGTACTGGTTCTGGAAGAAAATATCGGTGATTAATCCCCATCACATGTTGTTTGCCTGGCTGAGTTTGGTATGGATTGGATTCACCGATTTCTATGTTTACCTAGTGGCAATGGGCACAATACATGACCCTAAGTTCTTTTAGTTCTCGTGAGATACATATGTTTTTATGCAAACTTGGAAAGGTCAGGGTATAGGTTGTGACTGAGTCCTCAGTTGAGACACATGATTACGATGTCGTCATTATCGGTGCAGGGGGAGCCGGACTCCGGGCAGCCATCGAATCGGTTGCAAGAGGTGCCAAAACGGCTCTGGTTTGCAAATCGCTTCTTGGCAAGGCCCATACTGTCATGGCTGAAGGCGGCTTGGCGGCAGCTATGGGAAATGTGTGGCCGGAAGATAACTGGAAGGTGCACTTTCGAGACACTATGCGAGGCGGGAAGATGCTCAACAACTGGCGGATGGCCGAGCTGCACGCCAAAGAGGCACCGGATCGAGTTTATGAACTCGAAGAGTGGGGAGCTCTATTTGATCGCACCAAAGACGGCCTGATTCTCCAGAGAGATTTTGGGGGCCACCGCTACGCCAGACTTGCCCACGTGGGTGACCGCACAGGCCTCGAGCTCATTAGAACTCTTCAGCAGCGGGCAGTTGCCATGGGGATTGATGTTTTCATGGAGCTAAAGATTGTCAAGCTCATACATGATGACAGTGGTGCAGTTGCTGGTGCTCTTGGTTTTTGGCGCAACTCAGGCGAGTTTGTTCTCTTTAGAGGGAAATCTTTTGTCTTGGCCTCAGGTGGAATCGGAAAGTCATGGAAGTACACATCTAATTCCTGGGAGTCAAGCGGGGATGGACATGCTTTGGCGCTTTGGGCCGGTGCGGACCTTATTGACATGGAATTCGTGCAGTTTCACCCAACCGGGATGGTCTGGCCTCTTTCAGTCAGAGGACTTTTGGTCACAGAAGGAGTCAGGGGAGACGGTGGAATTCTTAAGAACTCTGATGGCGAGAGGTTTATGTTTAACTACATCCCTCCAATGTTCGCCCCTGATACCGCAGACAGTGTCGAAGAAGCAGACAAATGGTATGACGACAAGAATTTCCGACGTCCACCTGAGCTTCTTCCAAGAGACGAAGTTGCAAGATCCATTAACTCAGAGGTTAAAGCTGGCCGCGGCACGGCTCACGGCGGAGTCTACCTAGACATTGCATCAAGAAGATCTCCCGAGTACATTAGGCGCCGCCTCCCTTCGATGTACCACCAGTTCAAAGAACTTGCCGACGTTGATATTACAACGACTCCGATGGAAGTCGGACCAACATGCCACTACGCAATGGGTGGAGTCAGGGTTGATCCTGATTCAACTAGAGCCACAGTTGACGGACTATTTGCAGCCGGTGAAGTTGCAGGTGGGATGCATGGATCCAACAGATTGGGTGGAAACTCGTTAAGCGACCTAATAGTTTTTGGACGACGCGCAGGGATCGGCGCCTCCGAGAGAGCATTGGGCATGACAAGTACTCCAAAAATCTCAGAAGCTTTGGTCAACGACGCAATAAGTGAAACGCTGCTCCCCCTTACCCGCTCCGATGCGGAGAATCCATTTTCGGTGCAACATGACTTGCAAGAAACCATGCAAGATTTGGTTGGAATAATTCGAACCCATAGAGAGCTGGAAGAAGCAATTGAAAAACTTGAAGTGCTACAGGACCGGGTTGACAAGGTGGGCGCAACAGGTGGAAGGCGATTTAATTCTTCGTGGCATACAGCGGTAGATCTCAAGTCAATGATCACTGTTTCAAAGGCCTGCGCTAATTCTGCAATTCTTAGAAAAGAAAGTAGAGGCGGCCACACAAGAGATGACTTTCCCAAGGCAGATCCTGAGTTTGGAAAAATTAATCATGTGGTTTCATTTAAAAACGGCGCAATGTCAGTCACGCCGGCACCTCTTCCGGTGATGCCTGCCGAGCTTGCGGTTTTATTTGAAGATGCACCGCCTGTGAGCAACCCGACTCCTAAAGGAGGAGACAAATGAGTGACATAACTGTTCGCATTTGGCGAGGGGACGAAAACGGCGGAGAGTTTAAAGAGTATGTGGTGCCAGCCCAAGAAGGCGAGGTAGTTCTTGATGTAGTTCACCGTGTGCAGGCAGGGCAAGCTCCCGACTTGGCAGTTAGATGGAACTGCAAAGCAGGGAAGTGCGGGTCGTGTTCTGCCGAGATCAACGGCAGGCCGAGACTGATGTGCATGACAAGAATGAACTCGCTGCCAGAAGGCGAACCTGTCACCATTACTCCCATGAAGACCTTTCCGATTATTAGAGATTTGGTAACCGATGTCTCATTTAACTTTGAAAAACTCAAGGAAGTTCCGGCCCTGAAGCCAAAGCCCAGGGAAAAAGACGGAACTTATCGCATGATGCAACAAGACATTGAACGAGGCCAAGAGTTTAGAAAATGCATCGAATGTTTCTTATGCCAAGATGTGTGCCATGTAATAAGAGACCACGAGGAAAATAAAGAAAATTATGCCGGACCCAGGCTCTTTATTCGGTATGCGGACCTTGAGATGCACCCTTTGGACACCAATGACAGAAGAAAATTGCTGCAAGAAAAAGCCGGGCTTGGAATGTGCAATATCACCAAGTGCTGCACTGAGGTCTGCCCGGAGCATATTCACATAACCGATAATGCAATAATTCCTCTGAAAGAGCGAGTTGTCGACGACAGATACGACCCGATAGCTTGGCTCGGAAGAAAAATCTTCAAAAGAAGTTCCAAGACTCAGGCCAGCGCCTAAAAACAGGTACCATTTGTAGGTGCCGCTATTTCTCTCAAACGAATTTTTTAATCTGTGTAACGAGAGATTTCAATCAAGTTCGTATCCCTCGGACTTGAAAGCCTCTGAGATTGAGTTTCACGTCTCTTCCACCCCGTTTGGGGACTTAACCTATCGGCTCGTGTCAGACGGAGCGGGGATTAGATATGAAATGGGCCGGTCAAATGGACAAGCGCCAGGTTTAGCCTATAGCTATGCAACTGCAGTGAAGATTTTCAAAGGTGAACTTGGGGTCGATGACGCATTGAGAGAAGGCTTATGCAAATTAGTCGGATATGTAGAAGGTCTTGTAAAAGCTACAGACGCATTTAGTTCAATTGGCGATTTAGCAGCTATTTTTGATTCAATTAAGGAGACCACCACATTTTTTGAGGAAGAAGGAAATGCCATGGAAATACTTTCCAGCCGTATTCTGCTGCGCCCAAATAACCTCGAGAGATCTATTAATTTCTATCGCAACGATCTAGGGCTGGCTGTTTTTAGAGAGTTTGGACAGGGAGATCAAAAAGGGGTGGTGTTCCATCTGGGGGGCGGATTTTTGGAAGTCTCAGGGGTTGGAGCCGGTGCTTCTCCAGCGTTGTCCATTTGGTTACAGGTTAGAGACGTTGAAGCCGCCTCAGAGCTATTGCGGCGACGCGGTGTACTTATCACCAGGGGCCCAAGATTAGAGCCTTGGGGCCTAAAAGAGATGTGGGTTAGTGATCCCGACGGAGTGAGACTCTACATCGTTGAAGTTCCCGAAGATCATCCACTGCGCAAAAGAGAGTCGATTGCAGATGCCGGATCGGGGACTAATAATTTTCAGGAAAACCTCAGCTAGTCTCTTTTTCAAATGTGACTAGACCCGCTTGGCAAGATATTCCGGTGCCGCCTATTGAGCAATATCCCATAGGATTCTTTGCGAGATACTGTTGATGGTACTCTTCGGCATAGAAGAAGTCGCTTCTGGGAGCTATCTCGGTAGTTATGGAGGGATAGCCGGCCTTTTGCAGTGATTTATCGTAACTGTCTCGAATTGAATTTATTATGTCTAGCTCCTCTTTGGAGTCGTACATAATTAAAGAGCGATACTGAGTCCCGATGTCGTTTCCCTGCCTGTTTCCCTGAGTTGGATCATGATTCTCAAAAAATGTCTTGACTAAATTCTCCAGGTTGACTTTTGCCGTGTCGTAAACTACTAAAACAGCTTCGCTGTGTCCTGTAGCACCCGAGCAAACCTCTTCATAAGTGGGGTTTTTAGTGATCCCTCCTGCATAGCCTGCAGCCGTGACCGCTACGCCCGGAATCTGCCACATAAGCTTCTCTGCACCCCAGAAACAGCCCATGGCCAGAACAAGAGACTTGTACTTCTCATCAAATGGCGGGAAAATACTAGCCCTTTTCACTTCGTGCAGACATTGTGTAATGATCGCTTGGTCACGTCCGGCTAATGCATTATTTGCATCTGGAAGTGAAAGCTTGGAAGTTTTTCGCTCTAGATAGTCTGAAAGTAAGCCCATGAGGTAATAGTAGTAATCACGTCTTGTTGAATCGGTCGGTTGCTTTTCGAAGCGGGCCAGTTAATTTCCATGAAGTTGAAGCTTCAATAGCTTTGATTTGGTTCTCCAAATTTGCCACGTGGATATCGGTCGCCTCTTGGCGGCGTCTTGCTGTCTCAATTTCGGCATTTCGCCCTTCTATTGTGTTATTTAAAATCTCTAAGTTGGACCTAGCCGAAGAAAGTTCAATTCTCAACTTTCTCGACTCTTCGATTTCAACTTGAAGCCTTGCAACTGTCAATTGCCATCCATTGGGCATCAAAAGGGGAGTATCCAAAAGCTCTAGGCCGCTAGGAGCAGAAAAACTTCCTTGAAAGTGTTCATTGCCGCCATGGATCAAGTTGGCACCTGGTGCAAACACCAGCCCCAAAAATGAAATTGAAAGAACTATCAGCTGGTTGATATCGGTGGCTATTTCATAAATTGCAAGAGTTTCCAAAAGATCTTTCGGGATGGCAAACCAAAAAATATCCCAATTAGAAAGGGTCAATAGCATCAGGAGGTCGACTTTTGCCATGTCGATCTCTTGGCCAAAGTGCGCAGTCAAAAGCCCACCGACTTCAGCATCCGGGCTTTCCTTTAAGCCAAATAAGACTTTGTCTGGGTTGAAAGTATTAAAGTTTCTAAAGTTATCGAAAAAGTCATCTTTGATCCTCTCGCCCTTTGTCAAAAAGATCAATCGCTTGCCAGTGGATTCCCTCAAAAGGTTAGAAATAAATTCGGAAAATGTAGAATTGCCTTCGCTGTTCTTCAAAGGAATCAGCACCTCTTTGCCCTCGTAATTCTCGACGAAGCCTGAAAGATCTTCAGTTGTTAAAAATGCTATTTCACACCTGAAATTTTCTCCGAATGCCTCAATGTCACCTGCGAGATCCAAGAGTGCCAAATGGTCGAAGTCTCCATGAAGCACAAAAGTCACATCGACATTTTCTAACTGATTCTCGGGGTCAGATATCTTACTTCCGACACGAAAAGCCCTCACAAACTGATATGTTTCACCATAGCCGTCTGAGATATTTCTGATTAGTCTAAGTGCCTGAGAGATTGACGTTGACCTTGTAAAAAGCGGATTGCTTCCGGCCTCGCTTTGCTCAGAATCGGCGATGATCACATCGTTTTCATCAATTAGTTCGAACCCTAGAGAACTTAGTGTTGAATCAATCCTTTTTTTGGTGAAGAGCGAAACATGAGTTGAATCCAAAAGTCCTGTCTGGGTGATATCCCAACGGCCTCCTATCAATTTTAATCCCAGGTCGATGTGAGCTACATTTGGAATGCTTAATACCAAAATGGGACTGTCAAGCATTAAGAGAGCTTTTTTTATGGACTTAAGCGTCAAATCCGGTTCCCTTAGGTGTTCAATGACATCAAGTCCGGTAATCGCAGAAACTTTCCGCCCAGATGCAATCTTGACAATCTCCGCACTTAAAGCGCTGTGATCTTCAAGATCAAGCAGGTGCGTCTCAAATCCACGAGTTTTTATCTCATCAAGCGAGTTCTGGTCGATGTCAGTAGCTAAATACTCAAAACCTCTCTCCACCAAAGGTTCGGCAATAGCGCCGTAGCCCGCACCGATATCGATTATTAGCCCCTTTTCACAGTTGTTTTCAACAAGCGTGACGCAATGGCCAAATGCCCCCTCCCAAGAAAAGTCAAAATGATATTTTTCAGGCATTGCAGCTGTTAAGCCTGGTAAAGCTAAACGGTTAGGAGATCTCTCGCACCGGTATCAGAAGAGGGGTGACGAAGCTTTGACATGGCACGTGCTTCAATCTGGCGAATCCTCTCTCGGGTGAGATTGAACTCGGCGCCCACTTCTTCCAATGTTCTTGACTCGCCTCGGTCCAGTCCAAATCGAAGACGAAGAATTTCGCGCTCTCTTTCATCCAGAGGAGCTAAAAGTCTCATGATCTCAGAGGGCAAAAGTGACGTGGCCGCAGATTCAAAAGGAGACTCTGCAGCTCGGTCTTCAACAACATCTCCAAGCTCGGCATCTCCGTCTTCCCTAAGTGGTTCAGAAAGCGACAGCGGTTCTGAGCGGAATCGCAAGGCCTCGATTAATTTGTCTTCCGGGAGTTCAACTTCTTGGCCAAGCTCAATTAAAGTCGGAGGCCTTCCAAACTTAAGCTCTAATCTGGCTTGAGCCTTTTGGACCCGGGCCAAGGTGTCACCAGCGTGTACTGGAAGCCTTATGGTGCGGCCCGTGTTGGCAATTCCTCTTGTGATGGCTTGGCGAATCCACCAAGTCGCATAAGTTGAGAACTTGAATCCCTTTCGCCAGTCGAATTTCTCCACTGCATGCATGAGGCCCAAGTTTCCTTCTTGGATAAGGTCCAAAAGAGGAAGCCCTGAAGCCTGATATTTCTTGGCAATGGAAACTACCAGCCTCAAGTTTGATTGGACAAACTGCCGCTGGGCATCCTCGCCTTTTCTTGACAGCCTGCGATACTCTCGTTTTTTCGCCGGAGTCAGCTCTTTGGCTTTTTCACTAAGAAGTCGATAAGCCTTGAGCCCCTCCTCTATCTGTTGAGCCAGGTGGACCTCATCGTCTTTAGTTAAAAGCGGATACTGTCCAATATCGGTAAGGTAAAGCCTGACGAGATCCTCATCATCTCTTTCGATCCGATCTTTTGCCACTTAGGGTCCTCCGATATATTTGGCGCGGGCCAAATCAAACAACGGCTTTTACGCCTCATTTTCCAACAATTAATTAGACCGACATCCATTGGGTGTCCGGCCAGTTCGAAAGATTCAATACTTCCAATAGTGCATTGTACCTGTCGTGTCAAGTACTTCGAACAAAATACCACCAAAGACGGTAAAATACTTACAAATGAAGCCCCTATGAAAGCATATCTATTTCATTGTTTACTAGTAAAATAGAGGTCCGCAGCATATTTGTAAAGGGTTCATCACAATTTATTGAACTACGAGCTAAATAGGATGAAAATGAACGTTCTATCTTTACTAATTGAGCCTTTATTATAGGGCTTATAAAATCATTAAAGTATCTTTTTTTATCTTCAATAGAGAGTTCAGTATTAAAGGTCTCATCCGAAAACTTATGCGCCAGAGGCTCGAGTGAGAACCTAGAAAGGTTTTCATCGCTGACAACGTCTCTCGATCCATATGACGGGAGCGAAATTGGGATCAACGATGCCCAAGATCTGGCCGACTCCCCATGAATTTTTGCCAATCTCGCACAAGTGGCCACCAAAGCGTCAATCTCTGATTTCGAATCAGGTTCAAGTTGGCAGAAAGAAATGTCAAGTTGGAACTTTGAGAAATTGACGAGCACCTTTTGAAATATCTCCTGAAGTTCACATTCAAGCCATACAACCGCGCCTACAAAGGCGGCCATTTCTTCGATAAAGATATATTCGGAGGATTCAGGCATCATTCACATGTCCCTCGTGCCGTGAGGCCTGTATCGATTTGTAATCGGCACTCTTCTGTCTTTGCCAAAAGCTTTGGAAGTTACTCTGACTCCGGGAGGGTTTTGTCTTCTTTTGTGCTCGGCTGAGTCAATCATCCTGGCAATTGAATCAACGAGGCTCGGATCAATCCCAACGGGGTCAAAGTCACTTGGAGTTCTATCTCCTTCAACTAGTTCCACCAAGATTGCATCCAAAACATCGTAGCTGGGGAGACTTTGATCATCCCTTTGATCCTCTCGAAGCTCAGCTGAGGGAGGCTTATCGATCACAGCCTGAGGAATCACCACTCCCCTGGCTTTATTTCTCCACTTGACCAGTTCAAATACCTCGGTTTTTAAGACATCTTTGATCACTGCGTAACCGCCTGCACTATCTCCATAAAGAGTGGAGTACCCAACGGCAAGTTCACTTTTATTCCCGGTCGTAAGCACTAGCCGGCCTGTGGCATTTGAAACAGCCATGAGAATAATTCCCCTTATCCTGCTCTGCAGGTTCTCTCCTGTCAGACCCGGAAGCGGATTTCCCAAAAACGGAGTAAGTATTGCTTCGAAGGCGCTATGGACACTTTCAATTGGAATCACTTCGAAAGATATTCCGAGATTGCCAGCCAGCTCTCTGGCGTCGTCTACGGATCCTTTTGAGGAGTAACGTGACGGCATCCCAATGCCCAGCACCTTGTTAGCGCCCAATGCATCTTTGGCAATTGTGGCAACCAAGGAGGAGTCAATTCCACCCGAGAGACCAATCACTACACCTGGAAATCCGTTTTTTTCGACGTAATCTCTGGTCCCCAAAACGAGTGCCTCATATACCTCTTCATTGATGCTTAATTCATCGGCAATTTCATTAATTAGAGGCTCAGCTTGAGGCCTTGGACGTCTGGTGATAGCGATTTTGGCGAAGGATTTTTCCATATGGATTTTTTGGGCAGAAGATGGATCATCCGGACATTCAATATCAACAAACATCATTGACTCTTTGAACTGTGGAGCAGAGACTATCAAATCACCTTGGGCATCAAAAACCATCGAACCGCCGTCAAACACCAGCTCGTCTTGCCCGCCCACTGCATTGACATAGGCAATCGGGGTGCCGCACTCGTTAAATCTTGCTCTTAGTATCTCTTTTCTTTGCCGGATACGGCCCTTGGCATATGGAGAGGCATTTATAACAATTAACAGCCGAGCCCCATTGGCAACTTCTTGTGGAAGCGGACCGTCTTGCACCCATGCGTCTTCACAGATCGATACTCCAACTCCCACTCCCCCAACCACGAAGATAGGATGGCTTCCCTTCCCGGGCGTGAAGGTACGCTCTTCGTCAAAAACCGCATAGTTTGGAAGATATCTTTTCGCATAAGTTCCCAAAAGGGATCCGTCGCAGGCAATTGCTGCCGAGTTGGTAGTTTCCATAACCGGTCTCGCTACTGGGAGCATGTGACCTTTGGATTCGGCTGCTGGGTCATCAGAGGAAGTTCTTTCTTCATCGGGCTTTTCATCGATCGAGTTTCCTTTGGAGAGCCTTTCTTGTGAATCTGAACTTACTTCTTCTCTTGAACCCGAATCGCTTATTCGATCGACAAATCCAAAAATCGCTACACACTTGGAGCTTTTTGAGGCCACAAGCTGGCATGCAGCTATTGAATCTTGGACAAAACCCGGTTTTAAAACCAAATCCTCAGGGGGATAGCCCGTAATGGCCAGTTCCGGGAAACAAGCAATATCTGCGCCTGCTTCGTCGGCTGCGTTGAGGGATTTAAGAATTTGATCGACATTGTGATCTAACTCTCCCAAGACAGTATTGATCTGAGACAGAGCAACTCTAAGGCTCGTCATTATTCTCCAATTTTAACGATTTCAACGCTGAGCATTCCGTTTGGCGCCTCATAACTAACGACATCGCCTACAGATTTGCCTAAGAGCGCCAATCCAAGGGGAGAACCTGGTGAGACTACGCTCACATCAGATCTTCTTTCTTCAATCGAGCCGACCAAGAAGCGCTCGATTTCATCTTCGCCTGAATACCTAAGGGAAACCACAACCCCCGAAGCGACTACTTCGTAGGCAAGAGCGGTAGTTTCAACTATTTTTGCCGTTTTGAGCATGGCTTCCAATTGGCGGATTCTGGCCTCCATCTTCCCTTGAGCGTCTTTGGCCGCGTGATAATCACCATTTTCCGAAAGATCCCCTAGAGCCCTGGCGGACTCTATTGCTCTGGCAATATCTATTCGTCCTCTTGTTTTCAAATCTTTCAGTTCTTCCTGGAGTCTTTCGAAAGTTTCTTTAGTTAGTTCTACATCTGCCACAATTGCGAATGCTACAGGGAATTTGACCCCCATACAACCACTGTTGCCATAAGGTGCAATTTTGTGGCACAATATATGGGATGAAATCGTTTCGTGGAACAGACATATCTGCGGAGATTGTAATTCCGTAGGCACGCATCTATTGGTGCGTGCCAAAGCCGTCCACCTCAGTGGGCGGTTTTTTTATGGGAATCTAGCCAGCGAGAAGTTTAAGGAGAAGAGCAAGTGACATACAAAATAGCCGCTATCGGGGGAGACGGCATCGGGCCTGAAGTCACCCAGGAGGCCATAAAAGTAGTCCAAGCTGCCGGAATTTCGTTGGATGTTACTCCATTTGACCTCGGTGCGGCCAGATACCTTAAAGACGGGGCAGTGCTGCCGGAAAAGGACTTGGAAGAGCTTCGCGGATTTGACGCCATCATGCTTGGGGCAATCGGGCCGCCTGTTGGATCCTCGGAAGTCCCGCCTGGGCTTCTTGAGCGAGGCTTGTTGCTTGGACTTAGATTTTCACTTGATTTATATATAAATCTGCGGCCCTTTAGCGCTCCCCCGGGTTCAATTGCACAAGGCGCTGATTTTGCTGTAGTCAGGGAAAACACCGAGGGAACCTATGCCGGCGAAGGGGGATTTCTCAGAAAGAATACTCCATTTGAAGTGGCCACCCAGGGATCGGTCAATACCCGCTTTGGCGTGGAGCGCTGCATCCGATTTGGCTTTGAGCTGGCCCAAAAAAGAGCGAAAAACCTGACGTTGGTGCATAAGACCAATGTTTTAACCTTTTCGGGAGATCTTTGGCAGCGTAGCTTTGATGAATTGGGAAAAGAGTTTCCAGACGTTATGAAGTCCTACAACCACGTCGATGCCGCTTGTATCTACATGGTGGAATCTCCTCGTCGTTATGATGTCATCGTAACCGACAATCTCTTTGGCGATATTTTGACCGACCTTGCAGGTGCGCTAACAGGAGGAATAGGTTTAGCAGCTTCTGCAAACTTAAACCCCACAAAGAGCGGTCCTTCACTTTTTGAACCCGTTCACGGAGCGGCCCATGATATTGCCGGAAAAGGAATTGCCAATCCACTTGCTGCAATTAGATCCGCCGCTTTGATGCTTGATCACTTAGGCGAGCAAAAAAGTGCCGAGAAGATAACAAATGCAGTAATTGAAAGATCTTATGAGCTAGCCGGGGTGGATCCCGGCTCGGATGAATTAAAAACTAAAGCCATCGGTGACTCCGTGGCAGAAAGGGTTGCATGAAATGCCTATAACTCCAACTAACTACATTTGGATGGATGGAAAGCTCGTTCCTTGGGACGAAGCGCAGGTCCATGTTCTTACTCACACCCTCCACTACGGCATGGGCGTGTTCGAGGGCGTTCGCGCTTATCCAACTTCGAATGGTCCGGCTGTATTTAGACTCAAAGATCACATGGCGCGACTTTTAAATTCAGCCAAGATTTATGGCATAGCCGTTCCATTTGAATTAGAGACGCTCATAGATGCTGTCAAAGACACTGTGAGGGCCAATGAATTAGAGAGCGGATACATAAGGCCTCTTGTTTACTTGGGATACGGGGAGATGGGACTCAATCCTCTTCCCTGCAAAGTCAACGTGGCAATAGCTACTTGGCCCTGGGGAACCTACTTGGGTGATGACGGATTGAAAAACGGTATTCGGCTCAAGGTGAGCTCTTGGCAGCGACACGATCCAAATGCCATGCCCGGTGCTGCCAAGGGAACCGGCATGTATGTTAACTCGGCCTTGGCAAAAGTTGAGGCAATCCACAGCGGATATGACGAAGCAGTTCTTTTAAACCCGCAGGGCTTTGTCTCAGAGTGTACGGGTGAAAACATATTCATTGTTCAAAACGGAAAAGTTATTACTCCTCCAACCTCGCTCGGAGGAGCACTTGAAGGCATAACTCAAGACTCAGTCATGACCATAGCAAGAGATCTCGGCTACAAAACTTCAGAGCAAGCTCTTGTGAGAACCGATCTTTACTGTGCCGACGAGGCTTTTTTGACAGGAACTGCAGCCGAAGTTGTTCCGATTCAAAGCGTCGATGATCGATTGGTCGGAAACGGCAAACCGGGACCAATTACCAAAGCTATCCAAGACACCTACTTTGAAGCAGTCAGAGGAGAGAATCCGAAATATGAAAGCTGGTTAGACCGTGTCAAGTGAATCCCAAGTGGAAATTCCGCCTAAAAGGGTAGAGATTCTAGATACGACATTGCGCGACGGGTCTCAACAAGAGGGACTTTCATTAACAGTTTCTGACAAGTTGCGGGTGGCTGAGGCGCTTGACCATTTGGGAGTTACCTATATTGAAGGAGGATGGCCAGGGGCTAATCCAAAAGATGACGAGTTTTTCTCCCGGGCCAAAAACGAGTTAAGTCTGAATACCTCTGAGTTAATTGCATTTGGTTCAACAAGGAGAGCAAATGGTGATGTCAAAACTGATCCTGTACTTGAGAATCTTATAAATGCCGGCACAAAGACTGTCTGTATCGTCGCCAAATCTTGGGACATGCACGTGACTGAGGCGCTTAGGACCACTTTGGACGAAGCTCTTCTGATGGTCAAAGAGTCAGTAGAGTATCTGATTCAAAATGGCAAGGAAGTATTACTTGATGCCGAGCATTTTTTTGATGGCTTTAAAGGAAACCGCCAGTTTGCACTTGATGTATTACACACTGCTAAAGATGCCGGGGCAAAATGCATGGTGCTTTGTGACACCAACGGAGGAACTTTGCCGCATGAGATTTCCCAAATTGTCAGCGAAGTCATTAAAGAAGTAGGCCCCCTTGGCATTCACTGCCATAACGACGGCGGCGTAGCGGTTGCAAATACACTTGCAGGAGTAGTGGCAGGAGTAACTCATGTTCAAGGATGTATAAATGGATACGGAGAAAGAACCGGAAATGCAGATCTTTCTGCCATTATTCCAAACTTAGCGCTCAAAATGGGAATTTCCTCTATTCCAGAGGACCGGTTGGAACTCCTTACTCCCGTAGCGCATCAGATATCTGAATTAATGAACGTGACTCAGAATCCACAGCAGCCATATGTGGGAACTGCAGCCTTTGCACATAAAGCCGGACTTCATACATCAGCAATTGCCAGAAGGCTTGACGCATATTCACATTTGGATCCCGAAAAAGTCGGAAACGGCATCCGATTCTTGGTCAGTGAAATGTCAGGGAAAGCAACTTTGCAGATAAAGGCAAAAGAGTTTGGAATTGACATCGACTCTGATTCACTTTCAAAAGTGGTAGACGAGCTTAAGGCAAGAGAGTACGCCGGATACCACTACGAAGCTGCAGATGGTTCCTTTGAACTATTGATGAGAAATGCAACCGGTTGGAAGCAGGAATTTTTCAAAGTTGAGTCATTTCGAGTTGTAGCGGATTGGAAAAGCGATGATCCAAGTGAAAATACTGGTAACGATGGAGGCGAGAATCTCAGCAATGTCAGTGGCAAACTCACGACGGAAGCCACAGTCAAAGTCATTGTCGGCGGGGAGAGAATTGTAGTCACAAGGGAAGGAAATGGACCTATCAATGCTTTAGATGCCGCACTTAGAAGTGCCATCGAACCGGCATTTTGCGACCTAAAAGAGCTTCACCTCACAGATTACAAAGTCCGCGTGTTAGACAGTGCGAGTGGAACCGGCGCTATTACCAGGGTTTTGATAGATACGACAGATGGCGACAAGACTTGGTCTACAATTGGAGTGTCTCAGAATGTTATAGAAGCATCCTGGCAAGCACTTATTGACGCAATTGTCTACGGGCTCTTGAGGCACGCAATTGCAAATAGTGAAACCAATTAGTTTTGGAGATTCCAGCAAGGGAGAGAGATGGCGCAACCTACATATGCACCAATTGGTGAACAAGATTCAGTCAGGCCAATAACTGCTCTGCAACCTCCTAGGAGGTGGAGCGCAAATAGGCCAGGTGAATTAAGAAACGGTGAGCGCCCGGTTGAAGTAATCGGCTCAATGCAAGGCTCGCCGGGACCAGACCAGGGATATGCCCTAAAGCTTGCCGAGATGTTTCATGAGAAATTAGTACTAGCTGATGGCGAGCATGCCGAAGACGTTCTTTATGGCGCAGCTCAGCTTGCTTCAAAAAGAGCAGGTGCGCTGGGACGAGCTCCAATTGCAAAAGACGTTGAAATCGCTTTAAACCTTTTTTCATACTTGACTAAAGCAAGTAATGAAATACTGGCCAAAAGAAGGAAACTTTTTGCTTCAGCAAGCCATCACTATGAAGCGAGGCAAAAGCTTTCAGATTCTGTGTCACTTGAAGACTTAGACCTATCTCAAGGAGACCTCTAAATTCAAACTCGACTTTTACGAAGGTTTAGAAGCTAATAGGTATGCCGCATTTAAAACTGAGGATTGATTGCAACAATATTGAATCAAAAAATGTCTTTAATTTCTCGGCCATCGCAAGACCAAAAGAATATGACAAAAGCTTTGGCAACCAAAAATACTTACTTTGAAATAGGTAAAGACCGCGTACTCCTGGATCAGGTGTTATGGCTCAATCTACCGACTATGAACGCAAACATAGGATTATTTGGTTACTACTTTTGGAGTGGGCAAATGTAATATTTCAATATTTACCCATATTGTTTGCCGCCCAATTTTATGTTCACACATCAAGTGAAATAACCTTCAGCACACCTATCCTTGTGATGAAGTGCAATTAAAAGTAATAGTATCTCTAGACCACATATAGACCACGCAACGCTGGCGGGCCTTGGACTGACAAAGGAATTTAAGGAAAATGTCGGACACTCTTTTACCAGTAGCAATGTACAAAATACCTGTTCAATGGGCATGTATTCCACGGTTTCCTAAATCCAGAATCACTAATTACCGAAATAGCTAAGGTTCTCCATTGGCTAAAAGAAAGTCATTGGAGCCAAATTATCTCACGTTTTTAGCTTGCGTAGTACCCGCTTGCATCTACGATAAAGTCACAGCTTGAGTTGGCAGCAATATTTATCACCCCTCCTGGTGATATGGGTACCACAAGGGCATTGGGAACTGTTTCATTTGAAGACCAGTTAAGATCACTTGTATTTGGAGCGGAAGAATTTGCTGGCCATGCAGTCATAAATCCAGGATACGGAGCGTTGGTAACTGTGAGGTTGCCAACTACTGCAGTCGCACTAGTTGGAATTTGATCTCCATTTATGTTTACAACATTCACTTGATCAGGAGTGCCTAGCCCAATAGGTGAACCGCCAGCGAGATGTTTATTTTGATCCTGATATGTGGAGTTAGTCCTGGAATCAGCTATTCGAGCAGGAGTAATAGGGAAGTAGAAATCACCTGTAGCTCCAGTGGGCGCAAGTGTAAACCATCCGGAAACATCGACAATAATGTCTGCTGGCTGGCTTGAATATATAGATATGCTTCCAGTTGGTGACAGCGGGACAATTACTCTGTTCGGCACACTCATTGAAGTCGAGTAGTTGATATCTGAAAATGTTGGTGTAGAAGTTGGTGCTGTTGCGGATACGGAGATGAACCCATTCGAACTTGTATTAGTAGCAGTTACATTGAGAACCACTGCCGATACATCGCTCGACGGAACTATGTCGCTTCCTGTTCCTGTTCCAGATATCTGGAATGATCTTGACTGACCGGCTGAGAAAGTTTCATTTGCATAAGTGGCGGGATCGCTGGCCCCACTTCTGGTATCTGCGATCCGATAGGGAGTAATTGGGTTAAAGAGTCCTTCAGTTGGAGTGGTATTTGAAGGTGGGGCTACATATCCTTCTACGTCTACCAAAACATCAACAGATCCCATGAAATTATAAATGGATATAGCACCACCAACACCAATTGGGACTTCCACCATATTTGCTACGGCATACTCATTAGCTGAGAAGTTTAGAGATGAAGTACTAGGTTTAGCTATTCCTGCAGGGTAAAGAGTCAAGTAGCCACTCATGCTCGGGCCCACTGCAGTGACATTAACTACAACTGCAGTTGCATTGGCTGGCACCCCATCGCTTTGATAGTTGGCTACATTTACAGATAATGAACTATTGCCTAAAAGTGTTCCGCCCAAACCCGCCCTATTGCACTGGTTAGTTACTACACCGACCTGGTTTGCCCTAGTGTCACAGATTCTCATTGGCGAAAGTGCACTATAGGTGCCTCCTTGAATGTAGTTGAATTGATCGAATGTAGATGTAAGTGAGGTGCCGTCTGGTCCAGTGACAGTGACATTAACTAGGCCTGACGCGGCCACTGAGGGGGAAGTAGCTGTGATCTCGCTATCAGATACAACAGTAAAGCTTGAAGCAGGAGTCGAACCAAAGTCAACCGATGTTGCACCTGTGAAATTGGATCCGAGAATTGTTACTAGAGAGCCACCTGGCAATGGACCAGACGATGGACTCAGAGAAGAAACTGATGCTACAGGAGAGTAGGTGAGAGCACTACCGTTTCTGTCTACATCTATACAAAATGAAGCTGTGGGACACGAAACCGAGTTTGAGTTGTAACTGGCGTCAATCGAGACAGGTGCTGCCCAAGTAGAGCCGTCGAAACTTATAGCATTGCCAGCATTATCAATGGCCATACAGAACGATGTTGTTGCACACGAAACAGAGTAAATTTCGTTAGTGCCATCGATCGAGACAGGTGCTGCCCAAGTGGAACCGTTGTATCTAAGTGCATTTCCATTGCCATCAACTGCCACGCAAAATGAGACTGTGGGGCATGAAACCGATTCTAAGTAGTAGCCGCTGCCGGTGGATACAGGAGCCGCCCAAGTGGAGCCATTAAAGCTGTAGGCCTTGCCGCCAAGTCCCACAGCCATGCAGAACGAGGCTGAGGCGCAGGATACGGAAATTAGGGCGTTGACGCTCCCCACTGAGACAGGAGCCGCCCAAGTGGAACCGTTGAAAATAATAGCGTTGCCTGAATTATCAACTGCCATGCAGAAGGTAGTCGTAGGACAAGAAACCGAGGTTGCAATGTTGGAACCGTCAATCTCAACCGCGCTAGCCCAAGTCGTGCTATTGAACGAGAGTGCATAACCTGAATTATCAACTGCCATGCAGAAGGTAGTCGTGGGGCACGATATCGAGCTTAGGTATCGGCCTCCATCAATTACAACTGGACCTGTCCAAGTCGTGCCGTTGAAGGTGAAAGTTTTGCCGGAGAAAGTAACTACTATGCACAATGTGGCAGATGTGCACGAAACCGAACTTAAGTAGTCAGCAACGTCAAGCACAGTTGGTGCTGCCCAAGTAGTGCCATTGAAATTAAGCACGTCGCCAAAGTTGTCAGTGGCCATGCAAAACGAAGCGGTGGGGCATGAAAGTGAGGTGAAATAGCCAACGCTGTCAATCAAACTAGGCGTTGCCCAAGTGGAGCCGTTAAAGCCAAGTGCTTTTCCGCTGCCATCTACTGCCATGCAAAACGACGTTGTTGGACAAGAAATAGAACTGATTTCGTTTGTGCTGTCAACTGATAATGGAGCCGCCCAAGTAGAGCCGTTGAAAGAAAGTGCATTGCCCGAACCGTCAACCGCTTTGCACAATGAGACAGTCGGACACGACACGGAGTAGAGAGAGTGGGTGCCGTCAATTGATAAAGGAGCCGCCCACGTGGTGCCGTTGAAACTAAGTGCATTTCCTCCGCGGTCAACCGCCATGCAAAATGTGACGGTCGGACAAGATACCGAAGACAGGTAATTGCTGCCGTCAATTGACAAAGGAGCCGCCCAAGTAGTGCCGTTGAAATGAAGAACTCTCCCATTTGAGTCAACTGCCATACAAAATGAAGCTGTTGGACAAGAAACCGAGACCATTGCTCCATCAATTGCGCTTGGCGGGGACCAAGAGGTCCCTGAAGCGAACGCCCTATTTGGTTGTGCCAAATCTACTACTAATGAAAAAAATGATCCGATTAAGAGTGCTAACACCATTAAACACATACTGTGCTTTCCAATTGAAGCTTTAAACATTTTTTATGCCACTTTCTCTTTCAACATATTGGCAGGGAGTACTTCTAGTTTGAGAGAGGAAGCAATTACCAGTGATGCGTGAATGTACTTTTGACTATACCAAATATAACTTCTAAATATTGAGGGCTAGCTTCGCCAATTGTCATAATATTGACCATCAAACTGGATTTTCCAGGCGTTTCTTTTGCATGATCTAATTATTGGTTATGGATTCTAAGGATCCTCTAATCTCTCAACCAAGAAGATAATTTGAAGACCATTATTAAATGGAAATATATGCCAATCGAGGTTCTGGCACCATAGCAAAGCCGAAAAAACTTGAGGAAGTGGAAAAGCCACACGTTTTTACTCCAGCTGCATGGACCAGATTTCAACTTAAGCAAAGAAGAAACTTCAATAACTGAAATAGTGCACTCTAATTACTTACATTCTGGTCAAAGTCTACTTGTATCAGCCAATTTCGAATTAAAGGAAGCTTATAGTCAGCCTAAAGTAAAATTTTATTCACGAATGGTTCGAACGGCCCAATTGGTTCAAATTCTTATCCTTTATGATTGCCTAAATATTAGAGATTTTCTTTTAAGAACTCCAATTGATCCTTTATAACGGTTTCAAATAAAGGGGGATTATACGGGGCGAAATGGCCGCCTTCGTACTCTTTGACCGTGGCATTTGCAGTTTTTTCAGCAGCTTTAAGTGCTTTTTTAGATGAGACTTCCTTGTCTTGTTTGGCAATGCAGTAAAGCACAGGGCATTTTATTTTCTTGACTGAAGTTATTGGCCGATACAGCGGAAGCAGCAAATTGCTCCTAGCAGGCGTTGAATTGATCCCAGTTTCCGGAGATATTGACAGAAGACCTGGCATAGCATCACTTGATGACAACATCGCAAGCTCTCCAGGTTCACCAACTATAGGTATTTGAAAGCTTGGCCTGCCAAGGATTGTCATAATAAGATCTTTGATTCCGGCAATTGCCAAGCGCAGCGGCTGGGTTTTTGGTTCCATCAGTGAGATTGAAGCAAAGGTGTCGACGTTGGGGATTTGAGAAATGACCGCTTTGATTCGAGGATCTTGTGAGGCAATTCTTAAGACATGGCCCCCGCTGAACGATGTGCCCCAAATACCGATATTAGAGTGATCAATATCGTTTCTGGTCCGTAAATAGTCAAGTGCTCCCATCCAGTCTTGAAGCTGCCTGCGCACTGAAATTAACTGTGAAAGTTTCTTGTCTTTCACTCCTGAATCCCCAAAACCTCTGTAATCAAATACAAGTACCGCATAACCGGCTTCTTGGAACCTGAGAGCATACTGATCCAGATTGCATTCTTTGGTTGCGCCTAGGCCGTGTGCCAATACCATGGCTTTATGCGGCTTTGGTCCATCCGGTTTGTAAAACCAGGAAGATATTCTCTCGCCATTAACTTTAAATTCGATATCTTCCCGTTTGTCCATATGTGTCTCTCTTATATTAGTGATTGTTGCAACTTTATGCGATTTGGCAGTTAATCTGGAATTTTAGGCTGCAAACTACTAGATTAATGGCGTGGCTATTGATGATTCGATCTATGGGGTTTCAAAGGAGAATGTAGATGTCAGGGGTTATACATTTTCATGCAGGACTGCAGGAAACAGAGCCGGAGAGCCGGTCCTTTTGCTGCACGGTTTCCCGGAGACCTCGGCTTCTTGGCTCAGTGCCATGGCAGTACTTAAAGATCAGGGTTTTTTCCTGGTAGCACCGGATCAACGGGGTTACAGCCCAGGTGCCCGTCCTCTTTTGATCGAGGCCTACACAATGGACGAGTTGTCCATGGATGTTTTTGCCATTGCCGATCACTTTGGTTTTGAAACTTTCCATTTAATAGGACATGACTGGGGTGGAGGCATTGCGTGGATGATGGCTCTTAAACACCCCGAAAGACTTAAAACTTTGAATGTTGTATCAACCCCTCACCCGCTCGCTCTTTTGCAAGCCTATACATCAGGCACGTCTGACCAAGGTGAAAAATCCTCTTACATGCAGTTTTTCCAGCAGGAGAGCGTTCCGGAGGAGATGCTGTTAGCCAATCAGGGAGATGGATTGCGAATGATGTTCAAGCTGAGCGGATTAGACACTGAAAAAAAAGAGTATCAAAGCCAGCTCAGTGAGTATATTGACACCCTTTTGGAACCCCACGCAATGACTTGCGCCCTTAACTGGTATCGGGCAATGGGAAAGTCGGATATGAGTTTTTTGGGTCCCGTGGAGATCCCAACGCTTTACATCTGGAGCACTGAAGACGTGGCTCTTGGAAGAGAGGCTGCCGAGGCAACCGAGAACTTTGTGAATGCGCCTTACCGATTTGAAGTGCTTGAAGGATTGAGCCATTGGATCCCCGAGGAGGCCCCTGAAATAATGGCAAACCTTTTGGGCCAACATATGAAAGTTAGTTAATTAATTATGTGCAAAAGATATGAGTCATGTTCTGCCATTGTTGTAGGTGGGGGAAGTGAAATGGGGAGGGCAATTGCAAGAAAACTCTCTCAAGAAGGAGCCTCGGTTGGAATATTCGATATTAGTGTCGATGACGCCTCTTTGACACTGGAAGATTTGGTAAGCAATGGAGGGGCGGGCCGAGTAGCCGTAGGTGACATTACTAATGAAGACGAGGTAAAGAGCGCAATCGGTGATTTGATAGGTTCTCTAGGCTCACCCTCCGTTGTGGTTAACGCTGCCCAAGTTACATGGTTTTCGCATTTTGGCGAGCAAAGTTTGGCACAGTGGAACCATTTAATGGCCGTGAATGTAACAGGAAAATTTCTGGTTTCTCGATCGGTTTTGCCAAACTTGTTAGGGACCGGCGGTTCTATATTGAATATAGTTGGCACCTCTGGACTTATTGGTTTGGCATACTCAACACTTTTGGGAGCTGCTTCGGCTGCTGTTATTCAGTTGACTAAATCAATGGCTTTTGAATACCAGGATCGGGGAGTAAGAATTAATGCGATAGCAATAGGGGGCGTTGATCCTTCAAAACTAGCCCACCTAGGTTTTCCATCAGGTGCAGCGCCTAGACACATGGAGCGGATGCTCTCGCCCTTGGGCGTTCCGTCTCCGGAAGAGGTTGCAGATGCCGTAGCCTTTCTAGGGAGTCAGGAAGCAAGATCCATTACGGGAGCGATTTTAACTATGGACGGTGGAATATCGGCTTAAATATGCCGATAAAACCCGGATGCGATAGTTAGACTGGTCGTTTGGCCATGACGGTAGCTGCTTCATTAACCACGGTATTTGCAGATACTTCGACGTAGCCATTTGATTCAAAAAGTTTGGTCCAAGCTTCCATTGAGATTGGCCGCTCTTGGACCCTGAAAAAGTAGCGCATCGCATTCTTTAAAATGCGCCACCATCCTGCCGGTCCTTTTTTCAACATGATTGAGATTTTTGAAGCGATTATCTCACGATCTCTACTTGTGCCGCCTCGCCCAACCATCATGTCCCCAATTACGACTTTGCCGCCGGGCTTTAGCCAGTTGAACATTGTCTTTACTAATTTCTCTTTGTCTGGGTCTCTTAAGTGATGCAGCGCGTAGTTCGAAACAATAATGTCTATGCTCTCGGATTCAATATTCAAAGTCTCAGCCGGTGCTGCTATTCCGGTGATGCCGGTGATTCCCTGTTCTTTGGCAACAGACATTAGTCTGTCTATCATTGCAGGAGATACGTCTATCGCTGTCACAATTGCACCGCTTTTTGCCATGGGAAGAGCCAAGGTGCCCGTGCCGCATCCAATGTCAAGCACTTTCATGCCAGCTTGCACTTGTGAGAGCTCTAAGACGGCCTTAATAACCTTTTCCAGCCCTAAAACACCGTGGTGCTCCCATGTGCTTACTCTTCTGTTCCATACTCTCTTTTGGCGCCCAATTGCCGCTTGAGTTTGGGTGGAAACCTCATTTGACGAGATATTTTCTTTGTCACTTTGACTGTCCGAATTTGACACTGCCCCATTCTGCCAGATTTTCGTTAATGCTAGGTTCACAGCCAGTAGCCAGTTGGACAAAAATACCCCCTCCATTTAAAGGAGGGGGTATTTGATATCCATCAGATGTCGTAGTAGAGCATGAAAGGATCAGGTTGACCAATTGTCCAATTGATTTCGTTTCAGCTGATAGTTACGATTGAGGTATTCAAGGTGTTTCCCTGAGTCCAAGGAGTATGACTCGATTGCCTGCAACGGAGCCTCAGACGGGAGTGATGATGAACACGTCGGGCGCGGCCTTCCTGGAGTTCCCCCGATCTACGTCCCAATCGCTGTAACCGATGACAAGCCTGAGTCGCGACAGATCGACGGTTTGGCACCGGGTCCGTTGCCATCTGATCTCGTTCTGCTGATTAGAGGGAAGCTGGATTCGAAGAGCCGGTCGGGCCTTTGGGCCTAGGTGTTTGCGGGAGTTTGCACCGACCGTTCCCTCCCGTCTGCGAGTGCGCCTCGAGCCGGCAGTCGGGGACAGGCCGATCAAAATCCAGGCCTGTGTGCCAGCGTCGTTTCGGAAACAAGCGGGTTGCATGGCCCCGGGTCCAAATATCTGATAATCTGATTTGGTGACAGAGATTAGTGCCACCGAGGCCGCACGCAATTTCGCGGACCTTCTCGATGCGGTTGAGCATCGGGGAGAGCGGATCACCATCGTCCGCAGGGGGAAGGCGATCGCCCTCATCGAACCTGCCATGAGTGGCCGAGGTTCCGAGGTGAAGTCGATGCTGCGCCGACACCGGCCAGACGAAGGATGGAGAGCCGATCTGACCGCGATCCGTCATCTGGTAACGGTTGAGGAGCGACAACACTGACCCGGTTGCTCTTTGATACGACATTTCTCATTGACGCCGAACGTGCCGGCGATGACCTCGACGAGGTGATAGCCGACGACGACGACGTGGCGATCGCCACCATCACCGTCGCCGAGCTGCAGGTGGGTGTCGAGCTCTCCCAAGGCAAGGCGCGAACCCGCCGGCAGGGCTTTCTCAACGATGTTCTTGCAACCATCCCGCTGATCGACTACGACGTAGATGTCGCCGAGGCGCATGCGAAGCTCCTTGTCGCCGTCCGACGTCAGGGTCGGCCCCGGGGCGCGCATGATCTCCAGATCGCTGCAACTGCTGTGGCTTCCAACCGGACGGTTGTCACCGCCGACGATGCGGCGTTCACCAATCTCCCAGGGGTCGAAGTCCGTCACCACCCCTGACCCGCTGTTCTGTGGCCTCGGAGTGCTGCTGTGATCACAGGTCGAACACGGGAGCACCTGGGGGCTTGAACTCAAGGTGTGAGCGCGACATCTCCTGGCCTGGAGAGTTCGATGACACGAGGGAGGAAGCCTTGGAGTTTGCAAGGCGAAATTGAGTAGGTGGCCGAGGCAGTAGGTCTGGGGTCGCATCGCGTCCCCGTACGCTCACTAGGGATCGTCGATGCCAAAGGAGTCGATGCCCTCCTTTCGGGGTTAGTTCAACTTGACGGAGTCGGCCCGTGACCGGGTAGCGCCCGCGAAGACCTCAACTCTCAGGAGTCTGTTTGCGCGTGAGAGTTGAGGCTTGCAATGGATTGGACTCCAGCACAGTTTATGGGGATATTGTAGGGACCGAGACAAATGAATGTCCCGGTAGAGCCTATATGTCGTAGTAGAGCATGAACTCCCACGGGTGGGGTCGAAGTCTAATTTCGTCTACTTCATTGAGTCTCTTGTACTCAAGCCACGTGTCAATCACGTCCTGGGTGAATACTCCACCTTTTTTGAGGTAATCCTGGTCGGCTTCCAGAGCGGCAAGTGCTCCTTCAAGCGAGCCCGGAACTGTCTTGATCTTGGAAAGTTCCTCTGCTGACATGTCAAAAAGGTCCTGCTCAACCGGCTCAGGCGGCTCAATCTTGTTTTGAACGCCATCTAGTCCGGCCATTAACATGGCGGCAAAAGCTATGTAAGGGTTGGCAGAGGCATCGGGACATCTAAATTCAACTCGTTTAGCCTTGGGAGACTTTGAATAGAGCGGAATTCGACAAGCCGCCGACCTGTTCCTCTGCGAGTAAACCAGGTTAACGGGTGCTTCATATCCGGGGACAAGTCTCTTGTACGAGTTGGTGGTCGGAGCTGCAAATCCGAGAATTGAACCTGCGTGCTTTAAGATTCCACCGATATACCAGCGGCCCATGTCGCTTAATCCTGCATATCCATCGCCATAAAAGAGCGGCTCAGACCCATTCCAAAGGGACTGGTGGGTGTGCATTCCAGAGCCGTTGTCCTGGAAAAGGGGCTTTGGCATAAATGTTGCTGTCACGCCGTGCTGGCGGGCTACTGACTTCACTATGTATTTGTAGAGCATAAGCTTGTCTGCCATCTCCAACAAAGTGCCGAATCTCATGTCGATCTCGGCCTGGCCAGCAGTTGCAACCTCGTGGTGTTGAACTTCGATCTCAATGCCCAAACTCTCCATAACCATAACCATCTCAGAGCGCAGGTCCTGGAAGTGGTCTGAGGGCGGGACTGGGAAGTAACCTTCCTTTGGTCGAAGCTTGTAGCCAAGGTTTGGCTCCTCGTCCTTCGAAGTATTCCAGTGTCCCTCCACGGAATCTACTTCGTAGTAGGCGGAATACTGGTTTTGTCCATATTTGACATCGTCGAAAATGAAGAATTCAGCTTCCGGGCCGAAGTAAGCGGTGTCGGCAATACCGGTGGTTGTTAGGTATGCTTCTGCCTTTTTGGCTATGAAACGCGGGTCTCTGCTGTAGGACTCCTCAGTGACGGGATCCTTGATGAAGCAGTTCAAGTTCATCGTCGGGTGCTGACGGAAAGGATCGACTACAACAGTATTTGGATCCGGCAGCAACAGCATGTCGGATTCATGAATCTGCTGGAATCCACGGATAGATGAACCGTCAAATCCGAAACCCTCCTCAAAACTCTCTTCGGTCAGCTGGTGAGCTGGCACCGAAAAGTGTTGCATCATTCCAGGTAGATCGCAGAATCTTAGGTCCACGAACTCGATTTTTTCGTCGGCAAGTAGTTTTACTACATCAGCCGGGGTTCTAGGCTGCACTTTTGCTGTCCTCCTCAATAGGTTGTCCCACTGCCTGACGGCCTCGCCCTGCAGGTACTAGTTAATATAATTTACCCCTACCTTGACATGCCCTTGTTACGGGTTCATGGCAGAAATGTAAACGGCGTGTGAATTTTACATAATCTGTACCATCCACTTCGCCAAATGTGCCATATCGTATGAACATGGCACATTCCAAGTGCAACACTAGTACTTTCTGAGCCATAGATATTTATATGGGTAATAATTGGAAGAAGGAGATTAATTGCGCCAAGAAGCTGATTATGTATTAAGGACCGTTGAAGAAAGGGGTATTCGCTTTGTTCAACTTTGGTTTACCGACGTTTTAGGTACTCCTAAAGGGTTTTCTATTACTCCGGCCGAATTGGAACACGTCTTGGAGGAGGGGATGACCTTTGACGGCTCTGCCATCGACGGATTTTCCCGCGTGCAGGAAGCTGACATGCTGGTAGCTCCTGATGCCAATACCTTTCAGATACTCCCCTGGCAGGTTGATGATGCTCCGGTTGCAAGAATGGTGTGCGACATTTTGAATCCTGATCTAAGCCCATTTGAGGGATGTCCCAGGCATGTTTTAAGAAAGGCCCTCCGCAGGGCAAATGAGCGAGGCTATAAATTCTTTGCAGCTCCTGAGATCGAGTATTTTTACTTTGCATCAGATTCTCTGACTGGAGAACACGGGGTAAGGCCGATTCCTTTGGATTCAGGATCCTACTTCGACCTGACCGTAACGGATTTGGCCACGGAGCTTAGAAAACGTACTGTGCTGACCCTTGAAGATATGGGAATTCCAGTCGAACACACTCAGCATGAAGACGCTCCGTCACAGCATGAGATCGATCTTCGCTATACGGATGCTCTGACGATGGCCGACACAATAATGACTGTAAGGCTCATTGTTAAAGGACTCGCCAACGAACAAGGAGTCCATGCAAGTTTCATGCCAAAGCCAATGACTAATCAGCAAGGCTCTGGCATGCATACGCACTTTTCATTGTTTAAAAACGAGGAAAACGCTTTTTCGGATCCAGATGATGAGTATGGACTTTCTGAAGTAGCAAAGAAATTCATTGCAGGAGTCCTTTATTTTGCTCCGGAAATTACAGCTGTGACAAATCAGTGGGTGAACTCATACAAGCGATTGGTTCCAGGCTACGAAGCTCCCGTGAATGTATCTTGGGCGCGAAATAATCGATCAGCATTAGTTAGAGTCCCTGTAGTAAGGGACGGAATTGCAGATGCAGCCAGGATTGAATACCGTGCACCGGATGCAGCATGTAATCCATATCTGACTTTCGCCTTGATTCTCGAAGCCGGACTAAAAGGAATTGAAGACGGCTTAGTCCTGCCGGAGGAAGCCGTAACTAATCTTTACAAAATATCCCACGGCCATACAAGCGACGACCATCGCCAACTGCCAGGTGATCTGCAAGCAGCAGTGGATCTCATGGAGAAGTCTGAACTTGCAGCCAATGTATTAGGGGAACATGTTTTTGAATGGTTTATTAAGAACAAAAGATCAGAGTGGGCTGGCTTTGCCGAACAAGTTACCCACTACGAGTTAGAACGCTATCTTCCTTCGCTGTGAGGAGTTTTTAATTTTGGACTTCTTAGCATGCTTCCCCGATCCATTTCCGCTCATGATGATGAGGGAATTAGAAGTTGGCGGATTTGCCGTCAAATCCTTTGGGGATGTGGAGGATCTGATCAATCATGTAGAAGCAGACGAAGATTCTTCGGTTTCTGCAGTTGTTGTATCCACTCTTTCTTCTCCGGAAACCGGATGGGCAACTTGCAGATCGCTTAGGACTGCAAAGAATCCGATCGGACCGATTCTTGTAGTGGTTCAAACGACGAGGATTTCAGACCTGGAGATGAGAGACGATCTCTACGATGACTTTGTTCTCGATTCAATGGTCGAAGGCGAGATGTCTTATAGGGCAGCCCACTTGCTTGCCAAATCGGGGAAAAGTCGGAGACCAGAGTTGATCCAGCACGGCCCGCTTATCTTAAATACAGAAACTTATCAAGCCTTGTTAGACGGAAAACCACTAGATCTAACTTATATGGAGTATGAATTGTTGAAGTTTTTGGCATCTAGACCCGGTAAGGTTTTTACCCGTGACACTTTGCTCTCTAGAGTGTGGGGATATGAGTATTTTGGAGGCGCAAGGACTGTTGATGTCCACGTCCGACGACTTCGAGCAAAGCTGGGTGAGGAACATGCAAATCTAATTGACACAGTCAGAAGTGTTGGATATCGATTTGGATCTTCCAGATGGTCACCCAAGTTGCACTAACAGTTGTTATTACTTGAAGGTAGGCAGTTGGGTTTGGATCGCGTAAATGGTTCAAGAGAAGACCGTCTATTAGCTGCCATGTGATCATCTCGGATAGGAAAAAAAGTAAAGCCATCGAAGAATTTCAAAAGCAAATTGCAAATAACTCGACTTCACCTTACGCATGCCTTCTGAGTCTTGTTATCGAACCTTGAAACTTCTAGTTGTGTCAATGTATATAGTAATGAGTAAGAAAATTACTCCTCGGTTAAGTGAAGAATTTGTAGAATTCATCGATGACTTAGTGGCCAATGGTGAAACACGATGCCGAGCTGCCGTAGTTTCACGAGCGCTTAACCACGAGCAGCGTCGAATCACAGTAATAAAGGACGTAGCAATCCTCGCTCGGCTAAATGGATCTGATGAATTGCCTGACTTGGCAGTATTGGCTTCTCATATGGCTTGGACATCAATTGATGTGTCCTATTCACCTTGTAGATTTGGGCAAGACTAGACCAGTCTTGGTATTGATCTATGAAATTGAACCAAACACGTTACGAAAGCTAAATTTTTCTTACTCGGGTCTATAAGCAATGGCCTCTATCTCAACTAGTGCTCCAAGTGGAAGTGCACCAACTCCGATTGCAGACCTTGCGGGCCTGTGATCTCCAAATGCTTCCATGTACGCAGTATTCATCTCCGAATAGTTGTCCATATTTGAAAGAAACACTGTAGTCTTGACCACGTCGCCAAGACTTGCACCCGTTTCATCGAGCAGTTTCGCTAGATTTGCGATTGCAGCTTTCACTTGGTCTGAAAAAACTTCTGAAAGTCCGCTTTCCGTCAGTCCGATTTGTCCGGAGCAAAACAGAAAATCACCGGCTCTGACTATTGGCGTATATGGCCCTACTGGTGGCATATCAACCTCCACAACTCGAAATTATGCTGCACTGAATGGGATTTGGAGGAATGGGCACATTAACCTGTTCTCCCCAATTTGAAAACACCACTGTCGTCGAACCTGTAGCAGTGCCTGTGGAACCTGAAACTACAGACTCTATCGGAAAAAATGGTGAAACTTGGGAGATTGCAACAGTGACATTCACCATTACCTCGTTCGAACCGGTATTAGTTACCAATGATCCTGAGATTTCTATGACCGGCTGGCCATTGACCACGCTTTGTATCGGCTTTGAAAGACTTTGGCTTGGAAATGAAGTCGTGAGAAGTGATCCAAGTGAAAGATCAGCTGCAATTGAGCTATAGGCTGGTTCGCTCGAATTGTACTCAATCCATTTATTGGCATAAGTTGCAGCATCGCTTGAATTAAAACCGTTGTAATTCGAAAGCCCCGTAGCATCGCCTATAACGTAAATGTTTCCGTTTGTCAACCGGATTGTAGTCGTGCCTTGCCCGCCACCACTATTAGTTTGAATACCGCTTGATACTTGAGCATCCCCAACCTGGCCGGTGCTTGTTCCACCTGCGGTATTGGTCACAGTGTAGTGGACCGATCCGGCTTTATTGGCTGCCTGTAGCGACAGAGAGATAATTTGCTGTGAATCCAGGCCCTTTAGAGTTGACGGGGCAGTAGTTGTTGCACCCGGGCTCGTCGAAAAAGGAATGGTGCTGCCTTGGGTTGTAGTTGACACATTATTCTTGGCACGTGTGGTTGACGGCTGAGAGGTTTTGGCCGTATTTGAAGCACCCGAGCAATCTGCCAAGAAAAGCGGAAGGACAATGAGTGCGAGTAATGTTCCGAGAACACGTTGCAACTTTGGAAGAAGCACTGAATTCATGAAGCCAGCTTATCCTTCAAGTTACTTACACGAACTTATGGTTGAACAGCTAATCGAACCAGGGGGAGGAACGATGAATGGCGCTTTATTCCAATTTGAGAATGAAATGGTTGCCTTAATTGAAGAACCAGCTTGTGAGAGACTCACTTGGGCACCAACTATGTAATTCGGAGCTTTCATCAAAATGTATACTTTGGCATTTCCTGTGGCTCCGCTTCCATTGGCACTCGAGGGCAATCCACCGCTGACAGTTACTACTTGTAGTCCGTTGTAAGTGGTGGGCCCACTGACTGTTAATTTTCCCGATGGAATGAAATTTGGAAGGAGCGAGGACAAAGTCAAACTTGATGAAATTGACGGATAACTCGAGTCTGCTTGCGTGAACGAAATCCATTTTCCAGCGTAGGCTGCAGCATCTTGGGCATTTAGCGCTATGTCATTTTGGAGTGCTGCATTGTTCCCGTTCACATATGCCGTCCCGCTTACCAAGACCACCTGATCAGTCATCGTCCCGGCTTTAGATAGAGCTTGGCCGGCATCGGAAGTGGCGTCACCTGAGATTACGTCTTGTTGATTTGGCGATGACGAAGTTGACTGGGCAACTCCGGAGTAGTGGACCCCTTTTGCAGCATTGTCGAAAGTTGCAGCTTTGGCAAGCAGCTGGGCCCCATTTAACGCCAGTAATCCGGTGCGGGGTGCAACAGGAGTCGAATTACTTGAACAAGCACTTCCCATCAGCGCTACAAATAATACGGCAGCATATAGTTTAATCTTCAATTGGGAAACTCTCCGATGTTGGCCCGAGGGGGTAATGTTTGGCTAAATCTTGCAGCAAAAAACAGTTCACAGCTTTACTGGGAACCTGCCGAATTTAGTAGTTATCTCAATCAACTAAAAGACGAGCCGCAACCACATGTTTTGGTTGCATTTGGGTTAGTGATGTGAAAACCTGCACCTTGGAGGCCGTCTTCGAACTCTAGTGTTGAGCCTCGAAGCAAATTGGCACTTTCGGCATCTACTGCGACTTTCACGGATCCGAAGGTTTTGACGATGTCATCGCTGTTCACCTCTGTATCGAAGAACATGTCGTAGCTAAACCCAGAGCATCCACCTGGTTTCACAGCAACCCTTAGCACCAGTTCGTCTAATTCGTCTTCCTGGGCAAGAAGTTCGGCTACTTTTTCCTGGGCTTTTGAAGTTAATGTTATGGGCGAGGGCCTTTTCCCAATCGTTACACTCGATGCAGTAGTAGTCACTGGTACTCCTTTTATTTGTTGATTACGACGAATAACTATCTAATAAACTATGTTAGCGCTTTTGCAACCAAAATGTGCCCTCGCCCAGGGTGAGAGGCGCTTGTCGGAGTCGATAGGCTATATCTGTGACCACATCTAAAAATCCCGAAAGCAGACCATTAACCCTGGCTGAGAAGGTCTGGGAACGACATGTTATTTCAAGAACAGAAGGCGAGCCTGACCTTTTGTGGATAGACCTCCATTTAGTGCATGAAGTTACCTCCCCGCAAGCTTTTGACGGTCTCCGCTTGGCCGGCAGGACGGTTGCTCGACCGGACCTGACAGTGGCCACGGCAGATCACAATGTCCCTACTGTCGACATTGACAAACCCGTGGCAGATCCGATTTCGGCCAAACAGTTGGAAGTCTTGGCTGCCAACTGTGAAGAGTTTTCAATTAAGTACTTTCCCATGGGAGACAAAGGTCAAGGTATTGTGCACGTAATCGGACCTGAAATGGGCTTGTCGCTCCCTGGGATGACAATTGTTTGCGGTGACAGCCATACTGCCACGCACGGAGCTTTCGGGGCACTGGCTTTCGGGATCGGCACCAGCGAAGTGGAGCACGTATTGGCCACCCAAACGCTTCCTCAGATAAAGCCTAAGACCATGGCGGTTAACGTAAATGGCGACTTGCCAGAAGGCGTGAGTGCAAAAGACCTGATCTTGGCAATTATCGGTGAAATTGGCACTAGCGGAGGTATTGGTTCGATTATTGAATACAGGGGAGAGGCAATAAGGAATCTTTCGATGGAGGGACGGATGACAATTTGCAATATGTCCATTGAGGCCGGTGCCAGAGCCGGAATGATTGCACCCGATGAGACCACTTTTGAATACGTTAAAGGCCGAACTTATGCTCCAAAGGGTCCGGCTTGGGAAGAAGCATTAGCCGACTGGAAAACTCTAAAAAGCGACGAAGGGGCAACATTTGACAGGGAGGTAGATATTGACGCTTCCAAACTGGCTCCATATGTGTCATGGGGAACCAATCCATCCCAAGTTATTCAGATTTCAGGTTCCATTCCGGATCCAAATTCAATTGAATCGCAAAGTCTTAAAGAATCTGCCGAACGGGCACTTGTTTATATGGGTTTGGTTCCCGGAACTCCGGTAAAGGAGATTCCTGTAGATACGGTGTTTATTGGATC
>JAJYDO010000001.1:0-68590 GCA_021777355.1 Actinomycetes bacterium | reverse complement strand
CAAATTCTCGGATAGAAGATCTTCGAGTGGCAGCTTCAGTGGTAAAAGGCCATCACGTCAAAAAAGGCCTGCGCGCAATGGTGGTTCCCGGAAGCCAACGCGTCAAGGCTCAGGCAGAAAGTGAAGGCTTGGACTCAGTTTTCAGAGAGGCCGGATTTGAATGGAGAGAAGCTGGATGTTCTATGTGTCTGGCGATGAATCCTGACAAGTTATCTCCGGGGGAGAGATGTGCCTCAACTTCGAACCGCAACTTTGAAGGCAGGCAGGGCAGAGGGGGCAGAACTCATCTAGTCTCACCTGCCGTAGCAGCTGCCACTGCTGTAGTTGGGAAGTTTGCCAGCCCAGCCGACATAGCTTAAGAGGAGGTATTTTTGATGGAACCTGTGAGAATAATTGAAGGGCATGCCCTTCCTCTTGACCGCTCGGATGTCGACACCGACCAAATAATACCGAGTGACTGGTTAAAACGAGTTGAGAGAACGGGGTTTGGAAAGGGTCTTTTTGCAGAGTGGAGAGATGACAGAGACTTTGTGTTAAATAAGAGTGAATACGGAGGGGCCACGATACTGGTCGCTGGTCCAAACTTTGGCACCGGGTCTTCGAGAGAACACGCAGTATGGGCGCTTCAGGACTATGGGTTTAAAGCAGTAATATCTTCACGATTTGCAGACATTTTCAGAAACAACTGCACCAAATCCGGTCTTGTTCCAGTTCAGGTTGACGAGTCCATAGCTCAGAAATTAATCGGAGCTATTCAAAAAGATCCTTCCCTTCTAATAGTAGTTGATCTTGAAAGGCTAATGCTAAGTGCCCCTGCCATTGGGTTGGAAACAAGTTTTCCAATGGATTCCTTTACCCAAGAGAGATACATTAACGGTTTAGATGATATTGGAATCACTCTGCGCCACGCAGGCGAGATCGATAAATACGCTTCGACAAGAGCTCGCTGGATGCCGTCGTTGGCTTCGAGTTGATGCCAGAGAGATCAGGAAACATAAAAGTCTTAACAGTCTGTACGGGCAATATTTGTAGGTCGCCCATGGCCGAGGCCTTTTTGCAGGCAAAGTTTGACTCCAAAGGAATTAATGCCGATGTCTCATCAGCGGGACTACTCTTTTCGGGACGCAAAGCGGCTAAAGAGACGGTTGAAATTATGAGTGCGAAAGGTTTTGATCTCAGTAGTCATAGGTCGAGAATTCTTGACGAAGTTGATCTTTTCGACCTCGACTTAATTGTGGGAATGACTAAAGAGCACGTACGTGAAATAGTAGTAATGTCGCCAAAACTTTGGCCCGTGACATTTACCCTAAAAGGGTTGGTTTCAAGTGCCAAGAAAATAGGACCGCGCAACTCGGACGAGTCACTTTTAGATTGGCTTAGCGTAATAGGTGAAACCAGAGTAAAGGCTGATTTATTAGGTGCCGATTTATCTGAAGACATAGTTGATCCCTATGACCTTGGACCAGATACGTTCTTGCAGGTTGCCGATGAAATTGATGAACTAACTTCACAGTTGGTGAAATACATTGCTGGAGTAAAGTAATGGCCGAAGTGATAGTAACCGGCGGATCAGGTTTCACAGGTTCACGTTTGATATTAAAACTTTTATCTGAAGGCCACAGAGTCATAGCATTAGCACGATCGGAAGTCTCCAAAGCAAAAATCTCAGGTCTGGGAGCCGAAGTGCGGATGGGTAATTTAGATGATTTCTTGTCAATCCAGACTATCTTCAAGGAGTTTCCTGATGCTCATCTAGCCAATATTGCTTCAATGGGATTTGGAAGTGGGCCAAATGTTGTTAAAGCAGCAACTGAGAGTGGGATCAAGCGTTCATTATTTGTCTCGACTACATCCATTTTCACTTCTTTGCCGACTTCTTCAAAGCCAGTTAGGCTGGAAGCGGAATATGCGGTTAAATCAAGTGATCTTGATTGGACAATTATAAGACCTACCATGATTTATGGAGCTCCCGGTGACCGGAACATGGAGAGACTACTTAGATATATCAAAAGATCCAGAGTAGCGTTGCTTCCACTTCCAGGCCATGGACAAGCACTACAACAGCCAGTAAATGTCTATGATCTGATAGAGGGCATTTCAGAAGCGCTGTTTAGCACAAAAGCCATTAAAGGCGAGTACAATTTGGGCGGCCCAGAGCCAATGACGCTCAAGGAGACTTTTGAAACCGCAGCATTGGCTGTTGGAAATAGAGCTCATTTTATTTCCCTTCCGATTTCGCCATTGGTCAAAGGTGCTCAATACATGTCAAAGATATTTGGCAAATCTCCAATATCGGCAGAGCAGATTCAAAGGCTTGATGAAAATAAAAACGTTTCAATTGCAGATGCTATAAGAGACCTAAATTATCAACCTCGAACTTTCAAAGAGGGGATTGAGCAAGAATGGAATTTGATCTGTCAGGTAATGCCGGATCGCTGATGCTGGTTTGATTCTTCAGTAAAGGCTTTTTTCTCTTCCGAGCGGTCCTAGTGCTCCTGATTTAAGGATTCCTCGGCACCGGCTCAATGCTTGTTCAACTATTCGGCTAGAGCACCAACTGGCACCACCTTCAAGTCACGCAATCTATAGTTGAATTGAAAGAAAATGGGAAATTCCAAAGAAACACCACTTGAAAGAGTCAAAAAGACGATATCAGCTGCTAGACAAATTCCCGTGTCTGATTTGATTTGGCGTGTGGCGCTAAGAGGAGGTCGAAAGATCGCTTCGATTCTTCCCAGCCAAATTCTTAGCTTCTGGCTAAAGTCAGGTAGCTCAACTAAATCAATTATTAATATTTTTCCATCATTTATCCCAATCGACCAAGAAGCTCATCGGCAATCTGTTGAGAGAAATAAGCTTTTGAATTTACTGGAGAATGGTATCGTCGACCAAGTTGGCGAGAATTTCCAGATATTAGTTCAACGGGGAGAAAGTAGTGATAATTGGGATCTTTCCAGTGCAACACTTTTATATAAGTATCACCTTTTTTATATGGAATGGCTTTGGTTTTTAAACGACGAGCACTTCGATGAAATATTTGAAAAATACTGGAAGTCATATCGAAAACATACTTGTTTGGGAAAAGGAACTCCCTGGTCACCTTATGTAGTCTCTTTGCGCGCCTTTGTACTGGGTTCAATGATGATTCACGGAACTTTAAAAGATTCGCCTTACAAAGATGAGGTAATTGAAGAGCTTAGAGCGGCATTTAGGTGGCTCAAGGTTTTTAAAGAAAGAGAAGTCAGAGGCAACCATTTAATAAAAAACATGAAAGCTCTTATTGTTTTATCTATTCTTTTTGGAGACGAGAAGCATCTAAAACGAACCGTGTGGCAATTGGGAGTAGAGACAGGCCGCCAGATATTGGGTGACGGAGGACACTATGAAAGATCATCGTCCTACCATGTTCAAGTACTTACTGACTTAGAAGATATTAGAAATATTCTTGAATTAGCAGCTAAGGACTCTTCGCGCGAAGTAGCCAAAGCAATAGCCGAATCCTCTCCGTGGCTTGAAGACTCTATTGCTCGGATGAAAGTATGGCTGTCAAAAATGCTGGCTCCTGACGGGAAGTGGTGGAATGTAAATGACTGTTTGCCATCGGACACTAAATTATTGGAATTATTGGAAATTTCACCCTTTGGAAAAACTGCATTTTTAGAATCGTCAGGTTATTTTGTAGCCAATACGGGATCTCTTTTCACAGTATTGATGGATGCCGGACTTCCCTGCCCTCCTGCTCTTCCTGCACA
The DNA here is from genome assembly GCA_021777355.1 of Actinomycetes bacterium. GTDB lineage: Bacteria > Actinomycetota > Acidimicrobiia > Acidimicrobiales > JABEUL01 > JABEUL01. The sequence continues at coordinate 64,838 of JAJYDO010000001.1, read as the reverse complement.
CGCACACTCCGACACTTTGGCAGTACAAGCCTATATATCAACTCTTCCTTTTTTAGTCGACACAGGCGTATCGACCTATGAGCCGGGTGCTACAAGGGCATATGAGAGAAGTACCAGAGCGCACAACACAGTCGTTATTGACAATTGTGACCAAACAGAGATTTGGGGAGCATTTAGGGCAGGGAGAAGAGCCGAACCTAAATTGATTAAAGCTGAAGACCTGGGAGATACCGTAGTAGTAGAGGCGTCGCATAACGGTTATATTTTTTTAGAGGACTCCCCTTGTCATAAAAGGCATGTCGAAGTGAAAAGTTCAGGTTTGAAAATTAAGGACTTAGTATTTTCGACATTTTTAAAGAAAACGAATTCTTCGGAAATAGAAAGGTCTGAAAACGAACATAAAGTCGAGTTAATATTTCATTTCAGCTCTCTGGTTCGGTTTTTGGGTTTCAAGTCCGAAGATTCTAAATCCTCAAATGGGAGTAAGGCAGAAATGCTCCTAGTAATTGGAGAATTTCAAGTAAATTTGGAATTTAAGAGCAGCGTTCATGGAGACATTAACATTATTGAAAGTAATTCACAACTGTGTAGCTTGGCAAAAGATTTCAACTCCGTTGAGGATGCTCTGACTATTTCATTGACGTGCATTGGAAAATTACCTATTGAATTTCACACTAGTTTTGAAGTGTATAAGTGACACGAAGGACAGGTTTAGATAAATGAAGCAAGTAGTACAAGGTGTCTCAGGCGGAAGCGTAAGGGTAATAGATGTGCCGCCGCCGACTGCCGATGGTAATGAAGTCTTAGTAAAGACGCTGTTTTCTGCGATTTCACCGGGAACAGAGAGGGCAGTTACTCAACTGGCTCAGTCAAGCTATCTTCAAAAGGCCAAAGCCAGGCCCGATTTAGTTAAACAGGTTATAGCAAAGGCCAAATCAGATGGTCCCATGGCCACGCTTTCTACGGTCAGATCGCGTCTGGCAAGTGATCTCCCACTTGGTTATTCAGCCTGCGGGATTGCCCAGATTGTAGGCGAGACAGTAAGTCATGTAAAGCCAGGAGACTTGGTGGCAACGGGCGGGGCGGGAAGTGCGAATCATGCTGAATACCAGGCAGTACCGGGCCTTTTATGCGTGAAGGTGCCTGATGGCGTTGAACCGCAGGAAGCGTCACTTGCGACTATTGGTGCAATTGCAATGCACGGATTTAGACTCACAGAGGTGGGGCCAGGGGCTGTGGTAGTGGTAATTGGATTAGGTTTGATTGGCCAGCTAAGTGCCCAAATTGCAATTGCAAGTGGTGCCAGAGTGGTTGGAATTGACGTGGACCAAAAGCGGGTAGATTTGGTTTCCAAGTGGGGTGCATTAGGACTTCTAGAAGGCGGCAAAGAAACTACGGATGCTGTTCTTTCGTTTTCCAGGGGGATAGGAGCCGACGCAGTTATGTTGACTGCAGGGGGAAAGTCAAACTCGACAATAAGGCGAACACCGGAGCTATGTAGAGATAGGGCAACTGTGGTAGTCGTCGGAGATGTTTCCCTTGATGGTGAGAGGACCCCATTTTATATGAAAGAGCTAACTATGAAAGTAGCTAGATCATATGGTCCTGGGAGATATGAAAGAAGTTATGAGGAGTGGGGCGTTGACTATCCTCCAGGATATGTGAGATGGAGCGAAGGGCGAAACATAGAAGCGGTCTTGGACTTACAGGCCTCTAAAAAGATAGATCTTAATGGATTGATTACCCATAACTTTGAGATTGCTTTGGCGCCTCAGGCTTACGCACTAGTGGATAGTCCTGGACCTGATGAGAATGTAATGAGTATTACCCTCTCATATGGATCAAGCTCACTCGATGTAATTCAAGAAAAGCCAAGTCCAACCAATCTCGAAACATCCACATCTAAAACGGGTCTGATAAAAAAGAAGTTAAGGGTTGGGTTAATTGGAAGCGGAGCTTACGCAGTTTCAACACTGGTGCCTAAATTAAAAGACGCCGGCTTTGGAGAAATTACCGCGGTAACTTCCTCGTCCCTAATCAGCGCTAATCGCCTGGTAGAAGGATTAGGCTCGGGAAGAGTCGCAAAAGATGCCAATGAAATAATGGATGATGAGAATATAGATGTAGTTATTGTTGTTACTCCGCATGAGAGCCATGCAACACTCGTGATAAAGGCACTTGAAGCGAAAAAGCATATATGGTGCGAAAAACCACTGGCACTTAATATGGAGGACTTTAAAGCAATTACCGATTCGGCGAAAAGATCTCCCGAATCTCTGCTTTGGGTTGGGTTCAATAGAAGATTCTCTTTTCCGGTTCAAGAGCTAAGTGATTTTTTTGGCACACAGGGATCACAGCTAGTTGTCACTTATCGTGTAAGTGCGGGTCAGATTCCTTCTACTCATTGGTATAACGACAGGATCCAAGGGGGACGACTAATTGGAGAAGTATGTCATTTCATAGATACCTCGCAGGCTCTAGTTAAGTCGCCAATACAGACCATAACTGTATCTGGTTCAAGCTCAAATGAAAGAGTACTGGCCGATAATCTAGGCGTAGTTTTAACTTTTGAAGACGGATCAGTAGCGTCAATAACCTACGCCACGGGGGGTTCACCAATTACTCCGAAGGAAAGAGTAGAAGTTCTTGGAAGGGGGAAAACCGGTTTAATTGATGACTTTAGGAGTATTGAGTTAAATGAAAAGCGGAAGACTTTCAGACCACAAGACAAGGGCCAAGACAAAGCCCTGTCAGCGTTTGCAAATGCAATCCGCTCCGAATCGGGAACTCCAAAGTGGGTATTCGAGTCATCAATTGCTGCGATTCTTGGGGCAGAATCTTTACTAAATAGCAATTCAATGGCTATCCGAGAGTATTTAGAATTTAATAAGTATTCTCTCTGATAAAACTTGCCTTTAACCTGGGACTTAGCCTTTCTCAGCTGCCACAATATATACGGATTAATCTGCGTATATTTGACGAAGTATTCCGCGGTTAGACGAGGTGTTTTTATAATAAATGTTACATTAAATCGAAAGAAATCCGGTGGCAAGATCTCACCGCCGGAATTTGTGCATAATTCACAAGAGGCGATTTAGAGTGCTGTTTAAAAAAGCATTACAGTTCCCTTAATCTCACTGCACAGAGCAATCATTTGGCAATATGACTTTTGGAAGCCTCCCGGATTTGGGGCAAGTATTAAATAGTAAAAGGGGTAAGTTCTCAAATAGAAACTACTAACGCGGCATCGCCTATTTTAAGATATATGCATCATAGTTTTGGAATAGTCACAATATCTTCATTTGACGCAAAGTAACTCTAACTTCAATATGTTGATACGCGAGTATCCACGTCAGGAATATCAGCCTCACAGCATTGGATATTCTCACGGCTAGCTGTAGCGAGACCACGATAACTCAATCAACAATTAAAAAAGATAATTGGTTCATTTTGTCTTTAATCGAGATGCGTATCTTGAGATGAATTGACTTTCACTTTCAGTCAAAGTAGCTAAATATACTCCCAAAGGAATTGCGAATCCTAAAGCGAATCCACAAGTCACTACAAATGGCTTGCTGGCGGAATGGGCGGCAACTACAGCTACAATGGCAACTGAAGCAAGCAAGGCAAATAGTAAAAGACCAGTTTTTATTAAATTTGGATATATCTTTTCTGACGCATATAAAGCTATACTCGAAATCAAATTAGAAACTATAAGAGGCACTGCCGTAGCAAATGCTGCCCCTGGCAGTTTGAAAATGGGAACCAGAACAACGCAAGCAGCCACGCTAATAAAAAATGTTACAACACTACGGATAGCGAATAATCTTAGCTTATTGAATGCAAATAAAAGCGTTCCATTGGGTCCAGAAATTATTTGGCAAGCTATACCAATGGCCAAAATTCGAGCCGGAAGCGTGAGGTGAGCATATCTCGCACCAAATGCCAAACTTAGAACTTGATTAGGTATTGCAATAAGAACTACCATAACCGGCCCAGCAAGTAAAATACCGGCGCGGGTAACCGTTGTGTATAGGTCAAGGACTGCCTTTCTATCGTTTTCAACAATCGACTTCACTGCACTTGGGAGATAATAACTGGCTGGCAGAGCAGCTACATTTTGAGCTACTGTGGCTAATGAGGAAAGCGGGCCGTATAGACCTGAGTCGGTCACCGACACCGCCGTTCCAAGAACCAGAACATCTAGCCGATTAATAGTGCTGAAACCCAGCGAATTAACTAGGGCTGAAAAGCTGTTGGAGACGAACTCCTTCATCTTTAAGGGGCTGACCCTCTTGTCAAATTTTAATCCTTCGATGACGAAAAGATAACTTAGTAGCGTTGAAATACTTCTCGCTAATGCAATCCATACAGCCTCCCTTGAAAACGCTAGTGCAATTCCAATTCCAATTAAGAAAGCGACAGAACCCACCACATACGACCCTTCTACTTTTTTTGGTTTTGCATTGGCAACTAATGTGCCAATAGCAATATGGTAGAACGGATTGAAAATTACATAGGGAGCGAGAACTGCAAATAATATAACTACCTGAGAGCCAGATTTCGCAAAGTAAAAAATAAAAAAACCAACTACGATGACGATGAAACTTGCAAAGATTGCCACCAGCCAGGCAGCTTTGTGAGCTGTTCGAGCTATTCTAGCTTCACCTTCCTTGTTTCCGCTGGCCTTTTCCTGTGAGATGAGTTTGGAAGTTGCAGATCCAAGACCGCTTCCGGCCAGAGAAGTTAGCAACCCGGTAATAGCAGTAGCTACTACCCAATATCCAAACTGAGCCGGTTCTAAAAGCCTCACTAAAGCGATTGTCGTCGGAATTCCTAAAGCGGAAGTGAGTAAAAATCGTATTACTGCAAAGAAGGCACCCTTAACTACATCATTTTTGCTTGCTTGACGAATTTCGTTTTGATCAGTCATCTCCCGGCTCTCTTAACGCTACCACCATTACAGTTGCTTTAACTTGATATTGCATTAGGTTTGATAAAATTTGTGGACAATGGCACCCACTCTTTTTGATCGCGGTAACGACCTTCGAGTTAGAGTGGGGCTAACTAGAAGCCATGCACTCCAATTGGGAATAACGAAGGCAATTCTTGGAAAAGTCAACTTCGAAATTATCCATGCGTATGGTGACAGCCACGCCAGAGTATTCGCCAAGATAAAAAACCTAGACCTATTATCGCGGACGCTACTCACCTCCTGTGTCATAGATGGCGCCACGGCCCTTGGAATGGCAAATCCAAACTCTAACACTAATGCAATGCCTATTTTTAAACATAATTTATCTAAAACCTCTAAGGGGTCAAATATTTTGTTTCACTTAGGCGAGGTGGATTGTGGCTTTCTGGTTTGGGTTAGAGCAAAAAACAACAGTTCTGTTGCCTTAGAAATGGATAAATCGCTCAATAGCTATACCAAGTTTATGGAAAACTATCTGGATACGATGCGAGTACATGTATCAAGTGTCCCGTTTCCCTCCATCAGGGACTATTCAAGTTGGGGAGGACTCGATAATGCAAGGCGGGAAGTTAGTGCAACCATTGAAGAACGAACTGGCCTCACCAGAGAATATAACAACAGATTAAGGGACTGGGCGAACAAAGTTGGAGCAGTATTCGTCGATACTGAACCTCTTCTCATTGATGAAACAACAGGCCTGCTTAAAGACGATTTCATAAATCTAGATCCCTTTGATCATCACTACGATCCAGAAATTTATGCAAACATTATAGTCAAAGCTTTAAATCAACTTGGATTTAGGTGAACCTAGATTCTTAGCTGACGGCTTAGCCAAATGCAGCTTATGCGTTTCGTGAAGAACGACGCCTTTCAAACATTATTAAGCCGCCACCAATTACCAGAAGTGCGAAGATAACAATTCCCCATCTCAAAATATTGATACCGGTAAAGGCCAAGCCACCCGAAGAACTGGTTAGGCCAAAGATATTTTCAACGGTTAATTGAGTTGAATTAGGTGCACTTCCAACTACTGTCAGATTGTTGTTAGTCAAACTCACCGTGTAAGTTGTCCCATTAATTGAAACTGTTCCTCCCGTTGAGGTAACAGTATCTACGGTTACCGTATCGGTGACAGTTCCTGTCGAATCCGCAACTGCGGTACCGATATTTACTCCATTCAAGGTAATTGTTACTGTCGCTCCGGGAGCAAAGCCAGAACTTTGAATGTTTATCACTTTGCCAGAAGTAAAATTTCCCTCCTGATTGATCACAGTGTTTGGACCCGGGGTTGTAGAAGTTGTTGGGCCGGGATATCCACTACTTGTGGTGGTGGTGGTGGCTGCAAACACATTCTTTGAACCAATTGACAAAAATGCGATCGCTAGTATCGTAAATACCGCCGAACGGATAAGTCGTATTTTCATAACCACAACTATACCTGATTTCAATGGCGTTTGCATAACTTCATGTGAAATTCCTCATTTTTGCTACTTTTTCGGGTATAACTGCCACGTAAATACCCTAGTCTTATCTAGCGTGTTGCTATCGCTATTCAGAGGAGTACATTGCCAAAATGGCGTATTAATGGATACTTTAATTGGAACCGGTTCTATTCTGGGTTGAGGAATAAATTGAATACTAAACTCACCATTAACTATGGCATTTGGAATAATCGTTTCAATAGTTATAGTAGTACTGTGACCAGGAAAAATCTTAAATGGTATTTCATTTAATCTTAACCCAGATTCAGAAATACTACCAAGTTGTTCAGAGCCTTTAGGGCCCCAAAATTCAACCCTTCCTACATACTCTCCAGGCGTGAATGAATTTATGTAATCCGGCCCTAATTGATAGCTGGGTTTTGCCCCAACTGGAGCAGTATTTACAATTTTCACAGAGGTTTGGACAATTGCGTTACCATACTTTGTGAGATATATTGAAGAACTAATTGAAGGATAAATGAAATAATCAAGTTTTGTAGCCGTTGCATTCTCGATAGCAATATGGAATGTTCTTGAAGGGTTCTTGACCGCTGGATTACCTGAAATCCCGTCTGAGTTAAAAATAGCCTCCAGGTGAGGATCGGAACTATAAATCAATAGGTGCCGGCCGGCGGCAGCATTACCCAGGGCTTTTGCCATGCTGACTAGGTCTATGCTGGATCCTTCTTTTAAACGCGAAAGGACTGCATCTGCAGCCGAAGCAATCTCTTCCTGCCTTAAAACTTGGTTTCCGGCAGGAACATTGACGTACAGATCGTGTAGGAGAATTTCTGATACGTTTTGACTTGTTAGCGGAGTAGCGATACCGGCAACGCTGACAGGTCCGGTAACTGCCAAGAGGTCGGCCAATGCCGGAACGTCGATTGCGATTACTCCATTGTAATTAATGCCTGTATTTTCCTTGGCCATTGCTAACATTGTCGATCCGCTCCATTGGAAATTTGCAGTAGCGTTTACGGACTGCCACAAATAGTTGGGTTGCAACTCTCCAAATACCTGGTTGGTCCCGGAGGGGATCGGCACATTTACCGGGGAATTAAGTGCCATCGATGATATTGAATTTGCAGGGGTTGTTGAAAAACGGCCGTTGTCAAAGGAAACAGTAGATATCGACAGAGCCATGCCTTGGTCACGCATCTCAGCATTGTTGTCCCCAACCAATAAGAATTTTTCCGGACCATCTTTTCCAACAATCACTTCTAATGCGGCCAATGATTGAGAAGCAGTGACCAACTCATCGTCAAGTTTTGTTGCTACCTTATTGAAATCATTCCTAGCCGCAGAAATCGTGCTAACTAGACCGGTGGCCGGTTTGATCATTGAGTGAATAGAATTTGAGTCTTGGCTAGCCATGACTTGGAGAGACGAAATTTGGCTCACTGGTATCTGGCCATTTTGAAAACTTCCAGCACGTGAAATTTGATCTACCTGAGAAATCAGCTGTTGTCCCATTTTAATTGATTCATCAGCGTCACTGGCAATTGACTTGATTCCGTTAATCTGAGTGTTTATAAAGGGTAGTTGGTCAAGTACGTCAAGGGAGAGAGAGGAGTTTATCTTCTGCTCCGCCGCAATGGTGCTCGCTAATGCTTTTGTGAGACTCGCTTCGGTCTCGCTTCTTCCAGCTTTTGATCCAATATTATTTGCCACGTTGCTTTGAAGTGAATCAAGCACGGACTTTGCTTGTTCCAAATTAGATTTAGCTGTGCTGAGATCACGCCACGCAAAGATAGATATTAGAACGGTAAAACAAATTCCAATGATAAGAGCCCAAATAGCTCTTTTGAGCCATTTTCTCTTTCGAATCACATTGTCCTTGCTAGTGGTCGGCGCCGCAACTTCCTAGACTGAGGGCCATCTCCTTTTTTGGTTGACTTGTTTGAATGCTTTGGCGCGGAGTCATAGTAACCATAACCGTAGGTGTACCCGTAAGATCCGCCATACCCATCGGCAGTGCTGGCACCGTTGAGAACTGTTCCAACTAGTGGAGCATCAACTTGGGAAAGTATCTCATAAGCTCTATCTAGCTCTCTCGAGGTAATTACCCCCGCCATGCATACCAAAAGCGTCGCATCGACTCGCTTTGAAAGTACAGCTGAATCAGTAACGGGAAGAATAGGGGGACAGTCGATAATTACGACGTCAGCTAAAACCTGCAGCTCCGTAAGTATTTCAGCTGTTTTTTGCCCGGCAAGTAATTCAGAAGGATTAGGAGGCCTCGGGCCTGACGCCAAAATCCTAAGGGAACCCCTGCTCGTAGCGACAGGCTGCAAGGCATCAGCAAGTGGCGTGTCGCCCAGAATTACTGAAGTGAAGCCAACCTCATTTGAAAGCTCAAAGAACTCATGGAGTCTCGGAAGCCTTAGGTCACAGCAAACCAAAATAACATTTTGCCCTGATTCTGCTAGTGCAACTCCTAAGTTGGCAACAGTAGTGGATTTCCCTTCAATTGTTCTTGAGCTAGTTATTTGAATGGTTCTCATCGATCTATCTAAACTCATGAATTGAATAGAAGTTCGAAGGCTTCGATATGCCTCTGAGATTGGAGTATTTGACGAGTTCATTGCAATAATATTCGGAGCTGCCCTATTTTTCCAGGATTCCATATATGGAATAAGGCCCAACACCGGAAGTGGCTGGGTAATGCTTTCAACATCTTCTTTAGATTTTACTGTGTCATCTAGGTATTCAATTAAGTAGGCAAGGGCTGCACCTATTAGCAGGCCAACAATTAGGGCGATTAATCCGTCTCTAGTGGGCTTTGGAGAAGTAGGGGACATAGGGGTGACGGCCGGGGACACCACAGATGCTGAAGAATTAGGTAAACCAGCCTCTATATCCAAGTAATTAAGCGACTGCTGAAGACTTCCTTCTTGCAGCGACAACTGATCCAACTGTGGCTGAAGTGACGCCTGGACGGCGGCCTGCTGTTTGGGTGGCGTTGAATTAATCTGATTCTGAAGCTTCTGAGTTTGCGCATTTATCTGGGAAATTTGTGCTTCAACTGCTGCTTGTTCCGTAGAAATCGACTGTGATGCCTGAACGTTTCTAACGGTGACAAAAGCATTTGCATATGCGTTTGCAATCTGAGCCGCCTTCGCGGGAAACTCACTCGTGGCCTGCACCGAAACATCACTGGTGGTTCCAATTTCATTCACAGAAACACCCGGCAACGAGTGAAGTTGTGCTTTTACTGCATTTTCCACAGGGGCTGAATGGAACAGCTCAATTTCGGTCTGAATTTCCGAAGGAGAAAGAACTTGGGGACTGTTAATTCCAGTCAGAGAGGCCGAAGTCGAAAGTGCACCCAATTGCACTTCCGTAGTCGCTGTATAGATCGGCTTTTGCGTTGACGTGTAGGCTACTGTGCCTCCGACAACTATTATCGTAATGATTAGAATTACCCATTTTCTCCTTATAAGCACGCCCAATTGCGCGCGAAGATCTGGTTCACCATTTCCTGGAGCTTGGCGCATTACAATACTTTAGTCAAATTTGAACCACCCTGGATGGAGTTTTCAACCAAATTTTCACAGTTTTGAGTCAGCTCAGAGGGAATAGCACATATTGAGGCCAAAACTTTACGAATTGCCATCGGGTCACAGTCACTTTCCGGATCTTCTCCATCACCGCCAAGCAGCAAGGAAAATGCACTTTGGGCGCTCTCAGTGCTCAGTGGCGGGACATTCACATGGCTGACTTTTGGGTGAAATGGCCTATCATCAGGTTCCCCTTCCCCAAAAAGCACTTCATGAAGCTTTTCCCCTGGTCTAAGCCCTGTAAAAATAATGTCTAATGGAGGATTTCTCCTAGAAGCATAGTGTTTGGCTATATCCAGGATCTTTACTGGCGTCCCCATGTCCAAAACCAAAACTTCTCCCGACCTGCCTATTGCAGCCGCTTGAGTAACCAGACGTACAGCCTCCGGAATAGTCATAACAAATCGGGTCACATTAGCGTCGGTTACTGTAAGAGGTTTTCCCGCCTCGGCTTGAGCTCTAAATACCTCCAGCACCGAACCCCTGCTTCCCAAGACATTTGCGAACCTAACGGAAACGTATGTGGCATCTTTTATATTGATGCTGGCAGTAAGGCGTTCGGCAATGCGTTTTGAAAATCCTAATACGCTTGAGGCATCAGCTGCTTTATCTGTCGAGATGTTTACAAACCCCGTTACCCCACTGGCAACCGCAGCATTTAACACATTTATAGTTCCAATTACATTTGATTTCCAAGCCTCAAGTGGATATCGCTCAAGGAGTGTCAGGTGTTTTAGGGCAGCTGCGTGAAATACTACATCGGGTTTGCGATCTTTAAAGACTTGCTCCACTCCTTTTGCATCCCTTATGTCTGCCAAGACTAATGAAGGTGAATCAAGCAAAGCTCTGCCTTCAATTGATAGCTGAACGCCTAAAAGTGCAGACTCATCCCGATCTAGAAGGGTTAATGATCCCGGTTCAAACTTTAGTATTTGTCTGGCAATCTCAGAGCCAATTGACCCTCCAGCGCCTGTTATAAGTACACTTTTTCCCTTTATAAAAGAACGAATTTCACTGTCATCAATTTTCACCGGTTCGCGACCAAGGAGATCTTCAGGTTGGATCTCTTGGATGTCCTCAACATCAAATGCATCTCCAAACAGTCTTCCTGCATTAGGGACTGCTTTAACGGCAATCTTGAGACGAGTTGCAGTCTCAAGAAGGTTTGTCACGACCCCAAGGGGTGCACTCGGTGCGGCAATTAACAATGAGTTAGCGTCATATTTTCTTAAGATCTCTTCCACCTCTGTACTTTTTCCGACAACTGCAACTCCAAAAATTCTCAAGTTCCTTTTTAAAGGATCATCGTCGATGAGAGCAACTGGCTCCCAACCACAACTTGAATCTCGTCGGATTGCGGCCAGAGCTTGATACCCAGCTTCTCCTGCTCCAAAAATAACAAGCTTGTTTGGTCGATTGCCACTAAAGGAACTAATACGCTCAGTTCTCGCCCTCCACCACCAACGCCCAAAACACATAAATAAAAATGCTAAGGCCGCGCCAATCAACACTGAACCAAGCGGAATGGCGCGGCCCGGAAGTAATAATGCATCAGCCAAAAATACTGCCGAGGTACAAACCAATACTGTTCTTACTAATGCTCCTACTTCTTCAAAGCTCCCAAATCGCCAGCGACCACTGTAAAGCCCCATGAATATGCCCGAGTCTATTTGCGCCAGTATTGCAATGGGAGCAATTATTGAAACACCTAGCCAACTAACCAGATCTTCATTAAAATCAAGTCTCGCATAGGTTGCACAAACTATTGCTACCACCCAAGCTATTGAATCAAAACTTGCTTGTGATACTCCAATATGCCCCCCTATTAGTGAACCTAAGCGATCCTTATCTTTTACCGCTGATGTACCCATAAAGCTCGTTTCTGGAAATTAATGACTAGTAATTGCATAAGCGTACAATTTCAAAAGGATATTTTACTACTATTTAGACTATAAGTGTGATTTAATGCCAAACAATTTCTTTAGTTCTTTTTCCCATGAAATAGAAATATCGTCCCATGAGAATTCTCTAATGATTCCAAATGCATTTTGGCCCATTGATAAACGCAACTCTTTGTCATCGACGAGTTTAGTTACACTGTCTATGAAATCTTGGTCACTTTTTACCTGAAACCCAGTCTTACAATGAATTACTGAAGGAGCTCCATAGTCATCGAATATAACTGAGGGAAGCCCGGAGGCAGCAGCTTCCAAAATTACTTTCGGGGTTCCTTCCATGTGGCTCGTAAGGATGTGGAAATCAGCTTCTTTCAGCAGTGCTGATACTTCCTCTCGGTTTTTATGCCCCAAAAATCTAATGTTTTGGATACCTTGCTCGTCTGCCTGCCTCTTAATCGATTCAAGATATGTAGCATCCCCATGAGGTGCGCCGACAATTAGAAATTCGGCTTTATCTTGAGCCACCGATTTGGCTACTTCCAAAATGAAGTGTAAGTTCTTCCGTGGAATAAATGAAGAGATAGATATAATCTTGACCGGACCATGTCTATTGGATCTATCTACATTCCCAAAATCTTCAACGTTTACTCCAATTGGTATAACAACTGAACTTAACCCTTTTTTTGACATGAATTGGTCCGCAATGAACTTGCTTAGCGATACCCTCAAGTCTGCACTCTCGATCAGACCTAGAAGATTTTTGGCAGCCCACGAAGACTCAACTTGTTCGAGAGTACCTTCTATAGGATAAACAACTTTTGAAGGTCTCCTTAACCATTTCAGTTTTCCTATTATTGTAGCTACGTGATCGAAAGGTGGATAAATAAGTACGTCGTAGTCATGCCGAAGATATCGCCTAACAAAGGTAATAGTTTTGAGCCTCCTTGGAAGCATCAATATTTTTACGTTCTCTCTTTGCAGTAGTTTTGGATCGGGATTAGTTGCAAAGTAGCTAATTTCAAATTCATCTCTGTTTAACCTCAACCCGATTTCTCTTGCATTTTGGCTTTGAGCATTCATATTGTGCTCATCTGCGACTACTCCGTAGAGTATTTTAATCCTTGAAGTCTTATCCAAGTTAACCTGGTCCGGCATTTAAAAATAACTTTCCGTTGCTTGTATTTCCAATAACTATCCTCATGCTAGTTGACAAAATAGCCAATTTGTGTTCTTTAAACCCAAAAGAGCAAAAAGTATTGCCACTCCTAAAATGCCTAAGAAACTCCAGATCCACCCTTCTTACCTTAGGAATAAGTCGTAATGAGGCCAAGTATTACCGCTTATCGGCCAGAATGAAAATAGTCTTAGGTTGAAAAGATTTGACTTTGTAAACTCCTTGAAATTCACTGGCAAAATTCAAAACTCCGCATTTTCAAATTACTCTCCATCCAAAAAATTGTTGGGTAAAAGCTAAATATCAAATGCATCCTGCGTATCATTTCTTGAACATCCCACATTTACCCTTCAGACCGATATGAAACCAAGTCATTGATTATGGCCCATGAGAGATCAACAATGATAATTTGCCCGTTTTGCCAATCATAGGACGACCCAGTAGCTCTATTTGAGAATGCCGGTTTAAGTTAGATCACAAACCCTTTAAATTATTTCTAGTTGAACTTAACAGCGGATGCCAGTTCGACCTAATTACGAGGATGCATATGAAGAGGGTAAACCAATGTATGGAGTTGATGCGGTGCCAGCGTTCAGTTCAAGAAGTTCGGGTCGTCTTTTAAAAAGAGCATCTAGTTCTCTCATCCCAAAGCTAGGCGAAACGTTAGCTAGTTCGTCGTAAACTGTAGATACGAGTCGATAATCTTCAGGTGTATCTACTGTAAGCCGCCAGTGTCTTCGATCTGGCATGCATGATAAAACAATTGACTCAAACCGCTCAGGTTGTCTCCATATAAAAGGGGTAACATGCTCTCGTTCGTACGGGTCACTGGACTCGCTTGCAGCAATTTTCAGAGCGTCAACTGAAATCACCTCAGTATCAAATCCCATAGGATAACCATGTGAAATAGCGGTTCTGGCATATGAAATCCCCAGCTTGCGAAATGCGCCCAGTACAGCACTACTTACTTCTGGATCTATCAATGGGCAATCTGTGGTAATTCTAACAATGGCAGTAGCGCCTGCCGAGGTTGCAGCATATAAAGTGCGGTCAAGAACATCGTCTTCCGATCCGGAAACTAGGTCAACTTCTGGAATGCCCGCCACAAGTTCCACTATCGGAAGTTGCTTATCTCCACTGGGAATAGCTACGACAATCCCGTCTAAACCAGAAATTCGCGAAACGCGCTCAATGACTCGAGATAACAGTGGCGCTCCAGCTAAGGGCATTAGGACTTTCCCGGGAAGTCTTGTTGAAGTCATTCGGGCCTGCAAAACAGCGATAATTCTTTCGCCTTGATTTACAGTGTCCATGCCAGGGTAGTTTATCATCAAATTATAATTTGATCCGCCAAATTCAGAACGCGCAATGTGGCATATAGCAACAAATATGCCAAGTTTTAATTTTAGAATATTTTTAATTTCGATATACTCAAATCGATTAGACCCAAAAAGTTAGCGAAACCAGAGTAAATGGACAAAGTTCCAAGAGAAAATTATTTGAATTGAGAGTTCCTTGCTAAAGAGCTAAAACAGATGACGCGCCGAAAGCCCCTAAAAACTAGATGCAAAATGATGCAGCCTTGCCAAACGAGATGCAGAAGCAGCCAAAAAAACTCAATCTTGCAGTTCACCCCATTTATGAGGGACAAATTTTACTCAAGCATAAACTAGTCAATAGTGGTTAAATTCAAATAGAGGATTCTGCGCTTCTCTAAAGACTAGTTCTAGGTGCATTTCTTAACTTTTTAAGTACAAAATTTTACAAAAAGAGCATTGTCAACGCCAAGCCAAGTGCCATCGGGTATAGAAGTTGGCAACACAAATTCGTTGATGAAGCAAAGCTAGAATTCCGATTCGGTTTAATTTTAATAAGTTACCGGGAAAAGAATTCCTAGCAACTAATTACCTATAGTACTTTTTTATACAGCCAGCCGAACATTAATCAGGAGAGATCGCAACCTGGGGCGGCGATTGAGCATAAGGTGTGACGAAGATCCAAGGAACGTCGCTCAAAGTATCGACTGCTGCAGTTCCGCTTCCTAGAGTTATCCCAGTTAGCGATCCATTAGTTCCTGATTGAATTGCACCCGAAAAAGATGTTCCTTCGGGAACTAAGTCGCTGTTGTAAACCTGCGCCATGATCGAATCTGAACTAGGATTTACAGTAACCGAAAAATCGTAATTGACCGAAGGCTGCCAAGCTGCAAGTGTTGATCCTAGCTGAGATCCATTTGAAAATTCGATGCTGTTCGATGGATATACACTCCCCGAGGGTGTCAATAATGTGCCAATTGTTACGGCTGTGTTCAAATTATTCTGGCTTTCACCCAATAAACTAAGTTCCAATTGATTTCCGTTAACTGCGTCAAAGCCAATTGAGCTTGCGAACACCTGGTATGGTCCGTTTATCGGTGAAAATGACCGGGATGCGAAACCATTTTCGAAGTACTGAGAAATTCCTACACCCTGATCCGCAAGGGGATATTGGCCAAAATTAATTGTAGCGAATTGAATTGAGGGCTGTCGTAGCGTGTGAAGATTCGCATAATAGGTTAACAAGCCTTGATTATTGTTGACAATAATCAACTGTCCGTAGCCCCCATCAATTTGTTGGCCCGTGTATCTATCTACTAGGGTTGGGTCACTGAAACTCTTGGCTTCGTCACTGGAGATAAACATTGCCGTTTCACGAGTGGAAGTACTATAGGTTCCAGGCACCCGTTCATAAGCTTCACGAGCAGTGAGAACGAGATTGTTGCCTAAGTGTTGAAGTGTGGGATATTGCAATACTCCAACTTGATTTCCAATGTCAATTAACGGCCCCCACGTAACTCCCATATCGTTGCTAAACCTTTCATAGGTAGTAGAGTTTGATCCGGATCTGAGAACCACAACAAATTCTTGAGCTCCAAGATATGCAAGTCCAGATTCGTTGCAAGTGGGATCTGAAGGTGATGTTACAATATTTGAGAGTATTGACCAGGTATTTCCAAAATCATAAGAGACCCACAAGTTCACGCTAACAGGGCCGGTTGGTGAGCTAAGTTGTCCATATGCACTTGCGTATAAGGTGGATCCAACCGTCACAACCTGGTCCACTGCAAAAAGTTCGTACGGGTTTGAGGTCATAAATTGTGGAAGTGTCCAGGTAACTCCATTGTCGTTAGAAGTCATACATGCCATGCCAATAAACCCGGTTCCTGACTGGCTCTTGTCAAAACACAACTGCAATCCTCCGGATGGAATTTCGAAAATTACCGGGTCCATTCCGCTTGTGTCGAAAATCATTCTTGGAGTGCTCCAAGTCCGGCCATTATCTTTACTTTCGACTAACATCACGTATGGAACACTCACATGCATTGTTCCACTGACATATGTGAGCAAGATATCTCCATTTGGAAGTTTTACCATGGCAGGATTTGCGTTGTAGTTCCCGTCGTCAACTACGGTCGAATTACTTGTTATATTGATGTAACTTTGCATACCTGTAGTGACAGAGGGTCCGCCACCGGCAGTATTGCTCCAAAGAGCTGGATTTGTTCCATCTTCAAAAAACGGAAATACGTTTTGCCCGCTTCCGTAATTTGCTTCGCTGGCAGCTTTGGCGATAAGAAAATATGCATCTCCATTTCCTTCAATTTCCGGGCATTTTATCCAGACAATGCCTACTTCAGAAATAACGTTCCACTCTTGAACCCAATAGTTCGCCTGTTTGGCGGTTAAAAAGTCTGCAACTTCTAATTCCGGAGCGCCATAAGCACCGCTTAATGAGGTAAAGTTTTGTCCGGTTATTTTTACCTGGACAGGATAGTCCGACAAATTAGTAGATGTAGGGTTAGATACAGTTATTACTAGCGAAAATGGATTATTATTCCAAGTTAGCCCGCCAACAGTTCCGATGCAACCGGATAAGATCAGTGAGACTGATGTCAAAATAAGAAATAAATGAAACCGAAAACTACCTTGTTTCTCTCCGCGGTTTTCTCTTTGCTTCAATTTGATATTGTCCTATCTTTACCATCTTTAAATCAGGACTTGGCCTATTCAGGCCAATTGCATAACCCAAATACTATATCGACCTTAAAAGATATTTCTAAATATTTATGTGCATATATTCATAAATTGGTCGAATAGCCAAAATTTTGCCTGGTAGTCATTGCACTTTAGTGGTTGATACCCGTTTCGAACCTTGGTACCAATTTATGTCAAATTTTCAGACGGAGGGCCAATGCTGCAAAAAGTCGAAAATTAGCCCGATTTGCTACAAAGATGACATATCTGATTAGCTCATGCCTGCGAGTTAGTTAATTGAAATTCGAATCAATCTATTTGACTACGAAAAACACTTTTGGTGAAAAACATCAAGTTAAAGCTCGCACAACACTCGGCTAAATAGTTGGGTAGCTTTTGAATTCTTCATCCGAAATAGCTGTTTTTCAGAAACTATGACTAGATTTTCTACTATTTATGCCGTCAAATAACAACCATGGTGTTTAGCCGCTAAATGTGAACAAGCGTCGAAATAATTGTGTCGATAACTTCCTTCTGCTCCGATTCTCTCAGGGAAGTGGAACTCGGCAGACTTAGAGATCTTTCTGCCAAGTCGACGGAAACGCCTGCACCTACAAAGGGTGCTTCAATATATGGAGCTTGCTTGTGGATTGGCGTCCAGAGTGTACTGCACTCAATGCCATTAGATCTCAAGCTTGCCTCGACTTTAATTCGAGTTTTTTTATCTTGAAATACGGCTGTCGAGAGCCAACAGGATCCATTGTTGATTGGGTTTATGGCGATCATCCTAATGTTACTTATGAGTTCCAGATTCTCTCTATAACGGTAGTAAATTAAGCGTTTAGCTTTGATAAAAGCAGATAATTTCTTTGCCTGGACAATTCCAAGTGTGGCAGCAATATTGGAAAGTCGGTAGTTATAGCCTACTACATTGTGGTCAAAGTTATTGTTGGCGAGCTTGCCTTGGGTGGAGAGATGTCTTACCTTTGAAGCAAGAGCTCCGTCATTAGTCAGCAACATGCCACCTCCGCCTGTGGTAACTATGTTGTTTCCACTGAAAGAAAGCACTCCGAACTTTCCAATGGACCCAGTCGCTTTATAAGCTAATTTGCCTGCCCCGTAAGTTGCCCCAAAAGATTGGGCGGCATCTTCGATAATGGGAATTCCGTAATTTTTCGATATAGCCAATAACTTCTCCATGTCACATGGTTCTCCTAAAACATGAACGGCAATAATTGCTTTTGGGAGAATATAGTTTCTTCTGACCCGCTCCTCTATAAAATCGTTAAGAATGTCTACGTCCACATTTCCGTCATCTGGTTTGATGTCGACAAGAACAGGTGCCGCACCTACGTAACGGACCGGGTTGGCTGAGGCAATATATGTCAAATCGGGGACTATAACTTCATCTCCTGGGCCCACATCCAACGCGAGAAGCGCCAAATGTAGAGCTGCGGTACCGCTTGATAAAGAAACCCCAAATTTAGCCCCCGTGATATCGGTAACGATTCTCTCAAAATGCTCCTGCTCGCGACCGACGGCCACATCCCCTGCTAAGACTACGTCGTAGACAGCGCGTGCATCCTGATCATCTACTTCAGGGGTAATCAACGGAATTTTCCATCCGCTCAAAATCTAACTCCCCGAATTTTACGCTTCGACTCTAGGAAAATTCGTTCTTGCAGGACACCTTGTGCTTTTTGAATTTCAAACCGTGAAAACGTCAACTCTCCATCTGGTTGAATGATTATCTTTGATTGTCGTGCAAAAAGACTTATAGCGTGACATCGAAAGTTGAGAAGTATGCAGGAATCAAAATTACTTTCACTCAGTAAACTATCTTGGAACTCGAAACTAGTCATGCTTAAATACTTTGCCCTTTTCTTCAGTCTAAATACTCACTCTATTTTAGATCTGACTTCCTGGTTCTTGGTCCTGGTGCACCTTTGACAAGTCACAAATGATACAAAATTAATTCAAAGTTGTTCACAATTACTTGCTTTTAGATCCTGCAGTTGTCGACGATATCCAGTCACGGAATTCGTCGTGTCCAACTCCAAATCTTGCCAGTAAGTCAGAATCGCCAGAATCAATTGGGCCATCATGTTCGGCAGCCAGAATCTGCGCCTCCAGAATCTTTCCTATATCTTCGGGATTAGAAGCAAATTCGGCCAATTTTCCATTAGACACTGACTCTACACCCTCACGCCACTCGAAAGGTATCCACCCAGGTATCGTTGCACGCACTCCACCTGATGCACAAGCAAGAAGTATTGAAGAAGGGAACGTAAGTGCAACTCCGGTACTCTTGACTGCTTCAATGAGAGTTTCTTTATGTGCTGAAAGTATAATCGGAGGATCATCGGTGGTGCTATTTCGCCAATATTCTAAAAATAGAGAAGGGTTTTCAAGTTGATGAGGGCGCATTACCACTAACCAGCCTGAAACGCTCCGAATATGACAGATTGCCTTGACCATAGACTTATATTCTTCTTCTGCCACCATGCGAGATTGGTTCGAAATAAATGTAGAGAAAAATGTCAAGCGCCGTGGAACATCTGGGGTGCTATTAGCGATGTCAGGAGTCGATCCTACAACGAGAGCTTTATGCCGTGAAACGACTGGAAGCGTGTCGGCCCAGTACTTTCCAGGAATAACCATGCAGTCTCCAATTACTTTGTGTTCACGGTACAAATGTCCTCCTGTTGCCCCATGAAAAACTTGCAGTACCGCAATACCCATCTCTTTTGCTCGGAGCGCAAAAGCTCCCTCAATGTCCCATTGGTTCGCCACGACAACTAGTCTTGGGCTATATTTCTCTAAATAATTGTCCCAACATGACATCATTCGAGCGGTCAACGCCCTGTCGATTTCTTCCCAGCGTGATAACGTTTGGGAGTTGGCTGGCCAACCATTCCCTAGTCCACTGTCTGACTTAGGAGCACTTATCTCAGTCTTGTCTGTTGGCAGCAAAGGCCAGGACCACTGATGCGATTTGTTAGCATGCGCCCAAAGCCAAGACCATTTGGCTGACTTTGGTAATGCTCGTCTTGCTGACAGAGTAGTCACTATCCAGTGAGTATTGCGAGGAAATAAAGAACTTAAGTTTAAGATAGATCTTGAATTATTTGCGTAGGAGGACAGCAAACATATCTCTCCCTTGGGTAATGAATAATAACTTTTCTTTTCCGTCCAAAATGACTGCCGCGGCAATGAGGTCCTAAAACGCCACTCATTATCGGTTCTTTCAATCAGGTCGGGTACTGCATGACTGATTCTGCCTTCCAGTCTGAGACCCTGGACATATTTATTTACTCGAGTCCTAAAGTCACGCGAAGATTTAGGTGGAAGCTCAAGTATCTCAAGATTGCAGAAATCTTCTAGCTCAGTTTTTACTGCGGTGGATCCATTATTATCATTACCCAGGAAATAAATCTTATGGTCCTTCGAATTCAACTGGCTTCTCACCAGTTTTACCATTTCGGTTGCCAGAACTAATTCTTCGGCTTCGGAATAGAGCTTCTCTAAGACGAAAGCCTCGAGCTTTGGGTCATCTTGACTGCCAAAAAGATCCATTGCTGATCTTGCTTTTGCACAAATGCTTTCATCAATTTCACCTGAAATTGCATTTAAATCCAAGCATTTCACAGAAAATGTATTTTCCGCCCACGAGCTTGTCGTTTGGGAAAGATATGCACACCATCCAATAATCTCTAAAGTGTCAGGAATATTTGCAATTACCTGGTCTAGTTCATCTAGTCGAAGCACACTTCCAGCAGCAATTATTAGTCCAGCGGGTGACGATTCAGGAGAAGGATTAACCAATATCACCTACTAAATCCCACTGAAGAGGGGTTCCCCGCTTTATTGCACCACGTGCAACTCTGCCCTCAATTTGGTTCCATTCCTTGGGCGGCAATCCGTAACCAGGCCGAATCGAGCGTACATTCTGTTCGCTAAATTTTTCTCCTGCTTCCATATCCTTTACGACGAAAAGCGAGCGACGAAAGTTGAGGCTTACTATTTCGCCAGGAGATGGTCCATATCGAACTCGCGTTAATGTGCTTTCGACTTCACGCACTGACGACACCAGCTTTTTAAATTCGTCTGGCTCCATCGAAAACTCTGCATCAGGCCCGCCATCTGATCGTCGCAGAGTCAAGTGTTTTTCAATAACATTGGCACCAAGAGCGACTGCCGCGACTGCCGCATGTATTCCTTGTGTGTGATCTGACAACCCAACCGGCAAATTCCACGTCTTAATCATATGCGGGATAGTCCTTAATGCCATGTCGGAAGTGGGCGCAGGGTATGCGCTGCTGGCATAAAGTAAAATTATTCCCCCGTCGCCTACTGATCTTGCGGCATTTACGGCAGCATCAACTTCTGCCAGCGTGGCCATACCTGTTGAAATAATTACTGGCCGTCCGGTGGATGCCGCACTCTGAATCAATTTAAGGTCAACCACTTCAAACGAAGCAATCTTCAGAGCAGGAAAGTCAAGTTCATCTAGAATACGAACGGCCTCATTGTCGAACGGAGATGAAATAAGATCTATTCCCAGCCGAACTGCTTCTTTTTTAAGTTTTGGAAGCCACTCAGCCGGTGTTGCAGCTTCTTTGTATAGCTGGTAGTAAGTGTAACCTTTCCAAAGCGAAGTTTCGGGTAGCTTAAATATATCAGCATCTGAATCTATTGTCATGGAGTCAGCTGTGTATGTCTGGAGTTTGGCCGCGTTAGCCCGAGCATTTTTAGCTGCGCGAAGTAACTCAATAGCATTGTCAAGTTTTCCAAGATGATTTCCAGAAAGCTCGGCAATAATGTAGGCCTCCTCACCGAGTCCAACCCGGCTGCTTCCAATCTTCACGCACGTTGAAATTAAATCTCCATTTGACAATTTCTATGCCCGCCTTACATTAGGGTGTGCTTCGACCATTGTTTTTAATATCCTCTCGGCTCCCATTCCATCAATGGTCTCCAATGCTCGCCTACTCAATGACGATCGAATCGCACTTTCATTCATCATGTAAATAATTTGTTCTAGATCTCCCAAATTGGTTCCAAGTGAATATGATATTTGATATTTTGTAAGCATGTTGGCCATCGCCTTCTGATTATTAGTCGCTTGCAAGTGTAATGTTGGAATTCCCATGAAGGCCATTTCTAGAGCAGTAGTGCTTGCAGTGCATATTCCTAAATCGGCTCGATCAAAAATGTCTCCGACTCTAGGGGGCGAGTAAATAACTTCCACATCAGTTGGCCAGTCTGCTTCCTTTCCGGCAAGCTTGTCTTGGTTGATTATCGCTACTACGTTATATTTATCTTTCAAATGGAGAATTGAACGTGTAACTTCCTGAGTGAGCGTTCCCATGTCGGAACCACCGAGGCTTATTACGATTGTTTCAATTGGATCTTCCCTGTGGCGGCGGAACGGAAAAAATTCGCTCCGAATCGGAGCGTAATGAGGGCCTACAAGCCGATTAGAATGTCTAGAGTTTTGATGATCCTTGTCCACGGGACCTTCTCCACCAGCTTCGCTAATATCAATAACTAGAACCCCGGCAGGGAAAGAGATCCCGAAATCGTCAAAGCAAGCTACGACTGCTTCGGCATCATTAGCGTGGCGAAAATTGTCTCCACTATATTCATAACCGTCAAACACGACAAAATCTCCCGACGATATTGAGGATGTCCACATATCATCATTAACTGAATATACAGTTTGAACGTTGTCAGCAACGGCTCGTATACGATCCACATCGGTATTGTTGTCAATTACAAAGCAGCATCTCAGGTTTTGCCTATGCGCGCTTTCTGCAATTGCTAAAGTACGCATAAGATGCCCTAAACCAATATCGGGTGATGAACCTGTTCTAAGCCATAGTGTCCCAGACTTGGTCGTATTAACTCTCATTACTCAATAGGATCTCGAAAGTAACAAATGGATTTTCAGTGTTAACTTCTGCATAACCGGCTTTTCTAAATGTCTTTACTGAAGCTATGTTGTCGAAATGCACAAAAGCTCTTAATCTCTCAACGTAAAAGTCACGCATATCCTTAAGCTGCAAAGTTAGTAATCCGAGGGCTTGACTCGCATAATTATGTCCGCGACTCTCTCTTTTGATTCCAATACTTACCCGGCCAATCTGACCCACGGCCTCATCTAGCAAATCAACTCTGACGAATCCAATATCATCAATGCCGTCGTTTAAAATCCAAAGTCTGCGACCTTTATCCTTCAGTAAATTTTCAAACCAAACAAAGTGCTCGTTTTCTGTCACGGGCTGCCCGGTTCCACTAAACTTGATACTCTCAGGCAGATTGCGTATACCGAATATTAAACTGGCGTCTTTTGCAGAAGCTAGATGAAGGGTTAACTCATTCATTTATCAGGTACCTCATTCAAAGCTTTGCCAAGGACTTCAATCACTATATCCTGATCTGCATCTGTTAAATCTGGAAAAATAGGCAACGAGAGTAGCTCGCCATAAACTGTTTCGGTTGAAGGAAACTGGAACTGGCTTCCTGTGCGAGCATATAAAGGATGCTTGTAAAGAGGAATATAATGCACTTGAGCACCGATTCCAGCATTTCTCAAATAGTCAAATATCGCTCGCCGATTTTTAACCCTAACCGGGAATAGATGATAGGCGTGAGTTGAGCCTACTGGAGCACTTGGGGGGCAAGTCACCTGAAGATCTTGGAGTAACTCTCTATAGCGACTCGCAATTTCGTTGCGCCTTTCGATAAATCGATCCAATCTCTTTAGCTGGCTTAGGCCAAGAGCCGATTGAATATCAGTTAAACGGTAATTAAAACCGATTGAATCGACTTCATAGAACCAATTACCTTGTTCTTGTTTATGAACAATTCCGTGACTTCTAAAAGTTCTGAGTGAATTAGCCAGAGCCTTTGAATTAGTAGTCACCGCGCCACCTTCGCCGGTGGTGATAGCTTTCACGGGATGGAAGGAAAAAGTACACATATCAGAATCCGCACAATTACCAATAGGGCCATTCTTCCCAATGGCGCCGAGTGCATGAGATGCATCTTCAATTATTATTCCAGGTCGATAGGGCATTTTTGCAAAGTCAATAGGGAGCCCTGCATAATGAACTGCAATTAGGCCATCGGCATTCGGAGGCAGAAGACTTAAATCCATATTCAATGTGTCCGGAGAAATATCAAGAAAGCGAGGTTCAGCTCCAACGTAAAGGGCGCATGCCGCACTGGCTGAAAAGGTTAATGCCGAAGTATAGATACTGTTTCCTGGCCCAAATCCGGCGACCGCACAAGCAGCATGTAATGCCGCCGTTCCACTTGAAAAAACAACGGCAAACTTAGCGTCAGTGTAGCTGCATAAGGCTTCTTCGAATTCCTCAACTGCTGGTCCTTGAGTAAGCCAGTCACCTTTTAGGATCTGCGTGACAGCTGCAATGTCGTCATCATTAATTGATTGATGGCCATAAGGAATCATCGAATCAGGGTTTCAATTTCTTTGCTTGTCAACCAGTGTTCGTTTGAATCGCTTGAATACACCATTCCCTCCGGGAGTGCAATATCATTTTCATCTGATCGATCAACTCCCCACCACGGATGCTCTGGAAAAATAACGTACATCCCATCACGTTCCACCGCATGGCGGCTCTCTTCAGAAGTCAAAAGGATCTCATGAAGTTTCTCGCCGGCACGGATGCCAACCACATTTTGTTTGGCATCCGGAGATATTGCCCTTGCCAAATCAGTAACTTTCATTGATGGGATTTTAGGAATGAATATTTCTCCTCCCTTCATTATACTTAGCGCTGTAATAACAAGTTCAACTGCTTGGGGTAATGTAATCCAGAACCTAGTCATACGAGTATCTGTAATTGTAAAGCACCCCGATGCTTTCTGCTTAAGAAACAAAGGTAAAACGGAACCTCTTGATCCAACCACATTGCCATATCTTACGCACGACAGTTTTGTTTCGCTTCGAGATGCGTAAGCATTTCCCTGAACTATGATTTTTTCGGCACATAACTTAGTGGCGCCATAAAGATTTACTGGATTTACCGCCTTATCGGTAGAAACGGCAATTACTTTAGCTACTTGAGCATCTATGGCAGCGTCGACCACATTTTCCGCACCAACTACATTTGTTTGGACTGCCTCAAATGGGTTGTACTCACAAGCCGGAACTTGCTTCAAGGCAGCGGCGTGAATCAGAATATTAGCGCCTTTAGCAGCACGTGTTAGCCTTGGCTTATCTCTAACGTCACCTAGAAAAAAACGGATCCGGTCATTATAATTTTCTAACTCTAGGCTCAAATCATGCTGTTTCAACTCATCTCGGCTGAATATGCGAATAGTCGCGCTTGATTTTTGCAGTACTTCTTTAACAAATGCGCGTCCAAAAGATCCAGTACCTCCTGTTAATAAGATTACCTGGTCGTCAAGCTGCTCATAACTATTCATAATTGACTGACCTTAAAATTAGGGAGGTCAGACTCAATATTACGAGTATGCAAGGCATACATTATTAACAAACAAATCATAATTATTACATGATACCTGGACCCGTAGTCCTGTATCTCCACATTACATAAATATTCGCAATTCTAGTGACTTTACTAAAACTTTACACCTTTGCCTCGCATTTCCTTGTTACTCTCTGTAACCAGCTAGTTGCCAGATTGCTTTGACTGTAGTGCTTTCTGGGGAAATACTACAATGATTTCCGAATCCTCTAAAGGCATTTGCGGTGGGAAAATATTCGAATATCAATTCTAATTTGACCTGGTTCAAACCAGTGCCAAATTAGAGTAGAAATTTCCTTCGCCATCAAAACTGCGCACTAAATCGTTTAAAGAATCTCCCGCTTCCAGCGTCACCATTCCTTAAAGAGATCCTTTTTTGAAATCGAGAAGTACTTTTCGTGCCAAATAGGCTCTTATATTTTCTCTAACAAGAACCAGTTGATATCATCTTGCGGAAAGTGCCGATCCCTGTGATATGTAAACCCGTAATCTACTAGTTCAAAGCCAGGCGCATGGTCCAGTATCTCTCCTGCGAAATCGCGCTTAAACAGCCTATCTTTATGCCCCCGATATGTAATTTCTACTGGTTGTGGACTGTAATATTCGCTTACCATAATATAGCGAGAACTTGCCGCATGGAAAAGGTCATAAACTCTTGGAAGTGTATCTGGGTTCAAATGTATTAGGACTCCTTTCGTAAAAACAAAGTCCCATTTCCTTTCAGGAGAAAAAGTGAGAATTGACTCATGATGAATGTCAATCCAATCCTCTTTTCTTAACCTTGCAACCGCCTTTTCATTGATCTCGACTGCAGAAATATCAATATGGGGCAGAAGGTTGTGAATTGCATGAAGGTTCAATCCTATATTCGATCCAAGCTCTAAGACAGAATTTACTTCCTTCGTTCTTCTAAGCACTTCGGAAAATAAAGCCATGTTAGCGGCAATGGTTGTCGAGTCACAGTTGCGCTCAATGTACTCGTCGCCAGAAATTCCTGCCCAGAATTCCTCTTGTTTTGTCTCAAACTTCGAGATTTCCATTTTCTGATCATATCAGTTTCCATGAACTTAAGTCCATATTACTGTAGGAAGCAAGTACAAAGAATGGAAAAACAAACTTGGGGGTTTAGGGAAAATCCAACATTTGGTCTTTTTCTCTACCAATATTAAGTGAACCCAACAATTACATTCAATTTTTTGAAGGTGTAAGAGCTGGCTAATTAGCGGGCACATTTATTGCAAATCTTCTGAACTTGGCTCAGTAAATAATTCGGTGAAGTGAACTCTCTATTTAAATTTAAATAATGCAGAGCAATATTTCAAATAATTACATTGTCTTGGCATTTAAATGATTTCTGGCAATAATGAATTTGTATCCTTAAAGTTATATGACGTTTTCTCCTCTTTGGCAACTTGACAACCGGTGACATTTTGGCGGTTAAATTTACTCTTAAGAGCCCGTTCAAATACTTAGGCAAAAACTGAAGTGGCAGGATTAAGCAACTTGATTTTACAAGTTTACGGGCCATCGTTTTAGTTGGGCAGGCAATTAGGCCGCAGGATATTAGTTCCTATCCGATGCTGAGAAAGTTTTACGAAGACAATTACAACAGATGATGTATGGAAATCATAACTTTTCTTGGTCCCAAAAAATGAGAGTTTCGTTTTCTGGTTGGATTTCTTTTGTAACTTTGTCTTATCTTGGTTGGCCTCGGATGTGACGGCATGGGAAATTGTTCACTGTGCATTACTCGTTTGCTAACACCACTTTGATAAAACGGAAATAAATAGTTGGAGAGGTGTGTCCCTCCAGCTTTAAAACCAGTAGTCGACAGATGGTATTTTTGAAAATCAGACTCGTAAAAGGTAAATACTAAACCCAAAGAGGTTTGTGTGCGAAAGGTCAAATATAGATGGCGCCGTCAATTATCCGACGTCGGGCTAGAAAGTGTATCCTGCATGCCGAAGTACCTCCACGAATTTTGCTGAGCACTCTGAAGGTGAAAATTGTGCGCTTACATACCTCCGCCCCTCTTCAGCTCGAACTCTAGCAGATTCGCAATCTCTAAGTACTTCAAGGATGGCCTGCGTCAAAGAAGGTACATCTCCAGTGCTTACTATCCATCCGCCAGGTCCTACAGCTTCTCGCATGCCTCCTGCATCGCTAACTATAACCGGAGTTCCTTCCAGAAGCGCTTCTGCTGCGACACGGCCGAACGATTCTGTACGAGATGGCTGGACACACAAATCTGCCATTCGCAAAATATCGCGGACATTTTTATAACGCGCCAGCAATCTTACGTTTTTATCGATTCCAAGCTCTTCCATGCGCGCTACAAGTTGTTCTCGAAATTCTCCATGTATACGCTGGGTATCGAGATCCATTGAGGCTCCCTGTAGAGAAGCGTCGATATCCATCTCGTCCCCGACCAAAAGGCACACAAGATTCGGAAATTCGGTTATCACGTCGGGTAGAGCTTCGATTAATATATCCTGTCCTTTTACGCTGCTGAACAATCCAACTGAGACTATTATGGGTGACCCCTCGATAGTCTCATCCAGGCCAGCAACAACGTCAGAAAATTTTGCAGTGTCCGTTGGGCTCAAGCGGAAGCGTTTCGTTTCAGAATTAACAATAGGATTTATCGCAATCGAGTTCGGCACTACCTGTAGTTTCTTTTCGGGCATCCCGCCTCTTTTTAATGAAACAGCCAAAGTATTGGAAACTGGAACTATGAAGGTAGAAAGTTGAGACATCAATTTTAAATAAAAGTTACGAAATCTTGGGTGGTTAGCTAAACGATAGTCCACAAGCATAGAGTGGTACACCTGTATATGCGGTATGCCTAACACTCTAGAAGCAATGCCACTGGCCCACATATTCTCCGTATTCGTAACTATCACCGATGGCTTTAGGCGGTTTACCCTGTGGACAATTCTGACCAAATCAACTGTGTTTGCAGCCATCAAGTCTCTCATGCCCAGCCAAGTACGGGGAGGGTGGATAAGCTTCGCCTCCGGCCAGATTTCCACTTCGCATCCAAGGTTTGAATAGATATCTAAAGTTTTCTCGAATGGAGAGACCACAATAGAGTGGCCAGCGAGTTCAGGACACTCATTAAAAAGCTCTTCCAAGTAGATGTTGGGACCAATTAGTGGCTGCCACGGGTTGAAAAGCAATATTCGCCTATTCTCGAAATTCTTATTGGTAGATGATCCTGAGCTTGAGGTGGCTTTGCATGACTCTACTGCTCCAAGGACTCCGTTTGCCCATTTTTGAGGACTAAAATTTTGTATTGCTTCCCGCGAAGCCCTACCCATCTCTTTCGCTCTATTGGGACTATCTAGGATTTGATTGATGGAGTCCGCAATCTGAGATACATTTTCAGGATCAACTAAAATCCCGTTAATGCCATTTTTCACAAGGTCTGGGCCGCATCCGGCAGCCTGTGAAATCACAAGAGGGAGACCAAATTCCATAGCCTCATTTACCACGAATCCCCAGGGTTCTGACTGGCTCGGAAGGACTAGAAGATCAGCTGCCGCATAATATTCAGAGAGCTTTTCTGGGGTAAGAAATCCGGTTACACGCAATTTAACCCCTAAATTTTTGGCTTCGGCTTCATAGCGCAATCTATCTGGACCATCGCCAGCTAACACCAGAGTTATCTTCTCTGAGCCACTCAGAGTCGCGCACGCGGAAATAAGGTTCGATACTCCCTTTAGTCTCTCGACAAGCCTGCCAACAAAGAGTACCGTTTGCTGGTTTAACTCAAGGGAACGCCGCAAGTCTGTCCGCTTGGGAATAAGCTCATCAGCCTTTGCCTTGAAATACTCGCGGTTTGTTGCATTGGGAGCGACGAAAATCCGCTCGGGGGCCACCCCTAATTGCAGGCAGTAAGATCGTGATGCTTCTCCAGGGACGATACAACCCCATGTGCGGGCAAGCAGGTATTTTTTTGCCGCCTCCTTCCATCCTGAACGGCTACTGTCGGCCGAAGTTGATTCCACCCAAAATAAAGTCTGACGTCGAGTCAGGAGTGCCCAGAGCCAAAGAATAAGGTAGGTAGGTTCATGCCATCCGCCCAAGATTATGATTTTAAAGCGACCTTTCACGATCGGACGGATATCATTGAGATGAATATCATCGAATGGCTGTCTGCGCCATGACTTGCCTGGGAGATATGTGACTTGGATATTTGCGTTCGCCCCTCGTTGGATATACTCGCGCTCGTGTAGCGAATTATCGAGTATAAAAATAGAAACGGGATCTTTCGACAACGACATTAGCTCTTGGAAACAAGGAACGCGGTAGGACGAGAGTACGTTCGTTACGATGGCAACTTTTTGTGTTCGGGAGTTGTTCATAGTGCTTTAATATTTCTGGAATCGGCCTGGCGCACGATCAATTTACACATGCTTTTATTATTTTTGTTAGACCCCGCTAATTCTAATGGACCAATTCTCAAGCCTTCGGCAACTTGCTCGGAGGGAACTAGAGTATCTGTTTCGTTGCATACTGCTAAGTCCCCCAATAGTCCAGCATTTGCAAGGTCATTCTGGCCGATCAAAACCTCTACTCTGGCTTTAGCTATCTTTGCCTCCAGGGTCACCACTACTTCACTTCCCTCTTTAATTTGCTTCCAATCACTAGTCAATAGATCTTGCTTCCCATTTAACGAAAAGAAGCAGGAAATTGGATAAGAAACATTCCCAACCTGTACCCATATGCGATCGGATCCTAGCTCAACCGGCTTTTCGTCGATCTCAGATTCCCCATGCCCATTTTGGGTAATGACTCTGACCCCATCTATAAATTCTCGAAAGACAGGCGGGATCACGGCCATCAGATGGATTGGGTGGAGAGAATTTGTGTTTGGTTTGGCTCCTGTCGTGCACAACATAAACTTTATGCCCGTTAAACCTTTTGGCGAAACTATATACGTGAGTCCACGCAGCAATGCTGACGGCCTAAATAAAAGATCGGAGGCAAGGGCAAGCACTGACTCTCTTGCAGTTGCGAAGCGGGCCCCTTCAGCTTTCCAGGTGTCTATATGATCCAAAATCACAGGCCAATCACCATATCTTGCATCCAGACTATCCACGTCACGCCCATGCCTACTGTTTATTAACTTGTCATGTGTCAGGAGAGTAAAGACGTGTACTCCTGGACGGATTACCCCTGAGTCACGTTCATTATCAATTAGTTGCCGCACCCGACGCGCCAATGTGCGTGCACTGCTCATATAACTGCCTTCCAAATTCTGAGCTATTGGCAACTGCAAGATTGGTCCGTTCGCTCCTTCTTGGAATGGGTCGTTCCAACTCGCCGCGAAACCCGAAGCTTGCTTTTTGAACAAGCTGTCTTCCGACGGTGCCAGTACATCACTATCGGCGAGTAGGCCAGCTCGCAAAAGTGCCACTGTTGACCATAATCTGCTTACCGGGTCTTCTCCAAATTCCAATAGGCCACTTCGCCATACCAATGCGGCATAATCAGGATCCGAGAGATAGCCGATTCGTTCGACTTCGCTTATTGTACGTTCTGCAGAAGCCAGACGATCGGTTTTCGATTTTAGATTTCGTTCTGGAGGTGAAGAAACGGATGCCCAGTCACCTCTGAGATTCCAAGATGTATTGAGAAACTTATCGGATAGTACCAAGCGATCAGATAGTACGCCATATGGAAAATGATCGAATTCAGGATCGTTAAATGCATGTAAATGAGGTTGGACATCCAGTCCTCGGATTACCTCATCAGCCAATTCGCATTCCACTTCCCTTTGTAAATCACCCCACCTAGAATCCAATGAGGTATTTTCGGCCCAGCGCAGCGTCTTTATAGCTGATCCCACTTCGACCATACGCGTGATTGGCACACCCAGCGATGCAGTCAATCTAGCCTTATCTAAAAATAGCGCCTTTAGATCGTCGACTAATAGCTCTCCCCGCTCTTCTTGAAACTCGTGATCTTCGGTAACTGCCACTAGAATATTTCCAGGGGTTGGATCGTTTACATTCACTTCACAAGTTGTCGCTGCATAACAACCTTGATCAACCACTATCGCTTGAAGTAGCCATGGCCCTTTATTGATCCTGTCGGGCCGCGCTGCTAGTACATTAAAACGTGCTTCAGAGCTCTGAATTCCTTTGTTGTTTTCAAGTGGAACAAGTCCCCAGCCGGTAGGGGGAATAAGATAGATCCGACCTTCCAGAGATGCACCTTTAACAAAACAAATTACTTCGAATTCCGAACCAAGTCCTGTATCGCCAGAAATGTCAAGACTAATACTCATCTCCGAACTCGGTTCAAGTCCAATGCCTGAATCCTCTTTTAGGCAAAGCCACATTATAAATGCGTGGATATCGCCGGGATCAAGTGTCAAAGCTCTTTCCAGGTGCCTTCGAGCTTCCTCCATCTTGCCTAAAGCTTTTTTTGTTTTTGCTGACACTCGCCAAGTTTTGGGATACTCAGGAAGCCAAGATTTCGCCCAAACAAGGCACGCCTCCGCTAGATTAAGCTCGCCAATTTCCTGGGATCGTTCGGCCCATTCAATAGGGTCACGTGGATCAAGAAAGGAACCCTGCTCGCACATCTGAGCAAGTAAATCGATCCAGAGCAATGAACCGCGTCTCCATTCGATTTCAATTCGTGCCCAACTACACTCCAAGTTAGTGCCACCAATAGATTCGAATGTTGCCAAAGCCTCCTCGGCGATGTCCCATCTATTGGCTTTTTGGGCACTGGTTAGGTATTTTTGTGAAAGTTCAACAATCATTTTAGCGGTAGCTTCGTCCCTTGCCTTCAATCCAACATCCGAGCCAACATGACCCAATAACACTTTCACAACATGCAGCCAAACCTTCTCGCCCGGATACCAAGCCACAGCGAGATCAGGTGCGGAAATTTTCTCTATATTTCTCATCGCCCCAAGCGCTTGATGAAATATTTCAAACGAATCCAAGCCATTTCGATCCTCAAGGTCAGCTGCAGCGTTCAGCGCCGCGAGGACATGATAAGGATTCATCCGAAGGACTAGCCTCCACATTGCTGTTCGAATAGTTTGCGGAAGCATGTTAGCGACTATAAAAATCACTTCGGCGGCAAGGTATATTGCGATGCGCGATATTATTAAAGTTCTCGAGACCTCGTTTTTAAATAATTTCACTTCGAACCGACGACAGTATAGAAATAACCTAAAGATCTCAATCCTGGCACAGCACCGGTGGTCCTCTCTGCCGCAACAGTCAAAGATTCACTTGGAAGAGGTGGCGTACAAGCAGAATAATCAACCGTTTCAACGCGGAATCCTGAATTTATCATAAGTTTCGCACATGTATTTGGCGTAAAGAACTGGACATCATCAAAGACAAATCCTTTTTGACTATCGGAATTTTCTCTCGGAAAATACCTAGCGCCTACGCGTCCAGTCCGGCGGAACATAGCTCCAAAATTGGCACTAGCGGCAAATTCCGGATTTCGCCTTTTGGCCTTCTGGCGGCGTAACCATTCTCTGGAAGAAAAGAATGGGTTTCGTAAGTTCATGTCAGTCACGACAACACGTCCACCGGGCCGTGTTAATTGATTTAACCAAGAAAACAATGAGTCCTGATCGCTAACGGCCGCCAAGACGCTTGCAAACCATGTCAATGACAAATTGTCAAGATCTGATCGGTATTGATCGAGATTTGCAGATTCGAACTTTACTACCAGTTCCTGGGAAAGTCCTTCTTCATAATATCTCTTTCGTTTTTCGGCAATTTGAATTTGGTCATCGGAAATATCGATTCCCGTCACAGAGGCGCCTAGAGAAGCAAAAAGAAAACTGTCGGAGCCAAATCCACATCCAGCATCTAAAACCATTGCCCGCTCATCATTCCGAATGCATTCAAGGGTGTAGGATCTTCTTTTTGCATACACGTCTCTTAGCCAGAGTTGGCGGCTTCCATTCATGATATTCGGGTAGTGCTTCCTGAGCATCTCAAACTCTGTTGAATTTAGATAAGGGTTTCCAGATGTGAGTTCGTCCACAAGAACTCTGTGGAAAGCGCTCCCAACTGCCATTGAGTTACCGCGCTCGAGTTCAAGTCGAAGATCGTCAAATAATGACTTGTTATTCACCTCATGATCCTCCTGACGACAACGCCGGCACGATTCCAGCGTGAAAATCCTACCTCGGGATATCATTTAGGGGAACCATTGCCGATCTTCAACTCCATTATAGGCATAACGTTGCATGGAATCAGAGACTTCAATTTGGCACCTTTAATTGAGTTGAGGATGGAATTGGCGATTCAATCAGTGTCCGCCTCTTGGAGTCGTCTTATTGTGGCAATATGCCTCCTTTCAAAGCACCGCTTCTACGTGTTCCTTATTATCCATAGTCGAAATCTCCCCCGAGGGCCCACGGACAAAATTGATTTTGCCATCTTCTAAGAAATTCGGAAAATACTTTTATTTCCTGCCCATTTTCATTGGCTTACAACTGCGGCCATTTTTTCTATTGCTTAAGGCACCAGCGCCGTAGTGCAACTTTGTTTTAACTGGTCTTGTTGCTACTATTGCCTAATTTCATCAGCTTGCCGATTACCAAGATATTCTCGGATTTAGATTTCTAGGTGACTTCTCCAGGTTGATTAAAGTGAAGAATTAAATGTTTGCCGGAAATTGAGAGTGTCCTGCGTTATGAGATTCTTTAGTATCCCGCAGTCAGGTTTGTCGGTTGTGCATTATTAAATTGTCACAAGTGGCAATAAGTCGAGGGAAAAGAAAAGTGCATCATGTAAAAAGCATTTATTTGCAACAACTTCACAATAATGATGGAGAGTCCTTCAAATGCGAGATAATATCGGCGAGTGGCAAGTCGTATTGCAGTTTTTGGTCTTGATGGCGCTTCGTTTGAGATTTTAGAAGGTCTGGCATCTTGCGGTTTAATGCCGAATATGGCCAAATTATTAAAAACCGCTGGTAGGGGAGTGCTTAACTCAACTGTTCCAATCTACACAGTTCCTTCTTGGGTTACTTGTTGGTCAGGAGTCTCTCCCAAAACTCATGGGGTTCTCTATTGGAGGCAAGTCAGCCCTTGGCTGCCATGGAGAGATGATGCAGAGGATCCCTTTAGTTTTGTTCCATTCGGCAAAATACCCATGTTATGGGACTTTTATGGTGAAATAGGACTTGAAGTTGGCTGCATCGACATCCCGCTTGGATTTCCTGCGCCAGATATAAAAGGATTTTTCACCGGTGGGATTATGGCTCCACCTAATTCAGACCGAATGTACAGCCCACCCGGACTGTTGGATAATTATCCAAGATGGCTGCCAGAAGTCGTAAAAGATATCCATTCTCAAGCACTTAGACATGACATGGACCAGAGAAGCAAATACCTTACCCAATTAGGCGACCAGGTAGAAATGAGAAGACATTTCCTTTCAGAGCATCTGGACTCTTTGGACGTATTAGTTTGTGTCAACGTGATTCCCGACCGAGTTTCCCATATGGATTTTGAAGCTTTAAGAAAACTCTCACAAACTGGAAAAGGTGAATCTGAGCTTGAAAGATGTTGGAGAGAAACTGATCTACAGCTTGGCCAGGTACTTGACTGGCTCGGTGAAGACGGTTACTTAATGTGCGTATCTGACCACGGATTTGACAGCGGTAAGCGCCTCAATATAGTGCGTTGGTTGGAAAAGATAGGCGTAAAGTCGCCAACATCTGCAAAAACTTTGGATTTACAGCACAAAATTGCAGCTTACATTCCTACAAACATCAAAGATAGGATATCCAATACAGTTAAGAAATTCAGATCCATTCCCGAATATCTTCCGCTGACTGCGAATCCAAATAACACTTTGGTCTGGTCTCCAACCGTTGATGGAAGGGCAAGCTATCTTTTTATTAGTCCAGATGCCACGGACAAAGCAGAAATCATAAACAAGATAATTGAAGGCGTTGAAAATTGTCAAAAAATTGACGGGGCAGATTGTCCATTTAAATCAGTTCAAACAGGATTGGATCTTTTTGGTACTCAAAGTGGGGCAACTATTCCTGATCTTGTAATACTGCCCAATGATGATTGGATACTAACTAGCGAAGTGGGATCCGAGCTTGAAGTGCTCCCTTCTGGAGATGTTGAAGCAGTGCATCATATGAAAGGAATTTTGATTGCCAAGGGCCCGGGAGTTAAAAGTGGCTTGCATGAATCAAGTGAGATGGTAGATATTTTGCCGACATTATTGAACCTTGCAGGGATAGCTAGTCCTGGCCATTTAGAAGGCAAATCTATTGATTGGATATCTTCCGTAAATGCTGAAAATCTTAAGAGTGTAGAAGAATCCATTAAGAATTCCCAATCGGCAAATAAGGAATTGAGCGACGAGGAGCGTTTTGCAATGGAGGCGCATCTGCAATCGCTCGGATATTTAGACTGAGAAAATTCAGTTAAAAAAGTTTTTTTGCGATAGCAGGTCTTTCCCCACTACCCCTTCAGGGATTTCACATCCGTAAAGCGACATTAAGGTTGGTCCAATATCAACGAGGTTAGCCGCCACTTTCTTCCCAGGAGCCAAACCCGGTAACCCCTTTACTGCGAGAATTCCTTCTTTGTCATGGTTGGCCCCATCTGGACCAGTGTCATTCTCAGCCGTAAAAAGATCACCTAGACCTACAGTTCCAACGCTTCTCCACGAGAGATCTCCAAAATAAATAATTAGATCCGGCGCTATTCCATTGACTACACCGTAAAGATCTTCGGGACGATGCACTTTGGTGCCAAGATATTCTCCGCTGGGCCCCGGCATTTCTTCAAATGCTTGAATCAATTCATCCCTTACTTTCTCATAGTCGCTTTGATCGATTAATCCGTTTGGCTCGCGACCTTTAACGTTTAAAAATAGACGACCATAATATCCACCATCGGCCCAGGCCTTGGTCTTGTTCCAGTTGATAGAAAGTTCATTTAGTTTAGAAGGCTTCTCCACAGAAGAGTTGAGTGTTAGATAGTTATTTCTGATCAACCATTCATTCACGCATACCCCTCCAAGCATTGGTCTTGCACCATGGTCAGACATTACAATCACAACCGCGTCTTGAGGCAAAACGGAAAGAAATTTCCCAACTTGGTCATCGAGGTGTCGATAGTAATCGACGAAAGCACTTTCGTAGGGATTGCCAGCTACATAAAGTGGGTGGCTTGGATCGCAATGCTGCCAAAACACGTGGTGCAATCTGTCTAAGGCAATCTCGCAAACCATCATGAAATCCCACGGTTTAGTAGTTGCTAGTTTTGAAGCAACTTGAAACCGCTTGGTGGTCATTGAATGAATATCTCGAAGAACCCTCTCCTCGCCGGCCATTCGGAAGTCTGGAATGTCATATATATAATCTCCGACCTCTTTTTCTACCTCAAGGGCGAGTTCAGGCGGCCACGTTGTTGATTTGGCCATTGGGGGAGTTAAGAAACAAGATACCCTCCATCCGTTGATTTCTGACGGAGGGTAAGAGGGCGGAACCCCGATCAGCAATGACTTAAGGTTTTTTTCACCGAGTTGGTCCCAGAGAGCTTTTTCGCGAATGCTTTGAGAAGTGGCAATAGACAGCCCGTCATAAGAATGATCACACCTGTTTCGAAAACCGTAAATACCCAATTGGCCTGGGTTTCTTCCCGTCATAGCGCATGCCCATGCCGGAACTGTTATTGGTGGAGCAACACTAGCTAAATTGCCAGAAGCCCCGCTTTTAACCAGTGCCGAAATATTGGGAAGCTCTTGAGAAAGTTTTTCGAAAAACAGCTGCGGGGTAGCACAGTCAAGACCTATAACTACAGTGCGAGGGGTGCTTTCTTTCGACAAAATAATTAAACCTTCCTAATGCCATATAACATTGATCTTGGGAATGAGTAAACGATTCCCAATACCTTAACAAATTGATGTCAATGAATATACATTCAAATCTCAAAATACTAGTGGTTTCAAATACAATACCAGTAACTCCAGACGATCCGCAGCATGCATTCGTTAGAGACCAGGCAGTAGCGATCGCAAATCTTGGGGTCCAAGTAGATTTAGTTGTAATTAGACCATTGTTGTGGTCTTTCATGCCAGGAAGTAAATGGAAAAACCCAGATTTTGGCAACAGGCCCGATCTCGAGCCACTTAATTCGGTTATTGAAATTCCAATCCTTGCAGTGCCTGGAAGAGTTGATCTGTTGGCCTGGGTTCAGGCAGCCAAGTTGCAGACAAGAAAATACCGGTATTCCCTTAGAGAAAAACAATTCGATGCTGCAATAGTCCATGGCGAAATAATGGGGGCAATATTTGCAGACACTTTCGAAAATATCGATCTTCCATTTATATACGTCGTTCATGGCGGGGGCGATTCAAAGAGTTCTCTAAATCGCCGAGGTCAAAAAGTTCAAAGCATTTGCGCCTCGAAAGCCAGTAGCATTGTCATGGTTGGGGATGGAATCGACATTCCAGGATGGATAAAAGATAGAGGAAAAGTAATCCCGAATGGACTGACCATTCCTCGAGCGATTAAGAAACTTGAAAAACCATCAGGGACGTTAATACTTTCAATCGGTACTTTGAAATCTGGAAAGGGAATCAAGTCAAATTTAGAGGCGGTGTCAATATTGCGTAAAAAAGGGTTCGACGTCACTTACTGGATAGTCGGCGACGGCCCGTTGAGAAATATGCTGAAGAAAACTGCAGCCCATTTAGGAATAGCAAATTACACACGATTTTATGGTTTAATCGACCGAAATGAAATTGGAAACTACATAGATAGCTGCGACATTTTTTCCCTTCCCAGTTATCCTGAGGCATTTGGGCTAGCCCACTTAGAGGCCGCAAGTATGAGAAAACCGGTAATAGCATGTGTCGACACAGGTCCCGCATTCAATCTACCTAACGAAGTTGCATCTCTACTTGTTCCGCCTAAAGACTCCAAATCGGTAGCAGAGGCATGGGAGAGACTTATTGAAAACCCAAGTTTAAGTCATAAACTTGGTGAAAATGCGTCCAAAATTGCAAGCCAGTTTAGCTGGGATAGAAATGCCATCGAACTCGTAAAGATTATTGAATCCCATGGCTCGAGCCTGGATTCATTTCATTAGCAATGCATATCCAACAGGTTATATATTTAGATTGCACACAGTTCTTCTGGGGCAGCATGCCCGCCAGGGGCAGCCAATGGAGTAAATAGAGCAAATAATTAGTAGGCAGCAGTAAATATTCCGATTACGATGCTTTGGCCAAAAACCTTTTGGATATTTGCGCCATTTAAAACTAAGGTTTATTAAAGTCTTGTTAAATTATTTTGGCAGCAAGAAGCTTAGCGTTTTTGATCGTGCATTTTATTATTTAGATTGAAATGTAATTAATTCTATTATTTCTTTAGAAACTGGATTAAAGGTGTCATATCCGAATACGGAATGTACTCGTGAAAATATAAGTCTGGAACAAATAAAAAGTCAGTAAATCGACGGCTAAGGTGAAAAGAAGTTTGTTTAAATAGCCCATCGCGAGTGATGGCATATATCGCGTACTCGTATTCCTTCAAAATTGAAAGCGTGTCATTATTTAAGTGGTCACGCGGGAGCACTTCGCATACGATTAGTGGTCTATGAATTCTCAACAAATCATTCATGCCTCTTAACACGCTTGACTCAAAGTCTTCCACATCAATTTTTATTGCTTGTGGGAACCAATTAGCGCCGCTGCACAACGAATCAAAAGTTTTTGTGGCAACTTCAATATGCATGGCATTTGGTCTTTTAGCTTGCCATGAATCCAATCGGATTGTCCCTGTTTTTTCCTCTTCGACATAGGAGGACTCTGGAAGGTAAAGTACTGCTTCTCCCTCTGAGTCAGATAACGCTAACTCATAAAGTTTCACATTGTCCGCATTATTAGCTGCAAGGAATTTCCGGCATTTCGAGGCGATTTTAGGCACAGGCTCAAAAGCCCAAATCTGCATTTTAGCATTTAACCGAGAAGCCAATACCGAATAAAATCCTATGTTGGCTCCAATATCAGCAAACCTAGTTAAGTTCTCGAGAATAGGCCTTAACGTATTCCAAACCTCAGGCTCATATCCCTCCTTGCCGTTCCAGTATATTGAGGTTGCAAAGTCAACTCCAACATCGGGTGGGAAAACAAGATCTAAGCCGTCAAAGCCAACCGTACACCCATTAATCCATACCTTCCGCCGCAACTGAAGGGCGAGAGATTCCGATATCTGGGAAACTGGCTTGCCAATAGTTCTCAAAATCAAGGAGATCAGGCGATTATATCTAACTCTATTCAGGAAACGCCTCATACTCGGTGACATAATCATTGTCCTCCTTACAAAAAATCCTTCAGGCTACCAGTTTATGTACACCTTTTTATCTGATAGAGCTTAGCAAATTAACTATTATGCGAACTTAATAATGTTTTAGCAATTAGTGAAGAGCCGGCTTGAGAAATTGTTTAAAATTACTTATTAGGCCTTCTTGGTAGGCGGGGTAACTAATGTGAACTTGAACTGTGCGGCCATAATGGAATGTACTTCAGTTTAAAAAGTGGGCTAAATTGTGAGACAGCGTACTCGTGGACACATTCAATGAGCATTAATGGCCCAAGGCTATTCACCTAGGATATTCACTCTCGAGGCGGCTTAAGGTGATGCGCCTGGCAAAAAGCTAGAATGATAAACTAAAGCAAAAGTTGCACAGAGGCTCTCTTGAAGACATTAAAAACAGTACCGGTTAATGAGCTCAATTAGCTAGACTCCCTAAAATACAATTTCAGGTTCCACCCTACGTCATGAATCAGAGGCAATAAGTTCGGCGAAAAGCGCTTCGATCCGTTCAGCGTTGACATCCCAAGTTAATTTAGTTCCCGCTTGTTGAGCACGAGCGCCAATTGACGCCCTCAAATTTGTGTCCTGGGCCAGTTCCTGCCAGGCATCAGCGAGTCCTTCCACATCGCCTGGGGAAACGTGAATAGCTGAAATGCCGTGCTCCAAAAATGCTGCTGGACCAGTCCCGCTCGCGCAGATAACCGGTTTTCCAAGAGCCGCGGCTTCGAGGTGGGCAATTCCAAAAGGCTCGCGGGAAGAAGGTAATGAGAAAAAGTCGCATGCTTCTATGTAAGCTCCTAGCTTCTCCCTAGATATAGTACCGATGAAGGTTACTGAATCTTCCACTCCCAACTCTTTTGCCAGAGACAATAAATTGGAACGTAACGGTCCATCACCTATTATCCAATAGTGTGCCGCGATACCATTGGATCGAAGGCGCGCAAGAGCTTTAATATTGTCTTGAATTCCTTTAATTTCCACAAGCCGCGAAACCGAGAGTATTAGACATGCTGGGGGCCGAATGAGCGATACCTCCTCTCTCCCTTCGACTGGATCGAGGGGCATGTAGCCATTTGGGATCATACAAGCTCGAGTTGATATCTCAGAAGGAACTTTCACTCCAGCCCCAACTAGCACTAGTGCCGATGAGTACCGACATGCCTCCGCGAGAACTTTTTGCCCAGTCCGAGATTCGGCGCTACGTATTTTGTACTCTCCATGGATTACTAGAACCATGGGAACTTTTTGCCGCGCTACAACTCGCCGAATGGCCCATGCGCTAATTTCACTATGCACAAGCACCGCGTCGTATTTGCCACTCTGTATTTCACGACGCAAGGTTCTTAT
Organism: Actinomycetes bacterium; assembly: GCA_021777355.1. Taxonomy (GTDB): domain Bacteria; phylum Actinomycetota; class Acidimicrobiia; order Acidimicrobiales; family JABEUL01; genus JABEUL01. The sequence continues at coordinate 23,528 of JAJYDO010000001.1, read as the reverse complement.
CTGTAGACTCTGGGCAGCCGCACAGGCTAAGTAGTTTATTCGCCCAGGGAATGAAAGGCAACGGATTTCGGTTACAGATCTAAGTTCTTGAAGATCTAATCGATCTGACCCAAAAGAAGCTTGCTGCCAACGTGGTGACCCTATAACTGGCCATGACCACTGCCAGGGACGCGCAACAATAATTGAAACATCGACGCCCCTGCGTGCCAACGCACATGCTTGGTCACGTATGAAGCTCATTTGTGGGTCGAACCGCGATGTTGGTAAATCATTTGTTACTACAAGCACTCGCATTAACATTCACCTCCTGTTGGAAGTTTGTGACGGCAAGAGAAGCGACAATCACAGCACCTGGCGCCAAACTGTTAGACGCATCTGATTCGAGTACCAATAAGGTCTCATTTTCAGAATGGATACTGCTCCGCAATGAGTCCCCTTCGCATTGTCGTTGATCAATTCGAACCGTCTGTGCTGCCGAATTTCCAAGAGGAAGCCCGTAATCTGGGTTCGTGGCCCGCAGCAACTCCTGAATTCGAAAGGTGATGAGACTATGTGAGTAATCCTGAGAGTTGAACACTCCACATAGGTTACTGCATCCGGGGCGAATTGCTGGTTCTGTGTCTCAATCGATTCGGTTGTATCGCCAACCTTTCAGATCGGCAATTGCTTTGACCACTGGTGAGGTTTTGCTATGGCCTATATTTAAGAAGAGCCTGAAAACTTCGCCTGTCGATAGTTTAAGAGCAAATTTCCCTCCACCATGGCAAATATCACTGTTTTTCGAGATGCAATTCACTTCGCATTCACTCATCATTTTGTGATTGCAGGATTGCAAATTCGGTCAAATCGGGCAAGAACATTTCTCCCATTTTTTATTCAAACTTGACCTCCATTGCTAACATGGCAACTCGAACAAAGCTTTGACGAGATTTACGGAATTGTTTGGATCTAAAACCAAAACTACTTGCACGGCCCGAATTATGATCGCAGGCGAATTTTGGCGGAGCGCTTTTTGACTCTAAATATTCATTGGCCACCCCAATTAGACCAATGGAGATTCGAAACCCTAAAAAACTAAATGTCTTTGTGTTTCAAATAGCAGGTCTCAAAATGTCTTAAGCAAGAAGAACTGTGCGAGGGACAGCTTCGTACAATTCAGTGCATTAAATCGGGTCCAAATGTAAAGAGCTAATAGCTGGCATTTCCTTCCACGATATTTAAGACTCCAATCATCGGTGAATTAACGTATTCAAACGCTTGGAGATGAGATGACAATATTGGGGACGAAGCAAAACTCGAATACTAAGTGCTTCTTTTTCTAGATCTATGAAGTGCAGAAATCAAGTATCCAGTTGTAGTCCAGAATATCAAAGCCTCATAAGTCCCTGCTGAAGTTAACCAAGCTTCCCCATTCATATTGATCAATCCGGCAATGCCGATAGTAATAAGGCATACATTGACCGATCTTTCATCCGAAAACTTAGCATTTTTGCCTAATCTGAACCACGCCCCGAAATAGATTGTTATGAGTGCAAACAACAAAAGTATTGCACCGGCAAGACCAAGGTTGGCCGCAGTTCCAAGAATTGAGTTAGTCTGTTCGACGCCTGTGTCACTTAGTGGAAGAAGTGACGAAGTATTATTTGCCGGAGTCGAATTTGGGTTGGCAACTAATACTCCAAATCCATTCCCAACAATAGGATTTTTTAAGAACTCATGATAAGTAGTTGAAAGGGATGAAACTCTATCAAGGCCGATAGTGGTCTGCCCCTTGTAGACAAAGTCCGAAATTCCTTTTGTAGCATTTATTGGCAGTAGTGGAATGAGAGCAAGTAAAACTATAACGCCTGCAACTCTTGTAAAAGTTCTTCCTTTAGAATTTAGCCATGCGTAAACTAGCCACGCTCCAAGCAATGCCGCGGCCGAAGTTCGAGATTTTGAAAAAACCACAAAGGCTACATCAGCAATGGCCGCTAAACTTAAAATAGAGGATGCAAATGGCTTTAGCGGGGACAACCTATTTGGCTTCGCCATAAGATACAAAAGTCCCGGAAAAGTTAGAACTAAAACACTTCCGAGCGAGTTTGGATTATCCATTGGACCTTGAAGAGATCCAGAAGAGTATGCATTAAATGAACCGGTTAGTGCTAGCGGGATAGTTACTAAAAGTATGAAAATATTAATTCTTCCTAGAATGACCAGCCACCGTTCACCGTCTGAATTAAAGTCCCACGAAGGTCTAATTAAACATCCAATGAAAAGCAATATAAGAGTTCCTGCTTTTAAGCCTGTTAAAAGTGGTTCACTAGAATAGAAAGTTGAGATAAGGGCCAGTAGAGAAAACCCAATTAAAGCAATTACGCTTCCTGGAATGCGTACTTGATCCCTCCCGGCCAAGGCGTGGCCAACTGCAATCATGCTAAGTATCCCAAGCAGCACCCACCTTCCTAGCGAGATACCACTGGGCAACTGGAGGTTAGTGTTCAAAAGCATGAAGAATACAACGGTGACGGCTTCTATCGCACCCTTAGATTTTTGCCGATCAGTTGAATCGGCGCCGTTATCGTTTGCATATAGCAAATCTCGATACTTAAGTGGCCTTTTTGAAATCATCGCTATCTGGTGTTAAATTCTAGAGCTATCTGTAATGGCACGCGTGCCAAGTAGCTAAAATTCTTAAACTTTATTGTGGAACCACCTGGTCATTTGTTTAGACTTACGAAATTAGACTAATGATGCTTTTCTCAGTTCCAACTACAAAGACGCAATTTCGGTCAATGATTCTACGATTACAAAAAGGGACCTTATGTGATATTCCGCGAAAAAAAACCTCATGTCCTTCCGTTCACACTGATTTCTTCGTCAGACCAGACTTTTAAATGCCTAACCCATGTGTCACCCATTATTATAAGATTTTCGCTGCCAGAAGCACAAAAAGAAAACAAAGCAAAATCCGTCCGCCTATAAGTTCAAGCGTACTTTTCTCTATACTTTTCAAGCACTTGGCAGGCGTGGTTAAAATATCTACTTTGCCTGTAACCTCTCGAATTGTCGCTATTTGTGTTGGAACCTACTTGCGATGCCGGTGCACCAAAAGAACGTTTCGGTCGTTCTACAGTTTCTGGCGGCAAAACGGCAAGAGCTGCTTGTTTAGCTATCCATTTAGTCGTGCCACGCCTTACTAACACGTTGTCGGGCAAATCTAAGGAATACTTTAGTAATTCAAGATCAACCAACGGGACCCTGACCTCGATACCTGCTTCCATAGAAGCTCTGTCCACATAGCTCAAGCCAAGCCCTGGGAGGTACACATTTAAATCTACTGACATTGCTTTTCTTAGAAAAGAAATATTTGCCGGTTGGACTGCAAATACCTCCAAATGCTCCTTGTAAACCACGTCGTCCGAGACCTCCGCAGAAGTTAGATCAAGGGCATTTGCGCGATCTTCCTGAGTAGAGTAACTGCAAAGTTGCAGATAACCCTTTTCCCTGTCTCCTTCGGAAAGCGCTAGAACTAGACGAGAAATGTACTCCTGTGAAATATTCATGCCAGATTTCATTTTGGATAAGTTATATAGTCCCTTGAAGAATAGGCCGGAAAAATGAGGTTTTGATCCAATAACCCGTGCCACTGCGTGGCGCCTATATCCACCAAATATTTCGTCTCCGCCCTGGCCTGAAAACAATACTTTTAGCCCATCCTCACGTGCGGCGACAGCCATCTTCCTAACTAACTCGTAGGCCGGATCTGCAAACAAATCACCTGAATGGGGGAGCCCGGATCCACCCCAATCATCACCTGGGATTTCCCTTAGTTTTGTCTGGAAGTTTGATGCCACGAGCCTTGCGCTTACCAGGTCGTCAGAAATTCCTTCACTGTCATTTTTAATGAGGTCCCAAGAAATTGAATATGCCAAGGATAGATTTTGAGAAGTGTTCGCCCATATAAGGCCGCTATCAACCCCTCCTGATGCCATTATGCCAATCGGAACATCAGATAGGAGTTGCCTGCTGGCAGCCTGCCTTATTTTCAGGCTAACTTCAGCCATTAATTCACTTGTAGCTCCGCTTAATGATGAGGAAGAAGCAGTGAAAACAGGTGAAAAACGCTTGGCCTCCAATCGGGAGTTGGCGTAAACTGCCATTTCTCCGGGTTTTAGTGCTTTAATGTTTTTAAATGGCGTGTTTGGTGCAGGAATCCACAAAAAAGTCAAAAATTGTGCTAGCCCGGCAGAGTCCAGTCCACCGTTATTTATTCCGAGATCATTTAATGCCTCAATTTCGGAGGCAAAACAAAACCGATTATCGGAATTAGAGTAAAACAATGGCTTGACTCCTACAGGATCTCGAGCGATTGTGATGCTCTTGCCAACAGTGTCAACTATACAAATTGCAAAAATACCGTTCAGCTTTTTTAAGCAATCAGATCCTTCTAGTTCCCAGAGGTGGAGAATGACTTCGCCGTCCATCTGCGATTTGAAAATGCTTCCAGATGCTTCGCATTCCTTCCTTAATTCGGGTGAGTTGTAAATCTCGCCATTATAAACCATCAAATATCTTCCGGAAGGACTAGCCATTGGCTGCGTACCCAGTTCCGAGAGATCATTAATGGATAAGCGGCAGTGACCTAGCCTCCACGGCAAGCCATCAAAATCACCACCTTCAATTTTGAGGCCATCTGGACCGCGGTGCTCCAACGAGCAAGTCGCTTTTCTAAAAGTCTCCTCATTGAGATTTTGGCTTACATATCCAATTATTCCGCACACGTAGAATTACCAATATAGTGGAAAAATGCTGACGTAGTGATCATTTTAAGTGATTATTATCCATATTTGAGCGTCGATTACTGCATTTCGGCGCAACCTATTGGATTGGCTGGTCTCAAGCCAGAAGGGATTTCTGGTTTGTGCAAATTATTCAATTAAATTGCCAAGCTAAGGCTTTGGCAATTCCGATCTTATTCTCCTAAAAAATGACTGAATAGTAAATCTTACATTCCTAAAAGCTGATTGACGTGTTGTAGGTTCAATATTTCTAGGGAGACAAAAACTATATTTTTCCAAATATTGTAAAAAGCTGCTTCTTTTGAGGGAATTTTGAAAGCAAGGTGAACAAATTGATTCAGTTTATGAAATTGCTAGAAGCTTACAGACACATTGCTGCAAGTCGTTTAACGTTCCCAAAGCGCAAGACCCAACGGACTCTCAATGGTGGATTTTCTGTCATTATTTTTCTGAAGAAGTAATATTGTTACTGCTAAAAGCTAAAAAACTTGGGTGCAAAGCATAGCGGCCGGCGATATTACTGCTTAAATTAACTACGAAAGTCTATTGTAATAAGTTGAATTCGGCATTAACATTTGAGTATCTCAAAATATTGCTACTGTTGATTCTTCTATCTTGCAAGTAACTTATAGATAAGCACTGAAATCAAAAACTCAGCTAGTTTTCCTAAATGATCTCTAAGCTATGGGAAGAAAAGTTCATCCGCCTCCTTAAATGAATACTTTAGGAAAAAATCCGGTGGAGTATTAAATTCTCCCCTAACAACTTGCACCGAAGTGCTTAGTTGATTATGTAGTAAAGATCCACTGGAACGACTCAACTAAGATAGTGCTGTTAGCAGGCACAGAGTCCCCAAGAGACTTAAAGGTGAAATATTTGAGAATATTCCATTATTATGGCTTCACACCTTAAGCTCTGTGGTTTTTATGAAAGCGAGTCTAAAGTTGAGGAATTTAATGATTGGAGCCAATTTTGAGTAGCGAGAGATCCGACATTGAATTTAGGAGAGTTAGGGGTGAGACTAAAAGCACTCTTGAAGATCCTAAGTCTGCGGTTCAGAGTTTCTGGGACGCTCAGGCTTGTGGTGAAATTTATGCTGAAGGTGAGACTATTGAGGAGCAGTTTGCCGCACAAGCCAATGCCCGTTACACAATAGAGCCTTACATACAAACCGTTGCAAAGTTTGATGGTGACGGGAAACGAATTCTTGAAATTGGAATTGGAATGGGTGCGGATCACGTTGAGTGGGCGCGCAGCAAACCCGAACTTCTCGTTGGAATTGATATCACTCCAAGAGCCGTAGAAATTGTTCGCGAAAGAATGGCCTTAGAATCTCAGGTACCTCGCTTAGCAGTTGGCGATGCCGAGAATCTGGCATTTCCTGACAACACGTTCGATATAATTTATTCATGGGGTGTTCTCCACCACAGTCCTGATACGAAAAGTGCATTTGCTGAGTGCCATAGAGTCCTTAAACCCGGGGGAGAGTTGCGAGCAATGGTTTACCATCGTCCCTCAATCGTCGGAATCATGCTTTGGTCTCGATACGGGTTGGCGGCAGGCAGATTAGGGCGATCAATGGCTGACATATACGCTAATCATCTTGAAAGTCCCGGGACAAAAGGATATAGCGTTGACGAAGCAAAGAGTCTTGTTTCAGATTTTTCTTCGGCAACCGTCAGGCCGATTGTTACTTTCGGAGACCTATTGGAAGGTGAGGTAGGACATCGACACGGTTCTCGATCGCTAAGTATTGCAAGAAAATTCTGGCCGCGGCCAATTATTCGAAAAATGCCCTTTTTGGGCCTAGATCTTCTAATTGAGGCACAAAAATAGCTTATATCAAGTCGATTCCATTTAGGTTTAGACATTTTAAGTCAGTTATTGATCAACCAATATGTGCGGCGAAAAATTTTATGGAATCTCATCCTGTCAATATTCCACTGGAAATATTTCCGTAGCAAAAAAAAATTAAGGGCCTATTTCTACTTCTCGCTCGTCGCCTTTCGCTTGCATTCTCAGTATTCGATTTACTGCATTCAAATAAGCCCTTGCTGAGGCTTCAACCACGTCGGTTGAAACTCCCCGTCCGGAAACCTTTATGCCATTTGATTCAACCTGAATGACTACATCACCTAGAGCATCAATTCCACCTGTTACAGCTGATACATTAAATTCGCTCAATTTGGCATTGACTCCCGTTGCATTTGATAAAGCGTTGCATGCTGCATCAATCATGCCGTTTCCTTCAGCTTTTCCTTCTGACTTAGTGCCATCTTTGTCAATAACCACGCGTGCCATGGGTTGGGCAACCGTGCCGCCTGATACTTCAAGTTCTTCTAATACAAATTCGCTTGAAACCGCGGTTCCTAGCTCTTCTGCCACGATTGCCTCTAGATCGGCTTCGGTGATCTGTACCTTCCTATCTGCAAGTTCCTTGAAACGATTAAATGTTGCATTTAATGTGTCCCCTTGCACCTTTAAACCCATTTTCTCTAAGGTGTCACTGAATGCATGGCGTCCGGAATGTTTGCCAAGGACAATCTGGCGGCCAGCTTGGCCTACAGAAGAAGCCTCAATTATTTCATAGGTAGATCTTTCGGCTAATACTCCGTGCTGATGGATTCCCGACTCGTGGGCAAAAGCATTGCGGCCAACTACAGCTTTATTGTATTGAACAGGATATCCCGTCAATCGGGCTACCAGTCGTGAAGTCTTGGCGATCTCAGAGGTATTGACAGTCGTTGTTACGCCGGGGAATTGATCTGACCTAATGTTCACTGCCATTACGACTTCTTCGAGTGCGGCATTGCCGGCCCTCTCTCCAATCCCATTCACACACACCTCTACTTGACGTGCCCCGGCTTGGACTCCGGCTAATGAGTTGGCAGTGGCCAAACCCAAGTCGTTGTGGCAGTGGGTCGAGAGAATGTACTCACCCGGCACCATCTTTCTGACATAGCTTATTAAAGCTCCAAAGTCCCACGGGATTCCGTAGCCAACCGTGTCAGGAATGTTCAAACAGGTTGCCCCTGCCTCAATCGCTGCATTAAGTACTTCGATCATGAAATCAAGTGGAGTACGAGTCGCATCTTGCGGAGAAAACTCCACGTCATCGGTGTGCTCTCTTGCTCTTCCCACACCACTTTTAACTTCAGCCAATACTTGTGCCTGGTCCATGTGCAACATGTGTTCCATGTGGGATGGGGAAGTGGAGATAAATACGTGGATTCTTGCTTTTTCAGCGAACTTTAAAGCATCCCAACATCTGTCCACGTCATGCAGTTGAGTTCGCGACAGGCCGGCGATTATGGGACCTTCGACACTTTTGGCTATTGCGGATACGGCTTCAAAGTCACCTTGGCTTGCCACAGGGAAACCGGCTTCGATGTAGTCAACATTTAGCCTGGCCAACTGCTCTGCTATCTCGAGCTTTTCTGCAGTGTCAAGCGAGATTCCAGGAGACTGCTCGCCATCTCTAAGCGTGGTATCAAAGATTATTAAGTGTTCGCCTTTTGTATCTGTCTTATTGTCCATTTGTGTGTACCTTTCTATCTTCCTGCATGGCAACAAAAAACCTCCTGGCTTTTGCGCAGGAGGTCATGGCGAGCGTGGGAACGCTCGCGTCTAGCTAAGGAGCAAGTTTTCTGAAATGTTCCTTATATGTTGCATATAACTATTATATTGCCAGACAAGGCATAGTCGTGTCAAATCCGGCCAATAGTTAGATTTAAAATGCTCCGATCTGGTGGACATCGATGATACCATCGGTTGAGCGAAGCTCGTCCAGGAGTTCATTGGTGACAGCTTGGCCTGTGGAAAACACCATAAGGGCTGTTGGTCCCACAGCAGAGGGTCCGACAGCCATTGAGGAAATGCCAATGTTGTGGGTACCCATAAGAGTCCCAACCACGCCAATCATTCCAGGCCGGTCGTCATTTCTAACCACTAACATGTGTTCGGCAGGGGGAACTTCGACTATGTGATCATCAACCATTACTATCCTCGGGCTAGATTGCACTCCAACCAAAGTCCCTGAAAGGGCATGAGTTGAAGATCTCAAGGTCATTAGGTTTTTGTAGTCTCGGCTAGTGGAAGTTTTCATTTCGCGAATATCTAATCCACGCTCTGCTGCCAACTGGGGGGCATTTACATAAGAAACGGGTTCTTCGGTTCCTGCGGCAAAGATCCCCTTTAAAATTGAAAGAGTCAGAATGCGGGTATCTTCAGTGGCTAAGTCACCTTGATATTCGATCTCCAAATGATCAGGAAGACCTTCTGAAAGACAAGCAAATATTCTGCCCAGCTGTTCAGCCAGACCTAGGAACTGACTGACATCTGCCGAAGCTTCTGCGGCATTGATGTTGACTGCAAATGGCACAAAGGCGCCTTCTAAAGCCAGGAGGACCTGTTCTGCAATAGTTATTCCGGCCTTGTCTTGGGCTTCCACAGTTGATGCTCCTAAGTGAGGAGTAACTACAACATTTGGAAGTGTGAACAGTGGGGAGTCAGTGCATGGCTCACTTGAAAATACGTCCAGGCCTGCACCCCCTACATGGCCCGAACTAATGGCGTCGTAAAGAGCCGTCTCGTCAATAATTCCTCCACGAGCCGTATTGATGATTCGAATACCTGCCTTGGCTTTTGAAAGAAGCTCCTTTCCAATCAGGCCTGCAGTTTCTGGAGTCTTTGGCAGGTGGATCGAGATGAAATCAGACTCAGCCATAACCTCGTCCAATGGAAGAAGTTCAACTCCCATGTGCTTGGCCCTCTCTGCTGAGACGTATGGGTCGTAAGCAATTAGCCTCATTCCAAAGGCGAGGGCCCGTTGTGCCACTAAGGCCCCAACTCGACCGAGTCCGACTACTCCCAGAGTTTTGCCATGGAGCTCGACGCCCTCCCATTTAGATCTTTCCCACCTGCCGGCAGTGAGTGCCGTATGGGCCTGAGGGATATTCCTGGCCTGTGCCAACATGAGAGCCATTGCCTGCTCGGCCGCACTTAATATATTGGACTGGGGCGCATTAACTACCATGACCCCGCGCTTGGTGGCCTCAGCTACATCTACGTTGTCAAGGCCGATACCGGCTCTTCCCACTACGATAAGAGACGTCCCGGCACCCAATACCTCGGCTGTCACCTTGGTGGCCGAGCGAATGATAAGGGCGTGAGCGCCGTCAACGGCCTCTTTCAACTGATCCGGGGTCAATCCAAGGCTTACATCCACTTGGTGACCGGCCTCTCGCATCAACTCGAGCCCGCGGTCAGCCAACTCCTCGGTAACTAGAATTCTTGCCACTTATTTAACCTCCGAAAACAGTTCAATCAACCTGCTGAGACCTTCTCCTAAATCTGCATCTGCAAGCGCATACGAAAAGCGACCGTAACCAGGTGCTCCAAATGCCTCTCCAGGCACAAAAGCTACCTTAGCCAGATCCAGCACGATTTCAGCCAATTCTACTGTAGTCTCAACTTTTACTCCCCTAATTTCTCTGCCTAAGAGCTTCTCGAAACTGGGGAATGCATAAAATGCGCCTTCGGGTTCCCTGCACACTACATCGCGTATCTCACCGAAAAGCTTGAAAATACTCTGTCGGCGCCTCTCAAAGGCGACCTTCATCTCAGCAACCGCACTTAAATCTCCAGATAAAGCAGCAACGGTGGCCATCTGAGAGATATTTGAGACATTTGACGTGGTGTGTGACTGAAGGTTTGTTGCGGCCTCCACCACATCATTTGGACCAATCATCCATCCGACTCTCCAGCCGGTCATGGCAAAGGTCTTGGCAACCCCATTGACTACAATGCATTTCTCTCTTAATTCGGGTTTTACCACAGGAAGTGAAACCAAAGGACGCCCGCCATAGGTGAGGTGCTCATATATCTCATCAGTGAGTACCCAAAGTCCGTGTTCGAGGGCAAAATCTCCAATTTCAGACAATTCGCTTTCACTCAAGACCGCTCCGCTTGGGTTGGAAGGTGAGTTCAAAATAAGCATTTTGGTTCGACTAGTCACGTGTTTTTCAAGCTCTTCGGCAGTGACGTGGAAGTCATCTTCAATTGATGTGGGCACTTCAACGGGCACGGCTCTGGCCAATGCAACGGCTTCCGGATAAGTAGTCCAGTAGGGGACAGGCAGAAGAACTTCGTCTCCTGGGTCAAGAAGTGTCAAACAAGCATTCGAAATTGCTTGTTTTCCACCATTTGTCACCAGAACCTGCGATGTTGAGATTGGAAGTCCTGAGTCACGAAGGGTCTTTTGGACTATAGCTTCTCTCAGTGCCGGAAGTCCTGACGTAGGAGTGTATTTATGCATGGTTTTGTCACCGGCAGCCTTGGTTGCTGCTTCAACAATGAATTCAGGCGTTGCAAAGTCCGGCTCGCCTGCCCCAAATCCGATCACAGGCTCACCTTTAGCCTTTAATGCCTTGGCTTTAGCATCCACAGCTAAAGTTGCAGATGGTTTGATAGCAGAAATCAGCTCGGAAATTCTGCCTTTTTCGCCAGTAGTCTCATTTCTGGAGTTCTCAAATTGTTCAGAAGCCATATTAATATGCTTGCACAGATTCAAACTCTTCCAAAACAGTCAACTTTTAGAGCTTTCATCCTGATTTTAAGCCCATTAATGTTTCATATAATCGATAGTGTTGAGAATAGATAAAAGATAAGGATTTTTAAGTTGGCTTCAAATGACGCAAATTCACTCATACTTCCCTCGGATTTGATTCCAAGTGATGGAAGATTTGGCTCGGGACCGTCAAAAGTTAGACCTGAGTCGCTTGAAGCTCTCTTAAGTGTGGGGAAGTCCTATATGGGGACTTCGCATCGCCAATCCACTGTCAAGAACGTGGTTGGATCCCTGCGGGCGGGGCTGAAAGAGCTATTCTCGCTTCCCGAGGGTTATGAAGTCATATTGGGAAATGGCGGTGCCACGGCTTTTTGGGATATTGCCACTTTCTGTTTAATTGAGAAAAAGAGCCAACATCTGTCATTCGGCGAGTTCTCGTCAAAGTTTGCCCAAGCCGCTCAGATGGCACCTCATTTGGAAGACCCTGAAATTATTAAAAGCGATCCCGGTACTGCACCTAGTCCAAAGGCTTCTAAGGGAGTGGATCTCTATGCCCTGACGCATAACGAGACTTCAACAGGAGTGGCCATTGAGATTATTCGGCCTGAAGGAATCGACGATGGTGCAATAGTTGCTGTTGATGCCACGAGCGGGGCAGGAGGGCTAAGAGTAGATTCTGGCCAGTTTGACGCCTACTACTTTGCGCCTCAGAAATGCTTTGCATCAGACGGTGGGATCTGGATAGCACTAATGTCTCCCAAGGCTTTAGAAAGAGTGGAGAAAATAGCTGCATCCAAGCGTTTTGTTCCAGCAATTTTGGATCTTAAAATTGCAGTAGACAACTCATTGCTGGACCAAACTTATAACACGCCTGCGCTTTCAACTTTGTTTATGACTAATAATCAAGTTGAGTGGTTTAACCAAAATGGAGGACTTGACTGGTGTACAAAGAGGTGTGACGAAAGCTCGTCAATACTTTATTCGTGGGCGGAAAAGTCAGAATATGCCACTCCTTTTGTAAAGGAAGAGAGGTTCCGGAGTCACGTGGTTGGCACAATCGACTTTTCTGATGACATAGATGCTACAGTAGTTGCCAAGACTCTTCGGGCTAATGGGATAGTAGACACCGAGCCCTATCGGAAGCTTGGAAGAAACCAGTTAAGAGTAGCGATGTTTCCTGCGATAGAACCAAGTGACGTCGAGACCCTCTGTGGAGCAATTGATTATATAGTTCAAAAAATTGTCTGAATGCTATTGACTAGGATTCTCTGAACCATTTGCTAGGATCCTATTAATCCATTTGCCAATTCGGCGTTTATCAAATATTTAATATTGCAGACTCTTAAGGCAATGCATCACGAAAATGTGATTTTTGTTGCTTCCACCGGTATTGGTTCACATTTCGAAATGGGCCACTTGCCAGTCGAAGAAGGGATCCTCTTGAATTAACTTGAGGCTAAAAAATTAACGGGATTTAAGGGATTTTTGTGCCGGAAAAGTTTCCTATAGCTAATTCCTACGCTATCCACACATTTCTTGTGCTAAATACCCAGCTGTTCTCGGTACCAGGGAATTGTTAAGTCAAGACCTTGGCTTAGAGTGACTTCTGGCTGCCAAGACAAAACTTTTTTTGCCCTTGAGATATCTGGACGGCGTCTTTCTGGATCTCCCGGAGACATTGGCAGATGAACAATTTTTGATTTAGAGCCGGTGACCTTGATGATTTTCTCGGCAAGTTCCAACATGGTTATCTCCTCAGGATTACCCAGATTCAAAACCCCCCTAAAGCTTGAGTTCCCAAATTTGATTATTCCTCTCACCAAATCAGCAACAAAGCACATGGATCTGGTCTGGTTGCCATCTCCGTAAATAGTGACGTCGCAGTTTGAGAGGGCTTGAGATACGAAATTAGGTATTACTCTTCCGTCATCTTCTCGCATTCTTGGACCATAGGTATTAAAAATCCTCACAATTCCTGCGTTGGTGTTTCTTGTATTCACATAGCTAGTTACTAAGGCTTCTCCAAAGCGCTTTGCTTCGTCGTACATACTTCTTGGTCCGATTGGATCAACATCGCCATGGTACTCTTCGACCTGGGGATGAACTTTTGGGTTGCCATATATCTCGCTCGTGGAGGCTTGGATGAATCTAGATGATGTCTCGGTGGCAAGATCAAGCAAGTTCTTTGTCCCCAAGGAACCCGCCATCAAAGTCTCTATTTGAAATTCTTGATAGATTAGGGGAGAAGCAGCGCTGGCAAAATTAAAAACGTAAGTAGATTTAAAGTTTTTGGATCCTAGAAATTGTCTGGCCGATTGAAAGCAAGCGTCTTCCGGGAAAGAAATATCACCATTAATTGGAATAAAGTTGCCGCTATTTACTAAGTGGGAAATATTTTCTTGCTTGCCGGTTAAATAATTATCAATTCCTAGAACACTGCTTCCCTGACTCAGCAAAGCTTCGACCAAGTGTGAACCAATAAACCCAGCAGCCCCTGCTACTACATATCCTTTTGGCATCGAGGTACCACCCAATTCATCTGCCATAGGTTGCAACCAGTTTAAGAAAACCTCTTGGGATTTTGAGTTCCAAGTTTGATTAGATCAATCCCCAATTCTGATGCGACTGTTTCATCAACGACGTTTCTTGTGTCGTAGATTACCGGTGTTCCCATCACGGCCTTAATTAGCGCTAGATCCAGTTTCGTAAACTCTTCCCAGTCAGTTAAAACCACAGCGAGATCTGCCGAATCTACGCACTTATAAGGATCTTCAGTGATGAAAAATTTATTTTGGCCAACTACGGATTCAAAGTCACTTACAGTGGAACTTGAGGACAGGGAAGGATCATAAATATGGATATTTGAAACCTTCTTTGATACTTCATTTATGATTTCAATTGCCGGTGATCTGCGCAAGTCATCTGTCCCACCTTTAAATGTGACGCCTAAAACCGCAAGTTTCGTCGAGCCCTTTTGTGGCATAAGGCCAAGAATACTGCTAGCAACTCTTTCAATATGATTCTTGTTTTCCGAATAAATGCTGTCGACAAACTGGCTTGGCATCCCGATGCTTTGCGTGAGGTAGGCAAGCATCTGAGTATCCTTGGGCAGGCACGATCCACCCCACCCTGGGCCTGGTCTCAAGTGAGTGTTTCCAATTCGCTTGTCAGCTCCAACAGCCAAGAGAACATCGTGAGAATTCGCACCGGTTAATTCCGCAATATCTGCTACCAAGTTGGCAAAAGTAACCTTTGAAGCGAGCATAGTGTTGGATATCATTTTGGCAAGCTCTGCTGAAGTCGGATCGGTAATAATTATTTCGGTATTTTCACTCTTAGGAAGAATTTCAGCTAGCTCTGATGCCGCTTGCAAGTTTTCTGCCCCTATTACAATTCGATCCGGACTCAAAGTATCTCGAAGCGCCGTGCCTTCTTGAAGGAACTCTGGACACACTAAGACATTTATGTCGCGCCTTCCAATACTCTTGGCAATTTTGAATGTAGTCTCGGGAAGCACAGTTGATTTGACTGCCAAACTGCCATTAGGTGCCATGTTTTGACTTGCCATATGTGCAGCATTTATTAGTGCGTCAAGTTGAGGTTTTCCGGAGATGTCAACATCGGTTGGAAGGCAAATGAAAAAAAGATCGGCACCGATTGCTGCAACCGAGGCATCACCTGAGATGAAATCAATACGTGAAGAATCTATCTGTTTTTTCAAAAGTTCTTCTAAGCCATCTTCGCGTATACATGGATCACCATTCTTTAAACGATCTATCTTATTCTCGTCAATATCTGCAACAAGTACATTTATTCCGGTGGCGCAAAGTGCGACACTTAGGGTAATTCCAACGTAACCGGCGCCAAGAACGACTACTCGCGAGTACAACTTATCTCATCTCAACTTCAAAATACCGGCGATAAAAAGGGCTTCGAAAAGGCATTTGGCACCAGCCGGGAAACGTATTGGGGGGCAATAAGCGAACTGCTTCGAGGAAAACATCTTCACTTGAGGCTATCACCTACTAGGAGTAGTGCGATAATTATCTTAAAACATTCCTGCTAGATTTAGCTCTTTTAGTCACAAGTAAGTTTTCAGCCGCCTGAAATATCCTGGAGCTTTTGCTTTCCAGCCGAGATAAAAGGCATCATTGATCTGAGCTCGGCTCCAACGGCTTCTATCTGGTGGTTCTTTCCATTCTCTTGAAGCTGGCGATATTTTGGTCTGCCTGCTCTGTTCTCGGCTATCCATTCGTTGGCAAACCTGCCATCTTGGATCTCCTCAAGAACGTTTTTCATTTCTTGCCTAACGTGCTCATCAATGATTCTGGGACCACGCGTCATGTCACCGTACTCCGCAGTGTCCGAGATAGAGAACCTCATGCCAGAAATACCCTGTTCGTACATCAAATCAACTATTAGTTTGAGCTCGTGTAGGCACTCAAAGTATGCCGACTCGGGCTGGTAACCGGCATTGACCAGAGTCTCAAAGCCTGCAGTAACCAGAGCAGTCAGGCCTCCACAAAGCACAACTTGCTCGCCGAAGAGGTCGGTTTCGGTCTCCTCTGCAAAAGTAGTTTCCAAAACTCCTGCTCGGGTGGCACCCAAAGCGTGAGCATAACTGAGGCACAGTTCTTTTGCTTTTCCGGAATGGTCTTGGGATACGGCAATAAGAGAGGGGACTCCTCCTCCTTCAGTGAAGGTCCTTCTCACCAAGTGGCCCGGGCCTTTTGGCGCGACCATTCCGACATCTACACCGCTTGGAGGCTTAATTTGGCCAAACCTGATGTTGAAACCATGGGCAAATAAAATGGCATCTCCCTCATTTAGATGAGGAGCAATTTCTGACTCATAGACATTTGCCTGTTCCGTGTCGGGCAAAAGTATCATGATCAAGTCTGCTTCACTAGAAGCTTGGGCAACAGTGGTGACCTTTAAACCTGCATCTTCAGCTTTTTTCCATGAGGCAGATCCCTCTCTCAAGCCGACTCTTACGTCAACTCCGGATTCATGCAGGTTCAGAGCATGGGCGTGTCCTTGAGAACCGTATCCGATTATCGCTACTCGCCTGCCTGCTATTAGGGACGGGTCAGAATCCTTCTCGTAGTAAAGTACTGCCATTTTAAATCACCTTTCGTAAAAATTATAGGAACTATCGCTGTCAGATCAGCTATGCGATTCTTAGGTTGTCAATCTGAGAACCTGTACTTCTTAGTTTTGGAAGAGCTACCCTTCCAGTTCGCTGAATTGCAACTATTTCGTAGCTTCGTAGCAACTCTTCAAGTGTATCTAGAGATTCAGGGGTGCCAGCCAATTCGACTGTCAGGCACTGGACTCCGACATCTAAAACCGCTCCTCCAAGTGCAGCAACTATTTGGATGACTTCGCTTCTCACCTGGGAATCTACTGCAATAGTGGCTAAAAGGAGCTCTCTTTCAAGCGAGTCGCTAGGGCCTAGCTCTCGAATCTCCACAACATTTATGAGCTTGTCTAGCTGATGGACTATCTGATCGAGTGGCGCAGAGTCCACGTCAACAACAATTGTGATTCGACTTAGTTTCGGATCATGCGTTGGCGCTACTGCCAGGGAAAAGATATTGTAACCTCGCCTGGCAAAAAGACCAGCTACACGTGCCAATACTCCGGCCTTATTTTCAACTAAGGCAGTGACAATGTGGTGTTTCGCGCTTGTCATTTACTCTCTCCTTTACGTCCAAATGGTCCAACCATGATGTCGTCATTTGATGCGCCGGCTGCCACCATGGGGAAAACCTTCTCGGTGACATCTGTTCTAAAGTCAATCACAACAGGCCGGTCGTCGATTTCATTTGCCTTGTCAATGGTTGGGCCCACATCTTCTGGGGTGTCAACTCGGAATCCGACTGCTCCCATTGCTTCTGCCCAACCAACATAGTTCGGAAGATCAGGGGACAAGTAGACCTCGGAGTAACGCTCGTCGTAAAACATATGCTGCCACTGGCGCACCATTCCCAAATAAGCATTGTTTAAAATCGCTATCTTGACCGGGATTCGCTCAGCGGTTGCAGTGACTATTTCCTGTGCTGTCATTTGGAAACAACCGTCTCCGTCAACAGCCCAAACTGTCTTATCCGGCCTGCCCACTTTGGCGCCAATTGCAGCGGGGACTGCAAAACCCATAGTGCCGAGCCCGCCTGAATTAACCCAGGTATAAGGGTGGTCGAACTTCCAATACTGCGAAGCCCACATCTGGTGCTGGCCCACGCCTGCAACTAAAATTGTTCCGTCATCGGCTGCTTTTGAAAGAGATTCGATCACAAATTGAGGCTTGACGGTATCTGTTGCTTCTTTGTCATAGTTAAGTGGAAACTCATCTTGCCATGCCCTAATCTCTTTAATCCAATCAGATATTTGAAGCGGCAGAAGCGGGGTTTCACCAGGCGCCTTGGTGGCAGCTCTTTCAGTGAGTGATCTGGTCAATTCTTCAATTGACCTCCTGCACTCACCAATTAGTGAAACATCTGGAGTGCGCACTTTGCCAATTTCTGCTGGGTCAATGTCGGCGTGAATGACTTTGGCATTTGGAGCAAAAGCTGAAACTTTGCCTGTGACCCTGTCGTCGAATCTGGCACCCAAAGATATTAAAAGATCGGCTTTTTGCAATGCAGTGACAGCAGTATAGTTTCCATGCATTCCAGGCATCCCAAGAGCCAGTGGGTGACTGTCAGGGAATGCTCCTCGTGCCATAAGCGTAGTGACCACAGGGATCCCGCTTTGCTCAACCAAGATAG
Organism: Actinomycetes bacterium; assembly: GCA_021777355.1. Lineage (GTDB taxonomy): Bacteria > Actinomycetota > Acidimicrobiia > Acidimicrobiales > JABEUL01 > JABEUL01. The sequence continues at coordinate 5,406 of JAJYDO010000001.1, read as the reverse complement.
AAAGCGCCTCGCTTGCACGTGATTTCAGTACTCCTCCGCCAACATAAAGCACCGGTCTTTTTGAACTTAATATCAGCTCAGTTGCTTGGCGGATGGACTCCGGATTTGGCTCCGTGATGGGATTGAATCCGGGCAAGATAATCTCTCCAGGTTCATGCCATTCCATCAGAGCATTTGCAATATCTTTGGGAAAGTCCACTAAAACAGGGCCTGGGCGGCCACTTGTTGCCACATGAAAAGCTTCTGCAATGACCTGGGGAATGTCATTGACATCTGTTATCAGCCAGTTGTGCTTGGTAATACCCATGGTGATTCCAGTGATGTCGCACTCCTGGAAGGCATCCGTTCCAATGGAGGTTGAAGCTACCTGTCCACTAATTACGACTAAGGGAGTGGAGTCCATATAAGCATTGGCCAGCGGAGTGACAATATTGGTAGCTCCTGGTCCACTTGTCACCATGGCAACTCCCGGCTTGCCGCTCACCTGAGCGTAACCTTCTGCCATATGGCCGGCGCCTTGTTCATGTCGCACCAGTATGTGCCTGATTGAAGAGTCCAACAATGGGTCGTATACAGGCAGAATGGCACCGCCTGGGAGGCCGAACATTACTTCGACACCCTGGGTTTCCAGGCTTTTTATTAAAGCTTGCGCACCTGTCAGCTTCATGGTTGTTTCTCCTTTTCCTATTTTTTGATAATTCCTAATTAAATCTTCCCTGCAAATAAAACAGCCCCCCGAATGGGAGGCCAAGGCACACGCAATGTTGGGCGTGTGCTACATAACTACAAGTACGATCGACGAGGAAATTTTCATTACTTCTATAATGCCACATATTCAACACCCTGTAAAGCGCGGGCAGCAAAATGGACCCATTTTTGGGAATTAATCAAATCACCAATAATTGTGAGTTTTGACTCCAGTGGAGGTAATAATCCAAAAAATGGGATAAGCAGACCAATCGAACCGGAAAACCACGATTTCAATTGCTCTTTTATCAATCTTCTAAATTTCCATAAGAAATGATCAGCACAATACGTACAATTCTCGTCTTGAGGATGTGCCTCGGTTGCTAGGAATTCGAGTCATACTAACCTATGCAAAATCCTTGAATTCAACATTGAAGTGAAAACCTGCTATTAAATTCCAAGAAAAAGCCTTCCAGAACTTGTTAGGCACCTCGCACAAAGACAGTTAGGTGAAGCAGATAGCACCTTAACTTGAGAGAACCTACACAGGTGAAATTTTCACTTTTCTATGCCGGAGACTATTCGTCAATCTGATACGAAGCAAATCGCTCCGGGTGGGCAATATTTGATGGGAGCTACTATAGGCGGCAACTTAAATATCAGTTTGTTTAACAACTATTAATAAGGCTTGGATTCTAATTCGAAGTGCAACTTCAATTTATTCAGAATTATCTGGAGTCATCGAATCCAAGTTATCCAAATTGATATAAGATCCTGCAGGAACATTCGATCTCAAGACCTTCCCAATCACTTTGTTGATTTCGTATGGCGGCAATCCACCGCCTGGGCGCATATAGGAGATATTTTCTTCGTTAATGACGTCTCCGGAGCATAAATCAACCTTAGCCACTATCGATCTATGGCACTCATCCGCCATTTTTCTCTCAGCTTCAGTTGGTATTAACTTTGAAGATCCAATCATCGCCTCGACTTCTCTCACTGATTTAACAAGTGCTATAAGTTCATCTGGGTCGAGCGAAAAGCGATGATCTGGCCCGGGAAGTGAGTGATCCAATGTGACGTGACGTTCAATAATGCTCGCCCCTAAAGCCACAGCGCCTACCGAAGCATTGATGCCAACGGAATGATCTGAAAATCCCACAACACGTTGGTATCTTTTCTTAAGCTCTATAATCTTTGCTAAATTTACGTCACTCTCTGGGGTCGGATACTGGGATACGCAATGCAGGAGAGCAATTGACTCATTTCCAGTTAGTTCAATGGCCTTTATTGCTCGATCTATGTCTTCAGCATAAGCCATTCCGGTTGAAAGTATAATTGGTTTGCCCCGAGAAGCTATGTAACTAATTAACGGAATATGGATCAAGTCATCCGAACCTACCTTGTATGCCATAACTCCAATTTCATCAAGAAGATCCACAGCGTCTCGATCAGCTGGAGTTGACAGCGGTACCATATTTGCCTCTCGAACGAACTCAAATAGCTTTGAAAGCTCACTGCGATCCAGTTCAAGGCGTTTGAACATATCTCGCATCGACTCTTTTACTTGAATGCCTTGAGATATGTATTCGTAATCTGCGGCATTTGGACTAACAAATTCGTCAGCAGAAAATGTCTGGAACTTTACACAGTCAACTCCCGTTGTCCGAATTGCATCAATAGTGGCCTTTGCAAGTCCCGGATCACCATTATGATTTACTCCGATTTCGGCGATAATAAAACAGGGCTGACCTTTGCCAATTAAATGGCCCTCAATTTCAATTGTAGATGAACCACTCATGTTCTCCATTACTTGGATTCTACATCGAGGAACTATCCTGTTCGTGCATTCGAGTACAAGTCATCTTGGCATCGTATGTCATCTCACTAAGAGTCCTCCCGCCGAGGACATTTGTTGGTAAATTTTTAATTTTGGGAAGTGAATTGAAGGTCTTTGAGGTTAATTGGCATAAAGTAAGGCTGTTAGCAGAAATCTGGCTCGGAATCACATTTGCAACTTTGCGAGTTTCACTGATCGGGCAATGGAATGGAAAATCATCAAAATAACTGCCAGAGTTTTTTTGGATTTTTTTATATGAATTGAGTTTTTCTTTTTCGATCATGGAAGGCTATCATTTTGACATTCAGTTGAACTATGGCAATTCATGCTCTTTTTAGGTAACTTCAGGTGCTTCTTTTTTCACCGGGGTCTTGTGAAGAAAAAGCATGTGGATCGGTATGCCAAACCGCCAACTGCTCTGTCATCTTTGCTTTAGCATTTTTTTGCAGAGAACTCACCTTATATTATGTTTTGAATCATTTTCGCTCGATAAGCCGAGTGGTCAAGATTTTGACCTCGGATATTTTTTGCCAACCATTTTATGACAACTAGCGACATCTCACCCTTGGGGCGGCCATTTGTCGAAGTCCGGCTTCTTCATAACTAGGAAAACTGCCGCTAAACTCACCACATTGATTTCGTTACTTCAAGTTATCCGGACCGTAGCCATATGTGATTTTAAAATGAGAAAACACTTATTGTCTTGTTCAAACTCTCAAGCCAGGTTATAATTAGGCATAGTTCAAGGTTTCAGGCATTAATTTTTGATTATTCATCGGAAGTGCAAGTATTAGCTTTCGGATTAAAAAGCAGTTGTGCTGAAGTCGTGAATGGATAACTCGAGGAGGAAGTTCTTCAACTTACTAATCAGTAAATGGAGTTTTTGAGATTTTAAGGTGGAATAGACATATTTTTAAAATCAATTAAAACAAGTAAGGGCTTCAGTGGATGAGCCTAACAGTATCTATTAATCAACCTGCTTATCTTCCATGGCTTGGCTATATCCACAGGATCGCTGTGTCTGACCTACACATTGTTTTAGATCACGTCCAATTCGAGAAGAACAGCTTTGTCAACCGAAATCGCATATTAACGAAAGACGGGCCCGTTTGGCTAACCATACCATTGGCTACTAAAGGAAAGTTCGGTGAACTTCCTATTAACGGAGTAGAAATATCCGACAGTTTTCAATGGGAATCCAAACATTTTAAAGCTCTTTACCATACATATCACCGTCTGGAATTTTTCAAAAATTATTCAAGGCAGTTAGAAGAAAAAATATATTCAAACCACTGGCAGAAACTTATTGACGTGTTAATCGAATCAAACAAATTGATTTTAGGTTGGTTTGATGTGCAGACGGAACAAATTTACAGTTCTTCCCTTGATCCTACTGCTGCTAAGAGTGATTTGGTGTTAGAACTTTGCATTAAAGTCGGTGCGACACAATATCTATCTGGACCATTTGGTCGAGACTACTTGGATCTTGAATCATTTAAAAATGCCGGCATAGATGTTAAGTTCCACGACTTTATCCACCCTGTCTATGAGCAGTCGTCGAACGGCTTCATCCCAAATTTGTCGTGTCTAGATTTACTATTTAGATTTGGACCTGATAGCACTAAAATATTAGGAAGTACTGTAAATGAATAAGAAAATATTAGTAGTTGCCGCTCATCCAGACGATGAGATTTTAGGATGTGGGGCAACTATTGCTCGCCACTGCAAAGAGGGGGATAGCGTAGATATCCTTATCCTGGGAGAGGGGGCGGCATCACGTAAATTGGGCAATTCAGACAGTGAAGTTCAAGAAGAAATTAGCAAGCTTAGAATTGCCGGGGCTAAGGCCGCAGCACTTCTTGGCGCAAATGAACCGACATTTGTTGGATTACCCGACAACCGTCTAGATTCAATTGATCTTTTAGAAATAGTTGCCAAAGTACAGGATATTTGCGAGTCAGTAGGTCCGGAAGTTATTTATACTCATCATTGGGCCGATTTGAACGTTGATCATAGAATTGTTTGCAGCGCCGTAATGACTGCTGCCCGGCCGCTTCCTGGAAGCGAGGTCACCTCCATATATTCTTTTGAAGTCCTCTCTAGTTCCGGCTGGCAGTTTGCCTTGGGCGAAAGTTTTGACCCTAATTATTTTGTGGATGTCTCAGAAACATTGGAAGATAAGCAAAATGCGCTTGAATGTTACAGCAGTGAAATGCGTGATTTCCCCCATGCTAGATCTCACATTGCTATAGAAGCGCTTGCGAAATATCGTGGAGCATTAACAGGGGTGGAAGCAGCCGAAGCTTTTGTCATGATTCGACAACTAGTCAGCAAATAAGCCTAAACTCACTGAATTTAAGGGTTAGAAGCATTCTTCGCCTTGTCTGCAAGTTCTTGCGTATTGAGCAGTATTTTTGTAACACCCACCCTGCTCAAGTAATTTTGGCGAACGATTAATCAGAAAGGTATAGTTCTCGCTGAGAAACATTACCAAAACCGAATCTATAACTTGGTTTTGGTAAATAATGGGTACATGGTCGCGGCTTTGCTAGATATTGCTATACGATAGAAAGCCTCAATCCACATTTAAATTATGATTTGTTTTGGCAGCCAGAATAGTAAATAAGTTTCCTAATTGAATTCAGTAGGTGAGCGATTCTTTCTTCATCTGTGGCCGTCACAACGGGTGTGCCTCTTCAATAATCCGGTTAATAGATCGTTCGTGTATTTCACAGGTTTGCACTAAATTTACGGGACTTGTGACGCTTTCGGGGGTAAGAATTCATAGTTTCTAGTTTTAGTAAACGCACGCTATTTACATAACTAATCTTGTTTTATTAGCACTAAGTAGAAAGGCAAATAACGTGCGCATTACTAGA
>JAJYDO010000098.1 GCA_021777355.1 Actinomycetes bacterium | reverse complement strand
CGTTCATCAAGTAACGGAAGCATGAAGTCGAGGAACTCTTCTAATCGCTCTTCGCTCAACTCCATAAAGAAAGATTACCACCAGGTCCTCACATCCGCGCGGATAGTATATGCCCGAGCCCTAACTTCAAATGCTTTTTGAAATACGAGCATCAAATCAATTATCTCTCTGCGGTTAAAAACCTTCACTTACCAAACAAACGGAATTCCACTGGCGAATTTGCTTTGAAGGTTACCCTTCTACGATTTAGTGCCCTTTCTGCGTGGATAGCAACTTGTTCATATGAAAACTAAAGAGAAAGGCCTGCCAATTTACCTAAATAGCAGTGCTGTTTTCTTGGGATATTGGCAATAGGTAATGGCCGTGGAGATTTTAATAAAGGCCATTTCACCGGACAACTGAGTAGTTGTGAAGCTTTACGAAAATATTTTGAGAGAGCACTTAGAAATGGAGGGTAAGAAGTACCGTCGTAATCGTAGTCTACCTGCCGTCGTTATGGTACACCTGCCCCATAAAACCGGAGACCCTGAATCTGCTACTTTCACTTAATGTGATATACAACTTGTGCTTCAAACTTAATTGGCGAGGACTATCAAGAATCGTCTTCATCCGCTAGCATGAAAGCCGTAGAACTTCCAACGAAATTCATCCCAGCTACCTGAATCACGGCGCTGAGAACAGGTATATCTGCCTTCGGTAGATGTTCAACCGATTACTTCTGGGCAAGTTGAGACATTGAGTCTATTTTGCTCATTTTGAGCATGGCTCCTGCTTGATAGGCCGCTGCATTGGGGTGTGTGATAGTTGTTCTCGGCAACCATCGAGCATTCTCTTTTTTTACACCCTCTGTTTTAACCCATCATCCGTCAACTTTCTTGACCCTGACGGAGGTGTAACAATTCCTGGCGATCCCTAATTATCGTATGATTCTTAGGTCACTCCAAATTTGTGTCAGCCCAACAGCCCTAACACCATCGGCAATTGGATAAGTGTCGTCTCCCGGATATATGATGTCGAGTGAATCGAGTTTCAAGTCACTCTTGGCTATATGCATTGATTTCGTAAAAGTGGGTGAGTCACAACGCTTAAATTCATACCCACGCCTTTTATTACCTCTAACAACCAGGAGATCAAGTTCGGCCCCCTGATGGGTTGCCCAAAAATAGCATTCATTACTACGTGCACCTATTCGACGAATCACCTGCTGCATAGCGAATCCCTCCCACGACGCTCCAACCTTCGGGTGGCGCTCAAGATCTATGGCATGATCTAATCCGAGAAGGGAATGAAGCAATCCGCTATCTGATAGGAAAGTCTTTGGCGCCTTAACTTGCCTTTTTGAGATGTTTTCATGCCATGGTCGAAGGATACGTACTACATATGTACCGGCCAACAGATCCAAGTATCGCCTGATCGTTGTGTCGCTGACGCCAAGTGATCGAGATAGCTCAGAGGAGTTCATTACTTGACCATGCCAGTGGGCGAGCATAAACCAAAGTCTTTCAATCGATAAAGCCCGAATCTCTGGTGCGATACGAGCCAGATCACGCTCTAAAAAAGTACGGATAAATTCGTGCCGCCAATCAGCGCTAGCGACATCTGTCCGCGCCAAAAATGACTTAGGAAAGCCACCGCGTAGCCAAAGCCGTCGCCAGGAAAGCATTTCTATTTCGTCAAAACTCAAACCTTCAAGAATGATATGAGAAATTCTTCCAGCCAGAGTTTCCGATGTCTGGCGGAGCAAGTCCGGGCTAGCGCTACCAAGCAGAAGGAAGTGGGCTCCTCTCGGAGTGTCAGCTAATACTCTAATTGTCTCAAGTACCCTTGGATCTGTTTGGACCTCATCGATAACTACAAGACCTTTAAGATGTCTCATCGCAAGCATCGGATCAGACAATCTAGCCCTATCCCTGGTATCCTCTAAATCAAACCAAGTTGCATCCGAGTGCATTTTGGCAATCCGCCGGGCTAATGTGGTTTTTCCAACCTGGCGGGCACCAAGAATTGCAACTACTCGGTTCACTTTCAGCGCCTTCGTGACGGCAGAAATATAGCTGGGGCGGCCAATCTCCATGATTACAATTCACCATGAAATTTCAATATCATATGCCGAATTTTCATGCTTTGTATTTTTGAGAAATATATAGTTTTGTCAATCACTTGGTCAGCCAAGTGGAATTGAACCATCGTCCTCCGCAATATCTGTGCAGTGCTCTGAAAAATATGCACAATTTGTTTTGAAGGGCTTTTAAAGAATCAGAAGTTGAATGGTAGGTGTTGGTGACCCGAAAAGGACCTGGTGGAAAAACTCTGTATTTAAATAGCTAACGTTCATTTGTTTAACTGGAAGCAGTTGAACCAATGGCTGGCGAAGGTCTCGAAGGGACATGAATAGCGTAAGTATCGGGTTTGATATTAAGGGAGAGACGCAGTCACCAGACTACCTCCTTAGGTACTAATAGTCCATTATTAGATCTGTCAATATTTCACAACAATTTAGAAATCATCTTTCCTTAGTTTCTCTTAGTTAATTACGATATTTGTAGAATTGGGAAGACGTGCAAGTCCTTTTGAGACAAGGTCACGTACATCGCAACTAACGAGGTGTCCGCCTAAATAATCCGATGCGGCCACATATGCCGCATCGTAAACAGAAATACCTTTTTCTTCTGCAATTCTCGCAGAACTTGCCATGAGTGCAGTTGTAGCATGAACGAGGCCTCCATCTTCGGCTACTGCTTTAACACGTTCCAACAGACGGTGGCATGCAACTGGGTCTTTCCATGAGCAGATGGCAACGTTAGTAACCTCATATAAGACAAGGTCAAGAGAGGCTAATGGAGTAGATGCTTTAAATAATTTGCGTGAGTCTTCATAATACAAATCATCGGAATCCTCGGCTGCAAGGAACACGCTAGCATCGAGCAATAAGAGATTCAATGTTTGGGCCGAGTTAATTTTACCAAGTCAGCTACTCCACCTCCGTGCCCAGTTGATGAGCCCTTTGTCTTATCTAACTTAGCCATTTTCTTCGCCCGTCCAACGGTACGAAGCTGCAATTCCTTTTCTGCAAGTTTACGCAGATATCCACTTCGAGTTGTGCCAGAACGATCAGCTTCAATATCTACCACTCTAAGTAAATCATCAGGGAGAGATACCATAACTTTAGCCATGCCATTAATTATACCCAGTATTGCCAGCATCTGTTTCCACCTCAAAATTGTCAACCCTGCCAGATGCTCAACTGACGTTGGTGTTGGCATAGTTTTGGGAATCCCTAAAAATTCAGAGATGTTGTAGAACCTCTCGAAAAATAAATTTGAATGAGCGGTTAGAAATGATGATTAAAAGATCAATTTTGTGACACCATTGAAATCCGAGCAAGGGGCACGAGTGGATAATAAGGGACAGATGCCAAAAATAACTAACCAAATTCACATACTCTGACCAGGTGTTTTGGCGGGCTAGCTGGACTTGAGCCAGCGGCCTCAGCATTGTCAGTATAGTGCTCTGGCAAGAATTTACGTGCTTTATGCTGGGCTTTTAAAGAGTTAAAAAGTAGGTGTAAATGAACCGAATATAACTCGGCCGGAAAACTTTGCATTTAAAGAGAAAATGCTCATTTACTTTTAGATGCAAGGAATCAGCCCATTGGTTGTCTGCGGCAACGATTGGACATGAGCAGCCTGAGTTATGGGATTGGTTTTAAGGGGCAGTTGCAGCTCATTTTTTAGGCGACTCTTCATTTCTTTGCCAAATCAGTGGCAAGTACGAATTTAGTCTCAGATACTTTTAATGCCCCCGTGTTTCCTCTTTGAGCTGGATAATGCTAAAGTGGAAAGCAAATGGAAAGATATTACGAGTAAAAGAGCTCAACGTGTTTAATTTAAGTCCTCCACCTCGATATCGACTAGCTCGGGCCCCGCTAGCTCAGGCCTTGGTTCAGGTTCGCTTCCCCTTTATTGCCAGACTCCAAAGTGCAGAGGCAATTGCACCTATTCAAGATAGGTTGAAAGATCGTTATCCCTATATGAATCACAGACAGGAGATTTCACTCCAAATGTCCTCTGGTCCCCAGACAGGAGTTTCAAGTGAACTCGTTTGGGAACTTAGTAACGATGATGGGTGGATCGTTGTAATTGGTTCGGGAAGTGCCACTTTGGCAGTCGGGTCATCATATTTTGGCTTCGATGACTTTGCTGAGCGATTTCAACAAGTGCTTTCTATACTTGCAGATGAGGCAAAGATTGCTCGGTGTGACCGACTTGGAACGCGCTACTTGTCGATAGCTGAGAATCCTCCTGGAAAAGACAATGGTTGGCAAAAATGGTTTCAACCTGAACTAACAGGATGGGCATCTAGTAAAATTATAAAGAATTCCGCTTCTTGCGACCTCGCAATGAGTCAGGTACACCTAAGGTCTGAACCAGATTGGCGTTTTTCAGCAATTGCACCTGAAATCAGAGCAATAGTACAACATGGCCTCGTACCAGCAGGATCTGGAATACCTGGTCTCCCGCCTATTACCACCAATTCTTTAAGCTACATTTTAGGTTCTGATTTATATGTTGAATCACCTCAACCATTCGACGTAATTTCATTACATGAACAATTTGGAGTTCTACACAGTGAGATCGATGCATTCTTCCGATGGTCGCTAACTAAGCTGGGTGAAGAGCACTTTGGGCTCGAGGAACTATAGTGACACTAATCTTGCCAACAACTTTAAATGGGCAGCTAGATGTTTCAGATTTGGGATGGGAAGCAGTAGCTAAGGATTTGGAGCTTCCGTCGACAAACAGTCTTGCTAGGGACCCTTTCGAGTTGCTTAAAATATGGACAATCCCATCTCAAGAAACACGTAAAGTGGCTCTGGTTCAAACACAGCTTCACCGAATAATCGAATGGACTGGTTGGTCTCGGCGTAAAGTCGCACAAGCTCTTGGCACTACCCACCCCACAGTAAGTGCAATTCTAGATGGAAGACAAATTTCCAATAGATTGCAGCCAATTTCAACCCAAATAGCTATGCTTTATAATTTAGTTAGCCGTTTGCGGATTGTGGTCAATTCCGATCAAAATGAATTGAGAAGGGCATTGGACACCAAGCAATTAAAAGGTTCACTTTCCTCAATTGACCTTATTAAAAGAGGAGAGTTGGCCGAGGCTTACCTTGCTGCTCTTGATGCACTCTCACCACCTCGAGTAAGCGGCCTGATGCAAAGTCGTTTCCCTCGACGGGCTGGAGAAGCTTCAGTGCCGCTTTACGACGAGTAAAATGGCTAGCCTTTACCAACTTGGCTGGCGCCAAGGTAGTCTTATCAATATCCCTTTGCCTATTGGCGGATTATCGTTTAGCGACACGGGAACTCTGGCACCTCGGACAGGTATTCATAGCGAATGGGTTTTAGCAACTCAGGACTGCGACTTAGATAGTTGGACACAAGAGCAACTCGAACCTTTAGTGGAACTCAGGCCAAGATTCCCGATATCTGACCAAGGGAGTGGGTGGGGTATTAGGTCCCGAGTGTGCAGATTAGACAATTCTGATTGTGTCGTTAGTGATGAGCCGCCGATTCGACTACCACCGGCTGCTTTAGTCGAGTTGACAAAAGATGTCGCCCATGGTGAGACTATCCCTGCTGAGAGAATTCTTGCGCTAAAGACTTGGCTTGGAAAGCGTTATGATCGACCTGCGGTACCGCCGCATTTAACCGACTTAGCAAGAGACATTGCCAAACGAGCTCGAAAATCCTTCCCGAGCCACATTGGATCTGAGTTTCACGATGTTTTCATGCAATTTAAAGACCAAGGTGAATTGCCACAGTTCTTTCTATTTGGTGTCATCATAGATGGCGGCGACAGGGACGGCGCTCGCAGTTGGCTCGCAGAAGTAGGTACAGCTGTACCCGTGGAGCTCGGAGTGCTTGGAGGAGTGGAAGTCGGTTATAAATCAGAGACTTCGCTTGAGTTGATAGAGAATTCTTATTCCGCAGACTTAACTCAGTTGACTTGGTCGGAACCACGGCCTATCGGTGCAATATAGTTTGCATTTGCTCTTTAAAACCGTACACATTACTTATGCTACTTTCACTGCATAAGATCTGGAAGTTGTTCTTTAATATTGATTGGTGAGATGTTTCCAATTAGGGTATGATTTGAAAGATTCCAGCCTACCGATATGCCAAGTAATTTGTTCCCCCTATTGTTGTCCGCAGGTTCAAGCTCAAATGCATCAATTTTCCTGATTGTATGGGGATTGCTTTTTGGATGGGTAAATATTTCATTGACCTTTTTCTTCAGCATTGCACAAGTCTTCGAACCGAAAACTACGAATTTTCGTCAGGAGTCTGTGAATCTTAAACATAGTAGATAATTCCTAGAGAAAGTGAGAATAATCCGATACTGGCTTAGAAGATGGAAACGAAATAGCGTCTGAACAGAGTAATAGTTTGATTAGGTTGGATATTCCAAAACTTCTGTATTAGCAACTCGAGTTGAGCGCCATATTTAAAAAATAAAATCGACAGTGCCAGAAGAAGGACTTCAAAGATGATATTACGAATAGGGATCTGTGATTTTAAGAGTGTTCCGGGCTTAGTATGAGAACGCCCTCTAAGACCAAGTTCTGCTCTACTGGGAGCTAATGAGCGATCTATCTTGGCTGCACTCATTTGGACAATTAGGTCAGCTTGAACCACGCTTAAATCAAGATCCCCATCACGCCTGAGTAGCAGAACGAGATTTGTGAGCATTGGGGTCATACGCTTTCCAGAGGGAGCTCGACTCAATGTCCAGCAAATGACCAGGGCCTCAATAATTAAGGAGTCATAAAGAGGAATACGGGCGGTGCCAGGTTTGAGTATTTTCAGCT
>JAJYDO010000030.1:8849-32686 GCA_021777355.1 Actinomycetes bacterium | reverse complement strand
ATTATGGAGCCAAAGCCGGGCTTCGACCTGACTACACGTCACTTACAAAATGGGCTGGGAGACCCAGCGAGTGGAGACTGGTGCGCTATAACGACATTTCGCATCTAATTGGGCTTGATCTAAACAGCTCTAAGTAATTCTAAGAGCATCAATATAGCCAAGGTCAGAGAGATCCCTCGGGCAAAAGGCAAGCAGCTGCATTCCATTCAATTTATTGCGCTAATTGCTCATGTGGAGGTAATAGTGGCGACTGCAATTGGCAGCTGTTCATATTCATTCTAAATTAGATAACAAAATGCATAGGTCGCGCGGAAAAGCTCTCTTAACCCTTTGCGAAGTGACTAAAATGCGATTAGAGCTAATGATTTGGAGAATATATGACAAATTCAATAACTCTTAATGATGTAGCTCGTCTCGCTGGAGTCCATGCAGGAACTGTATCGAGGGCGCTTTCGCGGCCAGAATCTGTAAGCCCTCAGACTAGGGAGCGAGTGTTAAGGGCAGTAGAGGAACTTGGGTATGTCCCTAATCTTGCGGCAAGACAACTGGCAGGAGGAAAAAGCGCTTCGATTGCAATAATTGTTCCAGATATTACAAATCCTTTTTTTGCAGCTATCGTGCATCACACGCAGCGAAAAGCCAGGGCTTCCAACAGGCTGGTTCTATTGGCCGACAGCAACAGGAGCGCACATGAAGAGAAAGAGGCGGCGGCGTCGCTATCTCGAAATGTCGACGGAATCATAGTTTGTGCTCCTATCTCTTCTACCAAAACATTGTTAAGTTCATCTAAAGGAACACCAATAGTTTTCGTAAACAAGAAGGCCGAAGGAATGTCGTCGGTAATAATTGATCAAGAACTAACAGTGAGGTTGGCAGTTGAGCACCTGCTTGAGCTAGGGCATAAACATATTGCCTTTGTCCCCGGACCAAGATCATTTTGGTCGTCGCGTATCCGCCTCGGAGCTTTAGCAGCGGTAATAAAGGAATATCCTCAATTGAAGGTGACACTGCTTAAGTCCTATGAGCCGGATTTTGAAGGCGGACAGCACTGTGCTTTGGAGATTAGAAAAGCCAAGGCAAGCGGGCTGGTTGCCTTTAATGATTTTCAAGCACTGGGCATTATTACTAAATCAATTAGCTTAGGCATGTCAATTCCTGATGATCTGAGCATAGTTGGAGCCGACGGTCTTCCTTTTGGTGAGACTATGCTGCCTAGCTTGACCACGGTAGCTGCTCCACTACGTGAAGTCGGCGAGATTGCCCTTGATTTGTTGGATAGTGAAATAAATGGTTTGGAAAGCAAGTCAGTTAAAGTAAGTCCATTCCTCGTTAGAAGATCTTCAACTTCAAGCTTGCTAAGTGGTAACTCTAGCTAGAGGGTCGGGCACTGTCAAGTGAAGAATCTGCAAAATTTAGATTGAGCGACCAGCCATTATCGGTGATCTGATAATCTTGCGAGCCAAAGGGGACTTTGGCCCAGGGAGTGTTATATCTATATCCAGGCGTTAGGTTAAATGTTTTGCCATTTACTTTGAAAGGCAAATAAGTTCCATAGCTTACCTGGCCGATTGAGGGAGAGTTATAGGTGACGTCAAATCCATCGGAAGCGCTGTGTGAAACACAACTTGGAAGCGTGGTAGGACAGGGAAGATGATTGGCATTTAGGGGAACTACTTGCGGGTTGGATTCCTCAATGGACTTGACAAAAGCATCGAAAGGATTGCCATTGGGACCTGCTTTAGGCTGCCACTGAGTTGATGAGCCCACTTCGACTATCCAAACATCGTCGGCACCTCCCTGCGCTTGCAGATCAAAGGGCCCCGTGAATTGTTTATTTGATGATGTAGATGGACTCGACCTCCATGTGGGCGCTCTCCAAGACCAAAGGGCAATATATCCTTGCCCTGAGCGTCCAATTGTCCAATTGCCAGACTGAACTACTTGATCGAAGTACTGGGTTGGAAAGTAGGCATGTGTGAAACCAGGATATTTGAAATATGAGCCGAGGGAGGGGATCGGAGAGTAGTTAGGAGAGTACATGAATATTGCCACGTTTTTATCCTGGCCGCTAGTAGGGTTATAAGCTTCGCCTGCCCAATAAGAACCACCTGAGCCGAACTCGTCGTTGGAAAGTGGCACTGACGGGCTGTTTGTATATACCAGAGCTTCGGGATTAATTGATGCCTGCCAAATATGCACCTGGCCCGCCCGCTGGCCCACACGCCAGTTCTGAACACTTGATAGCGAAACGTCTTGTGACTTCCAAGTAGTCCATGCTGCCTGGCTTAACAGGGGAGAGTCGATTTCATTTGCCACTGAGAAAGCAAGCTTTTGGAGTTGAGACTCGCTGGAAGTCTCCAAAATATTTTTAAAGGGAGAAGCAGGCGAGAATGTTGCATTTGACCAAAGGCCATACTTGTTTATAGTCTGCAAACTAAGGGGACCAACTTGCCAAGTCAGCTGTGCACCCATGCCCCACCAAGCAATTAAATCATTTGGATCTGAGTAACTAAGCCCATATGGAGCCTTCGAATTGGCGGCGTTAATTGGGGCGAGAGCATTTAAGGGAATTCCGGCCTGCTCGTTTACAGTGACAGTCGATGGATCATTAGCAATCTCCCGTAATACTTGTGGAGGCCTATAGCGGGTGGAAACGGCCAATAGGGCACTTTGTTCCAGACTCTGATAATGGGGTGTGCCAGTTGCCAAAACAAGTTGTTCCAGACTGGTGGTGCTTTCGTCATAACCACTCGTATCTTTTTGTGCATAACTACGACCATGCGTGGAAGCCAAAACGTTATCATGACTGTTAATTGCCATATCAAAGAAAAGAATGTCAAGCAACATCGCGGCTTTCCGAGCGATTGTCATATCGTTTGCGTGGTCGGCAAGCAACAACAGCCCCATGAGATCCTCTGTGTAATAAGGATCTGAGAGCCATTCTGAAAAACCATAGCGAGAGCGAAGATCCATCCATTGATTGATCAACAAGCTTGCCTGTTGCATATGGGCGTTGCCAGTCTTGCCGTCAATTGAAAAGACTGAGGTATTGAATGTCTGGCCCGCAATGTATTGATCTGCGAAGTAGATTATCTGATGATTTTCGGTCCAAAAGTCTTGGTTGTCGGTTATGCCAATTGGGGTGGGCTCGCTATACCAATATTTAAAGGACAACAGCGCCTCTTTAATTGCGCTTTGTAAATCAGGCGAAAGCGATGTACGAAAGTCAGTCCAAAGAAATAAAAGCAAATTAACATCAAAGTCTGTAGTATCGTCTTCCGCTTTAATGTTGGAGAATGTAGATGCCAAGTCAGAAACCGTTACATCGTCTGGATTCCAAGCCGATTGGTGTCCTTGCTTAAACCAAGCTATATGATCAATAATCGAGTAAATGTTCGTTGGATCAAGCGGCGAGGAGTTCACATATTGCAAATACCCAGCCTGGCGTGCACTCCACCAGGCTTTGGATACTAATCCACTTTCATTTCCCATTCCTGTGGAAGATGCCTGAGAAATGTCTTTACTTGCACAAGCTGAAAGTGCAATTGAAAATAAAAGAGAAGACATCAATACAGTCCAAAGCCTCGCCATAATGACGGGTCGTTGGAATTTGCGGCCTTTGTTTAAAGCTACCTCTCCTCGATTTAGCTTTATTGACCCGGCTACCATGAAGTAACTTTAGACCAAAGGAGAACTTTATGCAAGCGTTTGCGATATCTTGATAAGTCAGATATAATTTGCTTTAAAATATAGGCAGGCTATGGGATTTAACCGCTTCGGTGCACTCGTAATGAGAAAATACCGAGTTCTGCTCAAGGAGTTACACTATGTTGGAGGACCGAAAGCAAATAAGGGCAATAGTGCTAGGCGCAGGAGCCGCAGGTCATTTGCACGCGATTGTTTACAAGAGCCTGGGAGTGAAGTTACTAGGCGTTTTCGATCCAGATCCGCTTCGACGTAAAGTTTTTGCCCAGACTCATGACTGCCATGAAGCATTTTCACAAGAGGAGCTCTTCGAATTAAATGCCGATTTAATTTCAATTACTAGCCCTCCGATTCACCATTTTGACCAAACTATCATGGCTCTGGATCGGTCGATAGTTCCATTAGTCGAAAAGCCCGTAATTACTTCTCTCGGCAACTTGGAAATAGCGTCAACTTTTCTAAATGCTGTTCCTATCGTGCAATGGCGATACGGAGCTGCTTTCCAACAACTCAGTGCAGTTTATAAAGCCGGATTGCTCGGAAAATCCCCAAGCATTGTAGGTGATCTTAACTGGCATCGCGATGCTGATTATTTCTCTGCCGGGAGGTCTGAGAGGTCAGGGTGGGGTGCAGGAGCTTTCTTGTCAATAGGAATACACCTGGTTGATCTGATTTGTGCATTATTGGGTCCGCCGGTGGATAGTTGCGGCTTTCTCCGCCACGACGAAGGATCTGATTTGGAAATTTCTGCAGTAGCAAGCTTTAAATTCAAAGCCAACGCTTTAGCGACTGCGCGGGTAACTTTTGAGGGAAGTCGCGATGCCACCACAGTTGTTGTTAGTGGAAACGGCGTAACCGGTCGCCTGGTAGGCGGCGGGAGCGATCCAACAACTCTGGATTTCATTTGGAGTACGTCTGATCCTATATTGGGCAAGGAGATCCAGCGGCTATGCGATTCCCTTGAAACGAATAGCTCCATGCCGCTTTTGAAGCCATTAGTTGGAGCGGTAATTAAGGCCCTGTTGAGCGAAGAGGACTTTGCCTCTTGCGGGGTGGCAACTATACCCGATGTCTTGATATCGCACAAAGCCATACTTGAAATTTATAAAAAGCAGTCTAACTGATGGATGGTTTTGATTTAGAGCTTAACGAAGAGGATGGGATCTTGGATGTCTATGATGGCATGTGGATGGTGGCTAGATATAGATTTCTTTCCGCCAAGCCTTACTTTTCACATCTGTTGGCCCCCAACTCTCTTGTCCCAGGACTATCCAAATCCGTGATTCAAGACTCGCCAATGGATCACCCTCACCACCACGGCATTTGGTGGGGACATGGGGAAATAGGAGGCAGCGATCTTTGGTTAGAAAATAAAGATTCGGGTCGAATAAGACACGATAGTTTTAAAAATTTTTTGACTACGCCAAGTAGCGCTTGTTTTACTTGCAGTTCCACTTGGCTAGCAAATGATAAGAAAGTGTGTGCAACTGATCAAAGGACATTCAAATTTACGCGTCCTGAGGACTCGTATCCAGGATGGGTGCTTGATATTGAATATGAATTATATCCGGTAATGAAACCATTGGCCATGGCGAAGGCAATTGATTCCGGTCTACCGGCCTTTCGTGTAAGTGATCTGATAGATGTGTTTGATGGCGGTTATTTGGTTGACGACCGAGGCGTTGAAATAAAATTTGATCCTCCAAGCGAACCGTCGCGTTGGATGGGTGCTTGGGGAAGAATCGACTCATCACCTCCTTCCCCGTCGCCCAACGGAGGCCTTTTAGTGTTTGACCATCCGTCGAATCCAGGATTCCCAAATATATGGTTTACTCGTCCCTTTGGCTGGTTTACTCCATTTGGCACGCAAATTGCAGATCGTGAGGTTCCACCTGAAGGGCTAAAACTTAAGCATCGAGTAATTACATTTCGGGGAGAGCTTGATCCTAAAAGGGCGGAAATACTTTGGCACCACTATGCTGAAGGATCAGAGTGACAAAGTATCTATAAAGGGCAAAGGTCATGGAAGGTAAATGACCGCAGTGCGCTCAGGAAATTGTTTGGTGCGCTTTGATTTCGAGTAGTTTTGACTAGATTGTAAATCCCGCGTACTCAAGAAGCAGTTGATGGATTGTACCCGGTTTCACTTAAGGGATCAGTTGCTATTTAAAGTGTGCAAAGTGTTCGCTTTTTGAAACTTTGCACAATCTTTTGTTCGATTACTTGCGAAGCAGCTCAGCTACCCTAAATGCCATATCAATGGCTTGGCGCCCATTGAGCCTTGGGTCACACATTGTGGTATAGCGAAGCTCCAAGCTTTCTTCTGAAGTATCCGGTTCGCCTCCAATGCACTCTGTTACTCCGTCTCCCGTAAGTTCAATATGGATGCCCCCGGGCCATGTCCCTACTTTAGAATGCGCTGAAAAGAAACCCTTAATCTCTTCCATAACGTCATCAAACCTTCTAGTTTTAAACCCGCTGTCAGTGACAAAAGTGTTTCCATGCATAGGATCACAAGTCCATAGAACAGGGATGCCTGTATTTGACACTCCTTCTAGAAGCGGCGGCAGTTTCTCTTCGATCAGGCTTGCCCCCAGGCGGGTGATAAATGTTAACCTCCCGGGTATTCTCTCAGGATTTAGAATTTCGGCCAGCTCAACTAGTTCGTCTGCGCCCGCTCTGGGCCCAATTTTAACTCCGATGGGATTTTTGATCCCCGATAGGTAATGAATGTGAGCTTCCTTGAGGTCTCGAGTTCGCTCGCCAACCCAAAGCATATGGGCCGAACAACCATATGGTTCGCCTGTCAGTGAGTCAATCCTGGTCAGGGCCTCTTCATATTCTAAAATCAGGGCCTCGTGAGAGGTGAAAAAGTCTACCTGCTGGATCGTAGCCTCGCTTGCTAACTCGATTCCACACGCTCTCATGAATTGGAGAGCCCTGTCTATCTCTGACGCAATCTTTTCATAGTGCATCCCGGCCTCGGAAGAAGTAACAAATTCCCTGTTCCAAGCGTGAACTTGGGAAAGGTCGGCAAACCCCCCTTTTGTGAATGCTCGAAGCAAGTTCAGAGTTGAGGCACTTTGGTGATACGCAGCCAGCAGGCGTTTTGGGTCGGGAATACGAGCTATCGGATCGGCTCTGTCGTCATTTACCATATGCCCTCTGAAAGCTGGAACTTCAATATCGCCGACTTTTTCTGTTGGGCTTGATCTTGGTTTGGCGAACTGACCCGCAATCCGTCCCACTTTGACTACGGGCACACCTGCGGCATATGTAAGCACTACGGCCATTTGCAAAATGACCTTTAGCTTGTCCCTTATGGAATCTGCTGTGAAATCGGCAAAAGACTCCGCGCAGTCACCTGCTTGGAGAACAAAGGCCTTTCCTTTACAGGCTTCTCCGAGGTGCCTTGTCAGACCTCTGGCCTCACCTGCAAATACCAGAGGAGGCAGCTTCGAAATCTCAGCCAAAACAGAGTCAAGCTGAGCACGGTCTGGCCACTCAGGTTGCTGACTTACAGGGTAGTTTCTCCAAGAAGATATCGACCACTTTTCCGCAGTATTCATTTTGACCACATCTCAAGCGTAGCGGCAGATGGAGCAATGCCTCGCGCTAGGCCCTACGATAGAGGGATGAACACTTTTAGATTTGGTGTACAGGTGTCAACTGCCGGCTCGGCCGACCAGTGGAGAGACCTTGCAAAGAAGATTGAAGCTCTTGGATATTCCTCAATGTATATCCCTGACCACTTTGACGAGCAGCTTTCACCCCTAGTGGCTTTAACTGTTGCCGCAGAAGTTACTGAAAACCTAAAAGTGGGTTCGCTGGTTTTTGACAACGATTATAGGCATCCACTCGTGCTGGCCCGTGAAATTGCAACTTTAGATCTACTTTCATCCGGAAGGGTAGAGTGCGGAATTGGGGCAGGCTGGATGACTTCTGATTACATTGCCTCAGGCATAACGCTTGACGAACCTTCAGTCAGAGTCGAGCGATTGGAAGAATCCGTTGAAATTCTCAAGCAGCTTTGGACTAACGATTCAGTGTCGTTCTCAGGAAAGCATTACAATCTCAAAGCTGCGAGAGGCTTCCCCAAGCCGGTTCAGTCGCCATACCCGAAGATAGTAATTGGCGGGGGTTCTCCAAAAGTTCTCAGATTGGCGGCAAAGCAAGCTGACATTGTCGGAATCAATATGAGATTAAGTGCCGGAGTTATTGGGAGTGAAGTAATTGCAGAAGCAGATCCAGGGAAGTTCGACTCCAGAATCAAATGGGTCCGAGAAGCAGCTGGTTCGAGGATTGACGATCTGGAAATTCAATGTCTCACATTTATCGTGCAAGTGGTTCCCAATGGGAATGAAGTAAGGGAAAGGGTTGCTCCATTATTTGGGATGACACCAGAAATTGCTGCCCAAGTGCCTGTAGTTCTAGTTGGATCCGAACAAGAGATTTGCGAAACCTTGCAAGAGAGAAGAGAGAGGTGGGGATATTCTTATATCATTGTTCACGAACAAGAGATGGAAGAGTTCGCGCCAATCGTAGCTTTACTTGAAGGAAAATAATCCTGACAAGTTCTGAGGCCACTATCATTACTTTTCCAGAAAAAGTGGGCGATTTTCCCTAATATGAAGATCGGTATATTTGGAGGCACTTTTGACCCCATTCACAAGGGACATATCGCGTGTGCTCTTTCTGCCAAGGAATCACTTGGTTTGGATCTTGTCTATTTCGTGGTCGCTCATGATCCCTGGCAAAAAAGCGTGGCCGGAAAAAAAATTGCTCCCGCAGAGCTGCGGTATTTGATGGTAGAAGCCGCGTTGGAGAATCTGGAAGGACTTTTCCCAAGCCACGTTGATATTGACAGGGGAGGACCAAGTTATAGCGCCGACACCGTAGCTGCTATTTCTCACCTTCATCCTGGCTCTGATCTTTACTTGATAGTGGGATCAGACGTGGCAAAAGATATTGGTACTTGGCACCGCGGAGAAGAAGCTAGCAAAAATGCAAAACTGGTGGTCGTGGCCAGAAAAGGAACTAAAGTGTTGATGCCCGGCCCGATATGGGACTCTTTATTGATAGAAGACGATAGCCTCCCCGAGATTTCCTCCACAGAGTGCAGATACATTATCGGCTCCGGCGGGAATATCTCCGAAATAGTGCCGGAAGAGATAATCCCAATATTGGAAGAGAATTCAGTGTATTATGACAACAGATGAGGTTAACCAATCGGTGAATGAAATTTCGGCTCACCAAGTAGCTGCTAAAGCTGCCGATGACAAAAAGGCTCTTGATGTCTTGGTTCTGGATCTGAGAGAGATTACTTCCCTTGCTGACTACTTTGTGATTGCCTCGGGCACAAGCGACCGGCACGTCAGGACAATTGCCGAAGAAATTGAAGCAAAGCTTAAGGCTTTTGGATACAAGGCCCTTTCCCAGGAGGGTCTCGATGATGCAAGTTGGGTATTGTTGGACTATGGCGACATAGTGGTACATGTGTTTTTGAACGAGACTAGGGATTTCTACAAGATTGAGAGACTTTGGGCGGATGCCAATAGAGTTGATTGGGGATCTCTTGGGCCATCTAATTTAGTTACTTCCGACTCAAGTTCAAATTGACCATACTTTATTTTGCGAAGTGCTTAACCCAGGGACAATTTAATACGATAAATAAATAAAGATGGCCTTTCAGAGGTGAACAATTGTGATAATTAGCACTCAAGATACAGAGTTATATAAAAAGCGCGTTCATATTTCTCAGGGTAAGGCTTTTTTGATCTTTATAAAGCATCCGAACGCAATTCTTTTGTTAATTGTTTCAATTACATGTTTGGCGTTGAGGTTTAACCTGGGACAATTCTCGTCTCGAGATATTGCAATAGTTGTAATTGCCTGTGTTTTGCAGCCTTTTGCAGAGTGGCTTATCCATATCCTGGTTCTTCACTTTAAGCCGAAGCACTTGGGGCCAATTACCATAGATCCACTTGTTGCAAAAATGCACCGGGCTCACCATATGGACCCTAAAAATATGAAGTTAGTGTTTGTGCCTTTTGCCGTAATGGTTCCGTTGGCAGGCGCATTGGCAGGACTGCCATTTATCATTTTGCCAATCCCTCAGGCCATTACTTTGGCCTCGACTCAAGTGCTTATTGTCCTTTACTACGAGTGGATTCACTTTTTAATACACTCCAGCTATAAACCAAGGCACTTTATTTACAGATCAATTTGGCGTTCGCACAGGCTTCACCACTATAGAAATGAAAGATATTGGTTTGGAGTGGTTACGAATGTGGCTGACCATTTGTTAGGAACATTTCCGAAAAACAAAAAATCAGTCGAACTCTCTCCAACCGCAAGGTCAATTCTGGGAACTGAAAGTTAGCTCTTTGTACGGAACTTGGTAAATATCAAAAAAATCTCACTACCGGAAGCTCAACGATAACGGCCGCACCTCCTGAATCCGACTCTTCAATCCAAGTGCGGCCCCCGTGCCTTCTTACATGTTGCATAACAAGAGTAAGGCCTAGGCCGCTTCCCTGGTCGTGACCTCTTGATCCAGCGCTTTGACCGCGATGAAAGCGCTCGAATACCTTCTCGCGTTCGGTCGGATCAACGCCTGGACCGCTATCGTGAACTCCGAATCTAACCGTCGAGTTCTCAAGTTGTTTAGTAAGCACGACTTTAGTTGGACCACCACCATACGCGTGCGCATTGGATATTAAATTTGCTACAACTCTTTCAATTCTCCTTCGATCTACTAAAACTGTTGCTGCTCCTGCCTGGTCGCGGTCGATAATCTCTAATGAAAATTCCCTTTGCGCATCGAGGCAATGCTTAATCAAATCTGAAAAAACAACTTCTTCAAAGGAGCCTTCAGAGGTCCCTGCGTCAAGCCTTGAAAGTTCTAGCAAGTTAATTACCAAGGTCTGGAAACGTGAGATTTCCTGGATCAAAAGTTCAAGTGCCTGGTTGCTCTTGTCATCTAATGAGCTCCTTCTATTTTCCAGCAACGCGGCAGTTGTGGCCAAGGTATGCAATGGTGAGCGAAGTTCATGACTCACATCCGCGCTAAACCTCTTTTCTCTCAAAATTCTTTCGCTGAGAGCATCAGCCATCCCGTTAACTGCTTTAGACAGAATCTCAATCTCACCGCCAACATCGCTTGATGTTCTTTCATCTAAATTTCCGGCTTGGATCGAAGCTGCTGTTTGAGCTACTCGTTTTAATGGGCGCAAGGTGAGCCGAGTTGCCCAGTGGCCAATGAAACTGGCTACAACAGCGCATAAAATAACCGATACCAAGAGGAAAAATTCGAATGCAGTTAGAGCGGTTTCTAGGGTGGATAAAGATGTAACTTCAATCAGGAGACCTTTGGAGTTTGGGACTCTAACGGAAGTAACTATTGAAAAATCAGATCCCACATTGGCAGCCCAGGAATTTTTTGTGTTTGAAGAGCTGCTGCTGCCATTAGGTATTGAAAGAGACGAGATTGGCAGCTCGCTGGTTGGAGGCGCCCCGGGAGTATGGATAACTTCACTGTTTGTGAGTAAATATGCATATGACGAATTAGCAAAGGAGAGCTTGTCAAAAATCTCCTGCATTTTTGCCTCTGAGCTTGCGCCCGAGAGAAGTTGGGCAGTCGCAGTTGCCTGCGAAAGTGCAGATGAAGTTTCGTTTCCAATCAAAACGCCTTTCACAACCGTGTAGGCAAGAATGGCTATTAGGGCTGCCATAACAAACGTAGTGGCGCTTAGGATTAGCGAAATTTGAGAAGCAAGAGAGGTGTGGCGCCAAGCTTTTTTTATTCGACTTATCATAAGGCCAATTTGTAACCCAATCCCCTGACGGTTACGACAATTTCAGGTTCAGTCGGGTTAGTTTCAATCTTGGTTCGAAGTCTTCTCACATGGGCATCAACCAAACGTCCATCCCCGAACCAGTCATAACCCCACACTTTTTCAAGTAAATTTTCCCGGGTAACTACTTTGCCCGCATGGTCGGCTAATTCACAAAGAAGGCGAAACTCAGTACGGGTTAACGGCACCTCAGCGCCTTCTTTCAGGACCATCCCTTCATCAGTTCTAATATCCAAACCATGCATAATGACAGATGTATTGGAAGCCTGAGCCAGATTGGCGCGCCTTAAAAGAGCGCGAATTCTTGCAGTTAACTCCTTGGGTTCAAAGGGTTTTGTAACATAATCGTCTGCCCCAGCTTCTAAGCCCGCCACGACGTCATGGGTATCGGTGCGGGCCGAAACGACGACGATCGGGACTGCGCTGGTGGCTCTAATCTGCCGACAGCATTCAAATCCGGTCATATTTGGCAAGACGAGATCCACTATTACGATGTCAGGATTTTGACTTTGGAACTCTTCTAAAGCACGTTCAGCATCGGCGGCTTCGATTACTTCGTAGCCTTCATCTTCCAGAACTAGCCTTACGGCTGCTCTTATTCTCTCATCATCGTCCACGATTAAAACTGTTGTGGGCATTCTAAAATAATGCCACGTTTAGCCACACTTTAGGCAGATGAAGGAGGAAATCCCAGAAAGAGCACTGTGTGGCACATTAAATTAGGCCATGTGTTAGCTTAAATCACCACTATGAGTTCCGTATTAAAAGTATATTGCTAATTAAAGTTAGCAATAACCCCATAATTTTATCCGTGACCTCGGCAATAAATATCGTTTCGATGCTTGGATTTTCACGATTATTTTGCATTTAAATGTAAAATGTTATATGCCCTGGCATGAGGAAGACTACATCCGATCGCTGCACTCGCTATCACGAGCGACAATTATCGCCTATCGGAACGATTTGGAGAGCTTCATTTCCTATGCAAATAGGGCAAATATCGATGATCCAGGGGATGTCTATCGCATAATGTTGCGAAGGTATTTGGCATTTTTGTCGACAAAAAATATGGCCGCTTCGTCCATTCAACGGCATGCAAGTTCTATCAGGCACTATTTTAAGTGGTGCAGACTAAGGGGTTATATCAAAGATGACCCATCCATAGCGCTCCAGGCACCCACTGGCGCCAAAAAACTTCCTCAGGTTTTGAATCGGCGGGACGTAAATCAACTTCTGACTGGAATCTCATCAAATGAAAGCTCTGCTACCGATATCCGAGATGACGCCATTTGCGAATTACTGTATGCCTGTGGCCTGCGAGTTAGCGAGCTCTGCGGCCTAAATTTGGGCGATATTTCAGACGGAAATATCACAGTGACCGGGAAAGGCTCCAAGATGCGCATGATTCCCATCTATAAGTTGGCAGAATATAAGGTAATGGTTTGGATTAAACAAGCAAGGGCTCAGATGATTCGTAGCAGTTCCCCTTCAGAGGCGCTGTTCTTTAATCGCTTGGGCAAGAGGATTGGACCAAGAGACGTTCGCAGAGTATTGGATAAGAGGTCATTAGTCCCCACACACCCCCACGCCCTCCGTCATTCATATGCAACTCACCTTTTAGATGGAGGCGCCGATTTGAGGATAGTTCAGGAACTATTGGGGCACTCGAGCATAGGAACGACCCAGATCTACACGCATGTTTCAAAAGACCGACTAGCCACCGTGCATGCCAGCACGCATCCGAGAGGTTAAGAAGGCTCAAGTGATTAGCGAAATCCCCGTCGAAATCAAAGACGTTTGGCAGACCTATAAAGAACGCGGAGAGCGCCAAGTTCGGGATCGATTAATTTTGCACTACTCTCCCCTTGTGAAATTCGTGGCGGGCCGTGTGGCTTCGGGACTGCCTAAGACCGTAGAACTGGCAGATTTAGTTAGTTACGGAATGTTCGGACTGATTGACGCAATTGAAAAATTTGAACCAGATCGACAAATCAAATTCGAGACATACGCCATGGCCAGGATCAGAGGTGCCATAATTGACGAGTTAAGGGCAATCGACTGGGTTCCAAGATCTGTTAGGTCCCGGATAAAGGATCTCGATGAGACCTATACAAAGCTCGAGGCAAAATTGGGATATTCGCCAAATGACGCCGAAGTGGCAAATGATCTAGGTGTCACGGAATCTGACTTACATAGCATTTTCAGAAGAATCTCGGCAGCTGGAGTGATTGCATTGGATGAGGCCTTGGCCGGTCGAGGCGACAGAGATTACACTATGACTATCGGGGACACGTTGGCCGATTCATCCGAAAGTCCCGGACATCAACTAGAGGAGTATGAAACAAAAAAACTCCTTAGCGAGTCTTTGGCAAAACTTCCGGAAAGAGAGCGCACAGTACTTACCCTTTACTACTTTGAAGGTTTAAATCTCGCTCAGATCGGGGATGTTTTAGGAGTCACTGAAAGTAGGGCCTGCCAAATTCACGCAAAAGCAGTTGTAACTCTTCGGGGCTCCCTGGGATCTTTATGGCGAGACACTGACTAGTTTCCAGAGAGACTTTTATGTGCACGGCGTATACATGGCTAGTCTCTCTTGCGATAACCAGGGAAAATAAACTTGTTCAAGCCGTAAATTTAGTTACAAGTTTCCTAGATTCTCTTCTCAACTCTTCCGAAAAGCGATTTTGGCAATCCTTCGATTCGGTTTGGGGAACCCGAAGAATCCAGGGTGCGAGCATAAACCGGCGAGATGGTTTTCAAATTAAGCCGCCTAAAGCAGTTCTTTTCTCGAAATATCAGGCGGCAACTTGGTACCAGGTTTTTTTGGTGTCTGAAAACGTATAGGCTATTAGAGGCCACTTGCAGGTCGCATGTGGCGGTGAGCAAATTGCTCACTTATTTATTTCTACATGGCCAATCCACGGTCGCTTTTTGAAGAGGCGCTGAGCCATGTCGGATAACCGATGGAAACAGGAGGAAAGTTGTGGCTGTAGTCACGATGAGGCAACTTTTGCAGGCTGGGCTGCATTTTGGTCACCAAACCAAAAAGTGGGACCCCAAGATGGAACGTTACCTGGCGGGTGAGCGCAACGGGATCTACTTAATTGACCTGAAACAAACGCTTTCTGGCGTTGAAAAGGCTTATGCATTTGTAAGAGATTTGGTCGGCAACGGCGGAACCATTATGTTTGTTGGTACTAAAAAGCAAGTCCAAGTAGCGATGGCTGAACAGGCTAGCGCCTGTGGGATGCCCTTTATAAATGAGAGATGGCTGGGTGGAATGCTCACCAACTTTTCAACAATCTCAGCCAGAGTTAGGAAACTGACCGAGTTCGACAATGCTAAGACCGCAGGAGAGTTCGAAGGAATGCCCAAGAAAGAAGCATTGCAGCTCACACGAGCAATGGAGAAACTTCATCGCAACTTAGGTGGGATTAGAGGAATGGCCAAGCTGCCCGATGCCCTGTTCGTAATGGACACCAATAAAGAGCATTTGGCCATCACTGAAGCCAGGAAGCTCTCGATCCCAGTTGTTGCCGTAGTTGATTCAAACTGCAATCCTGACATTATCGACTATCCAATTCCGGGAAATGATGACGCCATAAGAGCCGCAAGACTCATGGCTTCCGTTATTGCAGAAGCAGTAAAGGAAGGAAGATTTATTGCTTCCAAGACTTTGTTGAGATCTGCTTCAGTTGTGCCTGAGCCGGCTTTAGCAACTTCAGTGGTAATTGAAGAATCAACTGATTCCCTTTTGGCAACTCCTGAACAAAGTGGAATATTAGAAGACACATCTAAAGAGGTAGGTGAGTAATTTATGTCAAATATAAGTGCGAAAGATGTCCAGTCTCTTCGCCAAGCTACTGGTGCAGGGATGATGGACGCCAAGAAGGCTTTAATTGAGACAAACGGCGACATGGATAAAGCGAAGCTCTGGCTGCGGGAAAAAGGGCTTTCTTCTTCGTCCTCACGAGCAAGTAGGGAGAACACTCAAGGAGCAATTGCTCTGTCTTCTCACGGTGAGGCAACTTCTATGGTGGAGCTAAAGTGCGAGACCGACTTTGTTGCCAAATCCGAACAGTTTGTCAATTTTGTCCAAGATTTGGCCGATTTAGTGGCTGCCAAGGGTCCCGAATCGGTAAGTGAGTTGGCCGGTCAAGTTGACCAGCTCAAAATCACCCTGAAAGAAAATATTGAAATCGGACAAGCCATTCAACTTGTTGCCGGAGCCGGTTCTAATGTCGGGACCTATTTGCATGTGCAGGCAGGTCGAGGAGTGAATGGCGTATTGGTTGAGCTTGAAGGAGGAAACCCGGAGATAGCCCATGACATTGCCGTTCATATAGCTTTTACAAAGCCCCAATACCTCAATAGAGATCAAGTGCCGGCCGACGAAGTCGACAGGGAGAGGGCAACCATCGAGAATATTTCGAGGAATGAAGGCAAGCCCGAAGCCGCACTTCCAAAAATCGTTGAAGGAAGATTAACCGGTTGGTTCAAAGATCGGTGCCTTTTGGAGCAAGATTACGTCCGAGACGAAAAACAGAGCGTTGTTACACACTTACAAGGTGCGAAGATAATCAGGTATTACCAAGTTGTAATTGGCGGCTAATAGCGTGACCAATCCAGCCAATTTTAATGAAAGTCCAGCTAGGTGGAAGCGCGTAATTATCAAGATGTCGGGAG
This sequence comes from Actinomycetes bacterium, assembly GCA_021777355.1. GTDB lineage: Bacteria > Actinomycetota > Acidimicrobiia > Acidimicrobiales > JABEUL01 > JABEUL01. The sequence goes on along the minus strand of JAJYDO010000030.1, from coordinate 16,439 downwards.
AAGCCCTGGCTTCTTCATCTTCGGAAGAGACTATCGATGCAGAAGTGGTAGACCGACTTGCAGGAGAAATAGCCTCAGCCAGGGAAATGTTTCAAGTAGAGATTGCCTTGGTGGTTGGGGGCGGGAATATTTGGCGAGGCACCACCGGTGAGCACGCAGGTATCGAAAGATCGACCTCTGACACCATGGGGATGCTGGCCACAGTCATTAACGCTTTGGCGCTGCAAGAAGCCTTAGAACGCCATAATCAGCCTACTAGGGTACTTTCGGCACTTAGCATGGCCGAGGTGGCTGAACCATACATTAGACGGCGAGCAATCAGGCACCTGGAAAAGGGAAGAGTGGTAGTTTTTGCAGCAGGAATGGGAAATCCCTACTTCACAACCGATACTCCTGCTGCCCTAAGAGCTGCAGAAATTGGAGCTGAGGCAATATTAAAGGGTACTCATTCCGGAGTTGACGGGGTTTACACTGCAGATCCGAGGGTGGATCCAACTGCAAAGAAGTTTGAAGAAATTGCATTTATGGACGTAATCTCCAAAGATTTGCGAGTTATGGATCTAACTGCAATAACATTTTGCAAGGATAACAACCTGCCCATTCTTGTTTTCGACCTGATGAATTCGGGAAATATTGAGCGTGCGCTTCGAGGCGAGGCAATAGGAACCCTGATTCGGTGACTAGGGACTCGAAAAATAGGTACGCTTGACAGATGGAAGATGACTCGTTATTAGCCATTTTGCTGGATGAGACCCGGGAAAAGATGGCCAAAGTAGTAACTCATGCTAAAGAGGAGTTAGCTGGGGTTAGAACTTCTCGACCGTCTCCATCATTGCTCGAACGGATTGAGGTTGATTATTACGGTTCAACCGTTCCTTTGCGCCAGATAGCGGGGTTTAACGTCCCGGAAGCAAGGCTATTGGTGGTGACACCGTTTGACAAGGGGTCCATTGGAGCAATTGAAAAGGCTATTTTAGCTTCTGATCTGGGAATAACTCCAAACTCTGACGGGCATGTAATAAGACTGAATTTCCCTTCCCTCACCGAAGAGCGGCGAAAAGAGCTGGTAAAAGTCGTCAAGCATATGGCAGAAGAAAATAGGGTAGCCATTCGCAACGTTAGAAGATCCGCGAGGCACGAAATTGAAGCTATGGAGAAAAAAGGCGAAATTTCAGCTGATGAGTTAGAAAGATCAGAGAAAGATTTAGAAAAGCTAACTCATGAATACGTGGCGATGGTGGACGCGGTACTCTCTAACAAAGAGTCTGAATTGTTGGAAGTGTAGAAAATGGCGATCGGTTGGATTCACAGGGAGGCGGATCTTAGTGGCTGAGGGCGAAATGGAATTTGAATCGAAAAGGGAAGCTGTTCTAGAAAATAGCTCCGTGGACAACACTTCTGATTCTTTAAAGTCGACAGGTTTAAGCCGGTCAGAGTCAAATGAGGAAGAACCTTTGGTAATCGAAGGCGGGAAAATTTCACAGCACTGGACTGACCCTCCGACCGGACAGGTTCCTAAAGTTCTTTTGCCAGAAGGCGAATCAGATGACGATGAATGGTCGAGAATCTCTTCGAATACAGTGACTTGGCGTTCTGAAAAGGAGTGGAGTAAAGACGAAGGAGACGACCTAGTTCATCTCACTGCAGAACTCCCGGTTGTTCAAGATGTTCCAAGGAGGGCACGCAAGAAAATAGGCGGTTTATTCTCCGGTGATCAAGACGAAGAAGATAGTTCGACCCAAATAGGCTCATCGAAGATTCCGCAAGAGGATGAGGAAGATGATTCCACCTCGTCCGGAATTGACAGCGAAGAATACCGTGAGCGGCCCAGAGGAAGGCACTCGGCGTCCAAAAGGGAGCGCGTTTTAAGAGATGATTTAGAACTGGATGATGACGAGCCTATTTTTTTCAAAGGCAGGCTCTCGGGTTTGTTCGGACGTACTAAGAGCGGCTCGGGTGAGAACCAAGAGATGTGGCGAGATGAAGACGAGGACGACGAAAACCAAAAGGCCCCACTTTCGGTATCAGATGACCAAGATTCAAAGGTCAATGTTGACATGGTTGAAGCCAAAGCAGATGACGCATATAGTGAGTTACCGGATGCAAATTTGCGTGAAGAAGTTCGCCATTCACCAAATGCAATATTTGAAGACGATATTGAAATCGATATACCCAAGAGACGCGTAAAGATCTCTAGTGGCACAGATAACTTTTCAACTCCCGAGAAGGCAAATACTGAACTTTCTATCAGAGTTCTTACAGGTGCTGCGATTGCCGCGGCATGCTCAATATTTTTTGCTATCGGATCTCAAACCGCAATCGCCTTAACTTTGTTTGTGGCTACCTTGGCGGTATTTGAGTGTTACCGTGCTTTTCAAAAGGTAAGGTTTAAGCCAGCCACAATTCTTGGAGTTATCGCCACAATAGGAGTGGTTTTGGGCGCTTATCTGAAAGGTTCCGTAGCTATATCTTTAGTTAGCGGACTTTTTGTAGTATTTACCTTCCTGTGGTACCTTTCAGGATCGTCGGTAAATCAGTCCACTTCGAACCATCATGGCCAAGAGCGACCTGTGGCGAACATTGGGGTCACGTTAATTGGATTTGGATGGATTGGTGTGCTGGCTTCGTTTGGCGGTCTGATATTGAATCCAGATGCTTATCCAAACGGGCATGGAGTAGCTTATATGGTGACTGCTATAACCTTGGCCGTAATTAATGATGTGGGTGCATTTGGACTTGGGAAACTTGCAGGTTCAAAAGGAAAGCACCTTTTTGCTCCAAATATCTCTCCAAATAAGACATGGGAGGGTTTTGTAGGCGGAACAATTTTGACAATAGTTGCGGGCCTGTTTCTAGGAAGTGTTTTCCATCCTTGGACCGTTAGCCATGCGCTTTTGCTTGCAATAGTAATTTCAGTAGTGGCTCCGCTTGGAGATCTAGTCGAATCCATGTTGAAGCGAGATCTAAAGCTTAAGGATTTTGGGGCAATCCTGCCAGGGCATGGAGGAATTCTTGACAGGGTTGACGGCATACTGTTCGCTCTTCCGGCCACATACGGACTGCTCCAGTTAATGCATTTGAGTTGAATTTAAATGGTCTCAGTATCGATTGCCGGCTCCACGGGCTCCATTGGGACCCAGGCACTCGAAGTGATAAAGGAAGCTCCCGATAGCTTTGATGTAAAAGCCCTTGGCGCTTGGTCGAGTGTCGAACTTTTGGCCAGCCAGGTAAAGGAATTTATTCCTGAAGTTGTGGCAATCGGAGATGAGTCAAAGTATCATGACCTAAAGTCTTTGGTGGGTAATATTTGTGAAGTAAGGGCGGGTTCTGAAGGCCTGTCATCGATTGCTTCCATCTCCGATATTACTTTAAATGCCGTAGTTGGATTTAAGGGGCTTGAAGTAACAGTAGCTACGCTAGAAGCTTCAAAACGCTTGGCTCTAGCTAACAAAGAATCTTTAGTGGCTGGCGCGCCAGTAGTAAATAGGGTTAAAAAGGCAAAAGGCGGGGAAATAATACCTGTGGATTCGGAACATTCCGCAATTTTCCAATGTTTAAAATCTGGAGGAAAAAGGGAAGTTTCCAAACTAATTATAACCGGAAGCGGCGGACCATTTCGGGGCAAGAGACTTGAGGACTTGGGTGAAGTTTCACTTGAAGAGGCATTAAACCACCCAACTTGGAAGATGGGCCCCAAAATAACGGTTGACTCTTCAACGTTAATGAACAAGGGTTTAGAAGTCATTGAGGCCCATGAACTTTTTGAACTCGATTACGACGCAATTGAAGTTGTCATCCACAAGCAGTCTATTGTGCACTCACTGGTTAGTTTTATTGACGGCGCCACCATTGCTCAAATTTCCTATCCGAGTATGAAACTTCCCATCTCTTATGCGCTATGCCATCCTGACAGGCACAAAGTTCCCTATGGAATGGTTAATTTGGCCGAAGTGGGACAGCTCGATTTTGAAGCTCCGGATTTAGCAACCTTCAAAAGCCTTTCTTTGGCATATGAGGCCGGAAGAATAGGCATGTCAATGCCTACGGTTCTAAATGCAGCCAATGAGATCGCTGTAGATTGCTTTTTGAACAAGAAGTTGGCATGGCTCAAAATTCCTGAAGTGATTGAAAGGACTATGGCTGCAACCGAGCCGGTTGAAATGAGTGAAATCAAGCATGTCCTAGAAGTCGATTTTCTGGCTCGAAAAACTGCTCGAGAGATAATTTCAGCTGACTTTTTTTAAAACTAAAATACTAGATGACCTGGGATTATTATTTCCAGAGGGTAAAATATTTTTGAAAATGTTCACGGGGGTGCCAAATCTAAAGTACGCTACTCGACGGGCCGCTAGCTCATCGGGTAGAGCAGGGGACTTTTAATCCCAAGGTGGCGAGATCGAGACTCGCGCGGCCCACCTGGTTAAACTCCATAAATGGACTATTGCGAAATAACCTTGCCGCCTAAATGTCGCCTTTTGTCAAAACCGTGTTAAAATATTATTATGCCAATACGACAACGTTCGCAAGGGATCTGGCAAGTCTCGATTGAACTGCCGCCTGACCCCATGACTGGCAAAAGACGGCGGCAATATCGAGATGTGAAAGGATCTAAGCGCACCGCACAGAGAGTTTTAGCTGCAATGACTCTAGAATCCGACAAGCTGAAAAGCACGAGCCAAACCTTCGACGAGCTGCTTAAGTTGTGGATCGAGGCAGCTCAGATCAGGGAATCAACGGCGGCCGGTTATCGCTCTAAGATCGCCCTGTACATCTCACCAGCACTCGGCAAAGTGCCACTAAATCAACTGACTGGAAGGCATTTAGATGCCTTATACGGAGATCTGAAAGAGCGTGGGCTTGCACCTGCGACTATCAAACAGACCCACATCATCATCCATAAATCACTCGGACAGGCGCTCAAGTGGGGCTGGATCGAAAAGAATCCGGCGCTGTTGGCCTCGCCTCCTGGCCTAACTTCTCACGAAATGATCTCACCCACGCCAGAACAGGTCCGCACAATAGTTGCCGATGCCCTGGAATCTTCGCCTGCGATCGCTCGGATAATCGCTCTGGCATCATTGACTGGCCTTAGACGTGGCGAGCTTCTTGGCCTCAAATGGAGCGACTTAGACGGTGAGAAGATCCACGTCCGGCATTCGCTTGCCTACACTCCTAGAGCTGGGGTACATCTCACATCGACCAAAACGGGGAAAGTCCGCACCGTGATTGTGGGAAAGTCGGCACTTGATATTGTCGCCAGCCAGCAAAGCGAGCTGATCGAGGGGTGCGAGCGCTCAGGCTTTGAGAGGTGTCAAGATCCCTACCTTTTCTATGGTGACGTGGTCGGTGAAGTTCCAGTGCATCCTGACACACCCTCTAAAGCATTTCGACGCATTGCTGACCAAAACGGTTGGCGAGATCTGCACTTCCACAGTCTCCGACACTTTGCAGCGACCACGCTAATCGGGGCTGGCGTTGACATTCGCACCGTCTCTGGTCGTTTGGGTCATGCCAACGCTTACACCACGCTCAAGATATATGCTCACGCCGTGCCGGAAAAGGATCGTGAAGCTGCGGATATTCTGGGCGCTGCACTGGCTTTGCCTCACTAAATCCCCTGGTAGTAGGGAAGTTTGGAAATTTTGAAAGAATTACTTGACATTTGATAATAGATAATATATTATCTATTATATGAACAACAACAAAGCATCAGAAGCTCAAGCAAAGTACATCGAAAGCCTTATCGCAAAGCGTGGAATGTCAAAAGAGGAAATCGCTATGTGGTGGGTTTCCGAAGTCAAGCCAGCCTACGCTAGCCTCAAAGGAAACCAGACGATGCGACAAAACCTGAGAAGCATCTCAAAGACCGAAGCCTCTAGGGGAATCGAAGCCCTTTTGGATGCAGAGAAGGAATTTACCGCTTGTGACAATTGCGAAGATTCAATTTGCGCAAGAGCAAAAGAACTAGCACTGAACATCTACTAAAGCAAAGGAAAATAACAATGGAAACACCATCAATCAAAAGAAGCGACATTCACGAAGGCCAAACATACGGGAAGCATTCCAGGTGGGACGCTCTGCGATATTTTGCTTCGCACGTCACGGATGGGGCGAGGGAAAAGTCCAAAGACGGCATTTGGCGAACCGTCGATGTCGATGTGATGATCGACGACATTTGGAGCGAAGTCGGAATCGACCTGGAAGCTGACAACCTAGCAGGAGCACCACCCTACGTGGGGCTGGCTGATGACCCCATCTCAATAAAACTGGCTTTGGAGCGAAGGCTCTACGACTACGACAATGAACTTCTCGGGATCTCCGAAGTCGCTGCTGAAATCGGCCTAGCCGTGCAATCAGTTCGGGATTTACGGAGCAAGGGCAAGATGCCAGAGCCTTACAAAGTGTTCTCTGGTTCGCCGGTGTGGGTGCGTAAGACGATCAGGGAATGGAACGAAGGCAGGAAGTGACGGCAACGCCACTAGAGACACAAAAAAAAAGCCCCCGATTTGGGGGCTTTTCTCTAGGTCGGTTTGGGTTCGCACGTCTCTCTCGGCTCATACATCGCTACCAGCTTCTCGGGACAATAGCCTCGTGGCTTTCCAAATAGGTAGTGCTGCGCCGCTGGTTTACCGCAAATATCACACGGGTGCATGAGTCGATCTTCGCAAGTGCAACCTGGTGTGAGGTAGTGGATCTCTGAAATTGCGCTCACCTCTCGGCTCCTACTGCTATCCCTAATTCTTCTGGTGAAATTTGGAATGGGTCACTTGGACAGTTCCATCCCCCGTGCTCGTAGCCTCTTGCCACGAGACCAGAACAGATCAGAGTTCCCTCCCTGCGAAAATCGACATGTATCAGTTTCGGGGTGAATTGGTTGAATACGATACTCACGATGATCAAAACACCGTATTTTTCGCCGACCCTGCTCAGTACATATTCGACGGCCTGGTCGATGTCTGCCTGGCTTGTTAATGGTGGTTTGACGATTATGTAACTTCCACCAGGAGCCACTTTATCAAGTGTTGTTTTGACTATTCCCTTGGCTTCCGCCTGGACAACCCAGACCACGTCGCCCTCGACACTGACAACCATGGCAGCGTGATTCCAGTTCGAGAAGCCCTTGAGTTTGATTGTCTCATCGAACCTGATCACTTTCGAGACGAAGCCCCTGCCATGGGCCAGGACTAGATCACCGGGGGCGATCACTACGCACCTGCAACTTGCTTTTGAGCCAGGGCAGAGTCTGTTACCCGTTTGCCTAGTGCCCCCATGACTTCGGCGAAATGCACTTTTATATCGTTAGCCAGTGCGTCCACTTTTGCAGCGGATGTGACAAGTTCTTGCAGCATCCTAATTTGATCTTGTTGGATGCTGATCTGGTGCGCCTGGCGGTCGATGGTGAATTCCAGCTCTTTCGACTTTTTCGTTTGAGCTTCGAGGAGTACTGTTAGCGTTGAGAGTCCGTCACGCAAGGTTTTAACCTTGACGGTTCGCAATCCGATCACGGCAGCGACTATTGCAAGTACGGCTTCAACAACCACGACAAGAGCGCTGATGTCAGAGAGAGAAGCGGCGATCACTTGATGACTC
>JAJYDO010000030.1:0-8839 GCA_021777355.1 Actinomycetes bacterium | reverse complement strand
ATACTTCCACGATTACACCGACATATCCAGCAGTTCCACCGACTGCTATGAATTTGGTTAGCTTGCTAGAGAGGGTACTTTCAACGTCTGTGAGTCTCTTGTCTATTGCGTCAACTGTGGCGGGGTCTACGGCCTTGGCCTCTTTCATAAATGCGTCGGCGGTGGATTGCACGCTAACGATCGGCACGACTGGCTTTTGTGTTGGGTCTGACATAATGGCTCCTTATGGTTGGGGTTCGATTAGAACTGACACTGGAATCGTTGTGGTCTTGATCCAAACAACGTCAGAGTTGGGTGGTATCACCGCACTAGAACTTGCATTGTCCAAAATGGCGAAGGCACCAGGGGTGGAACTTCCACCGAAAAGCGGCTTCACACTTCCGTCACGACTTCGTACGTCGGCAGTTCCGATGGCATCTCCGAATGCAGCAACAGTCACAATGGCATTGCCTGTTATTGATCTAGGAACTATCACGGTGCCTAGTGTGTTCTCTGGGATATTTGACTGATTCATATTGTCCTCACTTGTAGGGATAGGGGTAGTAGTTGGGATCTGTGGATTAACAATCGCTATTGCAACTGCGAGAATTTGCGGACGTTGGGCCTTGATGGGATCTCCAGGACACTGTAAATGACCTCCCCAAGCATCTCCACCCATTCCATGCCATCCAAGACCTGAGCCATTGGGGTCGTCAGTTGCAACTAGAGGCACGTTGAAATTCTGCGAGATCCAGGCAAAGAGTTTTCCTAGCGTTTGCACTTGAGCATTGGTAAGTGGGTTGCCTGAATACCCAATATTTTCAACGCTCAGCCATTCGCCATTACCGGCCATTTCAGCCCACGCCATGTCATCCGTATCGACAACCTGATACAGCGTCCCGTCCACGTCGTTGACGAAATGTGATGAGACCTGAGCAGTCGGGTTCTTTTGCCAGTTAATAGTGCCTTGAGCGTCGGGACTCTGTGCGATGTGAAGCACTAGCCCTCGGTGATCTTTCATGCCTCCGCTTACTTGGTTGGAGGTTGGGCCTTGCCACTGAGCAAAAGGGCACTTCATTACGCCGTCCTCATTATGTCGAAACCAGAAAGTCTGCAGTAGTAATAACCGCTGGAAGCATTCGTCCCTGTGACCTTTAATCCGATCGTCACAAGTCCGCTAGAAGGCAGAACTACTCCTGTCCAAGTGTTGGAGGATGTTCCTCCCGTTGAAGCATAAGTGTCGTAGACCCCACTCTGCGTTGCTCCATTTACGATAAGGCTTAGCTGTCCTCCGTTGGTTTCCGAGTTCCCGTAAATCATCAATTTGTACGTCCCAGCAGCGAGCCATTTTGCGTATTGGATCTCGTCGTTGAGAGCGTCAGAGGTGTTGTAGACAAAGCCCCCGTACCACGTCGACGAGAATGGCTCATCAACCCATGTTCCTTGGATAACAGTCTTGAGACCGGCGCAAATAATCGTGCACTTCTCTCCAACTCCTAAACCAGGATCAGCGACAAGGGAAAGAGGGCCCGTTCCCGGCGCTCCTCCGTTGACTGCAAGTGATGTGACACCACCTCCCGATGAGATGAGAGGGATTTGCACTAAGCCAGTGGCAGTTCCATAGATCGAGCCATCGGGGCCAGCGAACACGCCAACGCAACTTAGGGCGGTGTTGGAGTAAGTATAAGGAGTCACAACTCCTGAAACAGGATCGAGGGCTAGGAGTTGAGAGTTGGCAAAGTCTGTTGACCAAATGCGCCTATCGATTCCGATGTTCACTTGATCGGGGTAAGTCCCCGTGCCGGTTGGGTACGCTCTGATTGAGCTACCGTCTTTTGCGACTCTGACGATGTAAGGTGTGCCGCTCCCTGAATCGTTGAATGACATGTAACCGTATCCGTCAAGACCATCGCAAGTGAAAGAAAATAGACCTTCGGCAACGCCAGCAGGATAAGTCGGTGCATTTGGAGAAACGTAGACCGGCAGGTAAGTCACTGGGTCAAAAGCCACCATGACAATCCATGCGTTAAAATAAGTCATCATCTCCCAGATAAGGCCGTCATCGCCTGGGAAGATGTGGAATTGCTGCGCTGAGATCGGGATTGTGTAAGTCCCATAGGTCGCAAAATCACTCGTCAGATTTTGGCTGTAATTTATAATGCGCCATGTTTGGGTTGAGACAACAAACTCGGCAAAGACAACTCCGTCAGCGGAGTAAGTTCCGGTTGGATTAGTCCAACAAGTGAACACGTTGCCGGTGGAAGGGTTCAGATAAAGCCGGTCGATGCCTCCTGAGATTCCGGCAGGCATTCCTGGGTTCGTCCAGGCGTTAGCTATTGGATCGTATGTCCATAGACCATCCGCACCCTGTGAGGCTATATAAATATGACCGTCGAGAGGTGAGCAAACAATTCCAGCAGGTGAGAATGTCGAAGGTGGTGTCGGCATCTGAAAGCTCGTGTAAACTTTTGTGCCTGCGTCATAGTGACCTAGCTTGCCAGGACTTCCAGAGAGTGTCATCGAGAACCAAACATCGTTACGTAGACCAGGGCAACCTAGGTGCGTGGAGTATGTGGCGTCGATTGCTATCACATTAGGAGTTTGCGGAACTAATGGGCCAGGAGGTGGGATGATCACATCGCCTAATGGGCCGTGAATTGTCCCGACCGGCACTGCGCTCCTAGCTAGTCCGTGTAGTTTGACACCTGCCTGCGCATCGATGGGAGATGATGATGCGTGAATGATGGGGCCGGTGAAAGTCGTTCCAGTTGTTGAAGCGTAGGAGTAGAGGGGGTTGTTGATCGAGGGCGCAACACTTGACAGATCGAGCGTCCCTCCCGGAGAGTTGTGAGGAACACTCAACTGCCAAGTATTCACGGGGCTGTCAGAGATCCGCTCAGTGACTGTGTAGGTCACGCCGGACGGTGAAGTCCCGATATCATCTGTTGCGAGTAACGACAAGACTTGGCCACTGTCGAGTTTCAAATTGCCAGTTGCAGGATCGAGGATTCCACGGATTACGTGAGGTGAGACTTTCTGACCTGGCTGGGTCATCGAGGCTGTGAGTTCAAATTCAACTGTGCCTCTTTTGATTACTGCGCCTGTCGAGTCTAAGAACTGGGCCGTGATGGCAATGGGTGTGAAGCTCATCAGAAGCTCACCCAGATAATGTCGAGGTATGTTTCAGATGCTGTATTTTGTGCAGCTCCGGAAGCTTGGTCAACCATAAGCGAAAGCAGGTCGGATGCATTACATCTGACGAGCCCAACGAATCCACATGAAAGTCCACCTGCGAAACCTTGTTGTGGTCCAGCTTTGACATTCGATCCGTTGAGACCTGCGAAAGCCGTCATGTTCCCAGTAGTCCCACCTGCAAAGCTAACCAAACCAGACATAAGATAGAGACCTGCCACGGGAGCTTTCCACGCCCAGTTAGGTGTTCCCTGCCATGCAGCGTAAGGATCGTTGACAATGTTGTTAATTTCGATGGTGTCGAGGGTGGCGTTCGGTACAGATTGGAAGACAGTCTGAGAACCTGAAAACGAGGGAGGTGTTGAGAGGTAGGACAAATTGTCCGAAACGTATGTGTCCATGTCGGCAGACGAAGCGGCAGATCCAAAGCTCCAGATTTTCGGCGTTGACCATGTTGCTGGCATGCCTTATTTTCCCCCGAGGCTAGACCTCACCAGCCGAAGAGCGCTCCATTGTCCCAGAAGCCTAAAACTGGGTCGTCGAAAATGAGCCATTTTTGAAGCCCCATGGTGGAAAGTGACCACTCTGTCTGCCATTTGAGGTTTCCAATGGTGTGCTTTATTCCCTCGATACGGCAGTCGATTGAGATAGGAGAACCACCCCCAGGGATCTGGGTTTTCTTAATGGTAATGACATCCCCCACCCTTCGAGCGAGTACCTGGGGCCAAAGGGAGTCGTTGCCCGTCGGGTCAAGAATCAACTTAGGAAGCTCCACCTTGGCCGTGGCCGTGTCAGCCAGAATCCATCCTGCACATCCAAGGGAGTCGGTGTCGTTGGTGTACTGAAGATCTGTGAGGCCACCAGTTGGGGTTCGCTCGCCATTGTCGGTGATGCTCGTTTGATCTGAGGCAACCTGCATTGTGCCGCCACGTCGGGTCACGGCAATGATGTTGTAAAGCTGCTGGTCGTTAATATTTGGCGCAAAACCTCCGACCGTGTACGGTAGCCCAGTCCCGTCATCTGAAAATGTAGCTTGGCTCGAATAATTGGGATAGCGAAAACGGTGATACCTGTCATAAAAATTCATCACGCCATCGGGGCCGGTGAAAAGCTGGCCTTGCTCACTTTGCTCGACTTGCTGGATGTATTCGAGGGCTCTCACCGTCGAAAGCGATTGATTCTCGGCTGCAAGAGTTGTCTCTCCTGTATCTATAGCCTGGAGCGCACTCGGCACTCCCATGATGGACAGGGCAGCCGAGATCCTCTGTCCTGTTGTCTGTTGAGGGAAGGGCGTCGCTGCTGCGTAGAGGCTGGCAATTTGCGTGGGGGTCAAAAACTGGTTAAAAGCTGAGACTTGGGCCACTTGGCCAACAAAAGATGGTGACCATTTCCCCATACCGATCATCATTTGGCCGGGAAACTGAACACCAGCGGAGCCGACGGCCCCGTATACGTTTCCATCGACGATCAAGACCATTTCGGGGGCACTTGAATATTGAATACCCACCATGTGCCATTTACCATCATTTACAACTGGAGAGGCCGAAATCCCCACACCTCCGATGAATCCCTCTAGGATGCCCGACGATTCAAGAGTGAGGCCAGAATTCAAAAGGTCACCGCCTCCATTCCAGGAGGCTATCGCAGCTCCGCCTGCTCCTGGAATCATTGCAGTTTTCATCCACATTATGAAAGTCCATCCGCTGCCTCCACCGATTTGGGGATTCTGTGGAGCGATGAGGTATCCTGACGGTGAAAGATCAACTGCCGAGAGGTCAGACACGTTAGAGTAGCCCGGCTTATATCCAAAAGTGCATCCGTAAGCCTGAGCATTGGGGATGTAATTAGCCCCACTCTGATCGAGTGCGTATTCGCTTCCTGCTGGGTCATCCATTGGCAGATAGATCCAAGGGGAAAGTGCCATGACAGCGTTGGCATAGTTTGTCGTGAGCATTTTTTTGACGGTCGCCTGCTTGAAAATGTCAGTGGCTTTGACCTGCACTTCGGACTCGACACCAAAGCCGGGCCACGAGACTGGCCACTCGTCGGCATACCCTGTCCAAATCGGGTAGGTTACTCCCGACCACGTGGCTTCAATTTGAATAAGAGTTTCGGGCGTTATGTTCGGGTAATAAGGCGAGGCCGTGTTGAGCGGGTCAAACTCTCTGCCACGGTTGTCAAGGGCGATGGTGGCCGTTCCGGCTTGGAATTGTGCCATTGTGCGCATGACTTTGTTTCTGCCTGTCGAGGTAGATGCCCGACGGAAGTACGCCGATATGTCAGTCCAAGTCGGAGCGCTAGAAAATGGAGATCCGAATGCTGCTTTGCAAGTGATGGTGGGTAGCGTCACGCGTACCCCTGGAAAAGCGACCCCATCTTTTGACCCTTTTGCAGAAGTGATTGATAGATCATTTCAGATAACTCTTGCTCGGTTGTAACGCTCCCTTGTACAACCACGGAAACGTTCATGACAGGTGCGGTAGAGCTTCCCACGCCAGCTCCAACTGATGCGGTATTAGCTCCAACGGATGTCGAGATGTTGGCTCCGATTGGAACGTTGGCTATCTGGTTGGCCATTCTCGTCACGGCATCCGTTGCTTTGCCTGCGTGTTGATCGATACCTATTGCAAGACCCTGGGAAATGTATTGGCCGATTTCCATCATCTTTCGAGAAGGTGATGAGATACCAAGAGCCGATCCGATTCCATGAATGATCGAACTCCCGATTTTCTTCATGGCGTTGGCGATCATGCTTTCAAAAGCACCGATCCCATTTATCAATCCCATGATGATTTGCTTGCCTGTGTTCCAAAGCCATTTCCCGGCATCCTTCAAATACCCGAGAATCTTGAGAGGTAACTTGATCCAAATATCCTCTAGCATCTTCAAATAGAATTTCACTCCGTCGATCAAGAGATGCACCGGCAAAGTGACGGCATCACAAATCATTTTCCAACCTAACTTTGCCGACTTGAGAATTGATCCCCACACTTTGTCAATGGAATGCCAAACGTCCGAGACGCCCTCTTTCAACCACTTCATGACAGTTTTCCAATGCTTCACGAGTTCGTAAATACCGACGGCCAAAAGAGCTATTGCGGCGATTACTGCGAGGACAGGGAGCGTAACGGCCGCGACAGAGGCCGCAAGTGAATCGGTTGCGACAGAGGCTACTTCTGCGCCTCCGGCTTCGACTGCTTCTGAACCTGCGAGAAGATCCTGAGCGCCGGATGCGACCGTGGACGACTCTGTGACGAGATCGGTGGCGGTGCTGAGCCCCTTGGCCGCATCGGATGCTGCTGATCCGACTTCCGAGGTGACCTTGATTCCTTTTGAAAATTTTTCAGCAATTTTCGCTCCAACATCCAGAGTAGCTCCAAGTCCTGTTGCGGCAATGGAAACTCCGGTGATTGATGGGCCATATTTCTTCCCGAACTCCATAGCCATGTCGGTCACTTTGGCCTTGATAGCGTCGAATTTCCCTCCGAAAGTTTGGCTTTGGGCCTGGGCTGTTCCGTGGATTCTTTGGTTCAGTTCTCCGAGATACTTGTTGTATTTATTGAGCGGATGCTTCATGTTGTCTGTTGCTGTAGCCTCTGCTGCTGAGGATTTAGCGACGGCAGCCTGTGCCGCCTGGACAGCCAACTGAGCCTTCATGAGAGAGAGACTTGACGCTGCTGCGGTCTTGTGTCCTGCTGTCAATGTGGACGTGGTTGTGATTTGCATCTGTCCTGCAGCGGTGGCCGCCTGTTGAGCGTTTGTTAAATTTTGCTGAGCATTTTGCAACTTGGCCTCGGCTGAAGCGAGTTCGGTTGATCCGTTGGCGTTGTATTTTTTTTCGTGGGCTAACTTCGTTTGAATTCCCTGGAGTCGGAGTTGAGCATTTGCAAGAGCATTCTCGGCTCGTGTCAGCGATGCATCTGCGCTCTTTTGAGCGTGGGAAACGGTCGAGGCATTCGACTTTGATTTCACGGTTCCTGGCGTGGAAGTTCCACCTTTACTCTGAAGTGCTGCTAAGTTTGCCTGTGCAATTGCTAGCTTTTGAAGTGCAGCTGTGTGCTGGGCGACTGCCTTTGCAGCTGCGACCTGAGGAGTCACGGTCGAAACGGTGGTGACGATTCCATAAGCCGAAAGAGCCCGACCAGCTCTACCACTGGCCAGACGTGCCAATTGATCGGCGGCTGCGGTTAAGGAAATATGTGAGGCTTTGGCAAGGTCGGCGGCGGTCTGAAGACTTTTAAGGGCAACCTCGGGACTCCTTGTTGCCTGGGTTAGTTTGGCAAGTGCTGAGTCAACTTGATCCGACGTAAATCCGTAATTAGCCATGGCACTTTGGGCCTGACCAATTTTTGCGGAGTACTGATCGATGGAACCGCCTGTGTCTTTGATGGCATTTTGCAGGTTGGCTTGCGCATTCTCCAGGGGCATTCCCAGCATTGTCATGCCTGCACCTGCGGCTGTCGCAACCGCTCCAAGTCCAGCCATAGTTGCGCCGATTTTTTGGAGCTTCGAGGCTTTTTCTCCGATGGATTCGAGACGGTCCCCTAACGTCGAAAAAGCACTGTCAACCCCAGAGATGATCGAGCTAAAATTATTATTGAATAGGCCGGAGTTCGACATCGCTGACGCAAGCCCGGAAAACGCCCCGGCCCCTCTCTGTTGTAATTTAGCCAGGGCTCCGCCGAATCCTGTGAGTTCATGCTTAGCCCGGCTGGTTCCTTTGATAACTCCGGATGGGTCTGCGACAAGTTTGGCCTTTATGGACGTGCTCATCGCCAAAGTCCATTCTTCTTGAGTTCTTTTTCAATTACTAACATGATGCGGCCATAAGCTCCAAAAGCGATTTGATCTTTTGCCTTATAGAGAAAGCGAGGTGGAGAAGATCCATTCATATGGACTTCAACGGTTCGGTCTTCGTTCTTTTTGAAAGTTTTACCCGCCCGCCGTCCTGAGCGGTAGGTGAAGACTTTTGCGTTGGGTGGATACCTCTTATAATCTGTTGCCCATTCTTGAACGCCTGCGTAGGGAATAGAGGATCTTCCACCAGCGACAGCGACTTTGTTGCCTTTGCCAGCGCCGAAGGCGTGTAGAGAATCTTTGAGGGCTCCTGTTTTTTCAGGTGCTAATTCTTTTGCGAGATTGACCATTTTGTGAGCTTCCTTCATTAGCTCTCGCCTGACAATCTTCCCTGCATCGGCGTTAACGTCCTCCAGTGCTTTGAGGGCTTCCCTCAGTCCATCGATCTCAATAGTGAATCCGGTTCCATGTAAGACTTGCGACATCATAAGCTCCTGATCACATCTTGCATCGCTGCTAGATCATTTCGAGGTGGCATCTTGCCGTCGGACTCCTGTAATTCAAGAAATAGCTCCGTCACAATTGCATCAGGAGCCGAGAGGAGATCCTGCGGTCTTATTCCCCGGTAGAGCCAGAGTCTTGCGGCTGCTCGACTGAAGGAGTCGGGTCCGAGTCCTCGTTGGTAAAATCCACGCCTTCACTGTCGCTTCCGTCTTCTGTCTCGTCTGGGATCTCGTCGAACTGGTCGACGTGCTTGATCCACTCCGAGAACTTGCCAGATGCTTTGCCTCCACGACGTAATTCGCAAAAGACGAAGAATAACATCCATTCCATTCTCATGGTTTTCTTTGGATTGTAGTTCTCGTCCTCG
>JAJYDO010000029.1:11573-33082 GCA_021777355.1 Actinomycetes bacterium | reverse complement strand
GTTTTTTCATTACTTTCCGATTATGTCGGAAGACCACCATCAACCGGGTGGATAGTCATGCCCTACCACCTATTATCCCTAGTCAGAAGCTATACTGCCTATTCGCGCGGCCTCTAAGTCTTTTTTTAAAGTTGGCGGATCCAGGTACCAATCTTTGAAATAGCTTCACTCGGTTCAGGCGCCATTCCGCCAAATATTTGGAATACGTGTATCATTTCGTCAAATATTTCAATGGCTACGTCAACTCCGGCTTCAAGAAGCTTTTCGTGAAATCTCGTGGAATCACTTAAAAGTATTTCAGCATCTCCTACCTGAATAAGGCATTTTGGAAAACCCGCAAAATCACCGAAGAGAGGCGAAACTAAGGGTTCGGTCAGTGCAACTTGGCCTTGGCTGTAGGTTGTGGCGAAATCATCCAGCATTTCCGGAGTCAACATTGGATCCCGATCTCGCCTCGTCTTGCAAGATTCTCCGGAACCAGTCAAGTCAAGCCAAGGCGACAAAAACACTGCGCCTCCCGGCATAGCTAAGCCATTTTGCTTTATTGAGAGCAACAGCGCCGCGCTCAGCCCTCCACCTGCGCTGTCGCCTGCAACAACAATTTGATCAGGAGCTATTTTTTGATCATTAACCAGCCATTTATAAACGCTCAACGCATCTTCGACTGCCCCGGGGTATGGATTTTCAGGAGCCAGTCTGTAATTTGGAATTAAGGCCCGGTCGAGTTTGGCGCTGTGAGCTATCTTTCCCGCCAGTCTTCTGTGAGAAATAATAGAGCCTACGCTGTAACCACCGCCGTGGAGGTAAAGAAGGACTTTTGAGTGGTCCTCTCCATCGGGAACATTTACCCATTGAGCTTCCACTGAATTTGCTACTACATCTTGGTAAGTGGAGCCTTCTATTTCTGTGACAGCAATACCTACAAAATCCAGGGATTCTCTTCTGACTTTTAAGTCTCCGGAGTTAAACGGTGCGGTTGCCGGCACCATATCTATAATTCGCTGCATTTCCTCGCTTGGCATTGGCATCCTTTCTAAAACTTTGTCATCTAAAACGTATTAATAATAATAAAGGAGGTTAATATAAGTTGCGTGAGTAACACAAATGCCTATGTGTTCTACGACCAGGAGTGCCAAATGTGTCGAGGTATGGTCCACCTCGTCCAAATCCTGTTCAGTGGATTAAATAAGTTTAAAAAAGTGAAATCTAATATTGAATGGGTTCCATTTTGTGCACCTACTGCCCTAAGTGTCTTATCGGGTTATGACGAGCCTGGCAGATACGCTTCGTTTGTAGTGATGTCGTCTGATGGTGAGATAACTCGATTTGGTGATGCTGTTTTTGCACTACTACAAGAGCTTCCATTTGGAAAGCGGTTTATTCATTCGGTATCTAAAATCAAATTTTTGAGCCACCTGGTCGATAATTCTTATCGATTTGTTGCGGCTCATCGATCTTCGTTCGGGCGATTAATCCCGACTTCGCTTGCTCAAACTGTGCCATCTAACTGCGATGATCTCTAGTTACTGCCGGTAAAGAAACGCTACGCTTTCATTGGCGATAAAATTAGGATTCAATAAAATCCAAGCCGGGAGGTTTTGTGTCTAAACGCACATTTGACTTAACACATAATGACAACAACGTTGCACCAAATCGCAGAAAGCTGGGTGCGCTAACTCACTTTAACGGCTTTAATCTAGCGATCCTTGCTTTAGTAATAAGCGTTTTTCTTAGCAGCTGCAGTTCCTCCAACAACTCTTCTTCCACTACTCAGCCATCAGGTCCTGTCAAATTTACCACTACTTCTTATGATCCGTCATCTACTTCTATCCCCTCTTTCTACTCTCCGCCGTCTCCTCTTCCCACGGCCCAGCCAGGTACATTAATCAGATATGAAGAAGTCACAGGCGTGCCGGGAGTACCATCGGGAGCCACTTTGTACCGTATTCTCTACCATTCAAGAAGTATCTACAACGTCGATATTGCCGAGTCCGGATACGTAGTTGTCCCAGGCACTTCCGCCCCCAAGGGAGGCTATCCTGTCATAACATGGGCGCACGGCACAACAGGAGCCGCCCCAATTTGCGCCCCGTCGCTGTTTGAGACAGACGGTGCAGGCACTTATCTGATCCCTCAGATCTCAAAGTTTGTGGGAGCCGGATTTCTTATAGCCGCTACCGACTACGAGGGACTCGGAATTCCCGGAGGCATCCACCCCTACCTCTTGGGCGAGAGCGAAGGGAGGGCAGTATTAGATGCCGCCAAAGCCGCAATGCAGCTTCCCAATACCAAAGTGAGCAACAAAGTAATAATTTACGGGCACTCACAAGGTGGCCATGCTGCGCTATT
Organism: Actinomycetes bacterium; assembly: GCA_021777355.1. Lineage (GTDB taxonomy): Bacteria > Actinomycetota > Acidimicrobiia > Acidimicrobiales > JABEUL01 > JABEUL01. Next base: position 30,733 of record JAJYDO010000029.1, on the reverse strand, counting down.
CGCCGGTGAACTCGCACCTACCTATGCGTCGGACTTGAATGTTTTGGGCGTAGTGGCAGCAGCGCCTGCTACCGGGATTACAACTATTCTGGCAGTTGCGCTAAGTCCGCAATTCGAAAGCGCCAAAGGGTTTATTGTTACTGCGGCCTGGACTTGGGGAAAGACATATAAAAATCTTCCGGAAACTGATATGTTCACTCCACTTGGGATTTCGATCGGAAACAAGTATGTTGACTCAGTCTGTACCGACACATTGGACAAGATTATGCAAAATGATCCAACATCTTCAATTCTTATGGCTTCTGCTCAATCCAATCCCACAGTAGTCACTTACGCCAAAGAAAACAATCCCGGACAGGTAAAAACCGATTTTCCGATGCTCGTGGTTCAAGGCACCTCAGACAACACAGTGCCACCTATTCTCACGGATGGATACGTGACTCAGTCTGCCTGTCCAATCGGGGACACGATTGATTATTTGCATTTCACTGGCGCCACTCATGGCACAATTGTAAATGTGGCCGCGCCAACAATCCTGTCTTGGATGCAGGCAAGATTAGCCGGAGCCACTGCGCCTACAACTTGCGGCCAAACAGGCGATGTTTCTACGTCATCGTGACAAATGAACATCTCCTGACAGCTCTTCTTTGAATTAGTTTTTTCAACTAATAAGAAGCTACATAGAGAATTAGCTTATCGGCTATTTTAACTGCAAAAGATTAATCGATTAGTATTACGAACAAGTTGCCAGTGAAAGCATTTTGCTCGAATTATTCACAGTTGTAATGTTTTCAAATGAGACTCATTACCTGGGCCCAGTTAAGTGCTCCGCTCTCCTCGACAACTTTTTCTAACTCGGTATCAATGATTACAATGTGTGAATTTCCAGGCACCTGATAGTCATGCCAGGCTTTAGTCGAACAAATTACCAATACCTGGCCCTGCCCCGGATCTCCATCTCCTTGGTGTTCTTCAAAATCTAGATCTTTTGTCACAACGGCAAACATCGAGTCTTCAGGAAGCATTTTTACTCCTTCAACTGCTTCGCTCCAAATCCTGACACAACTTTGGCATCCTCTCGAAAGAAACGCCAATACGATTCTCTTGGGGCATTTGGAAATATCAATATCACAAGTCTTTCCTTCAAGATCGACTCCTTTAATGTCAACCACCTTTATCGGCTCACTTCCAGGAGGGTGCATTCTTGCAACTTTAAACTTCGTTGCATCGATTACGTCATCTGTCATCTGGATACTCCCTTTATTGGATCTAATAAATTAAAGACCATTTTCCAACAGTTTCAAAATAGTTTCATAGACGTTTTCAATTTCAATACGATCCACCTTCTCGTTTGGTCCATGGGCAAGCGCAGCATCACCGGGACCATAATTGAGAGCCGGTATGCCTAAAGAGGCAAAAAAAGACACGTCAGTCCATCCCAGCTTCGCTCGAGGCGTAGTCCCGCTTAGATCCTTTAATTTACTGAGCAAGGGATGATTCAAACCTGGAGGTGCCGGCTCGCTGATATCCAGTATCTCAATTACGTCACCAAGATCCGGATCTATCACATCTTGAAAGAAAGATTGCAAATATTCTATGGATTCGGCCGAAGTTCTATCAGGTGCGCTCCGATGGTTTATCTTTATAACTACTTCATCGGGAATTACATTCATTGCCACTCCCCCTGAAATCCCCACTGCCTGGAGAACTTCGTGATACTGGCAATCATCAATTACAGGTTTTCTCTCTTCAAAGTTCTCTATAGCCTCAATTACTCGCTGTGATCTATGTATGGCATTGACACCCATCCACGGTCTTGCACTGTGTGCCCTTTTGCCGCGAAGCTCTATGGCCATTCTTATAACTCCCTGACAGCCCGCCTCTATAGCTGCGGACGTTGGCTCAAGCAAAATGGCGGCATCACCTTTTAACAGTTCGGGATTTGTCTTTGACAGGATAAAAAGGCCATTGTGGATATGGTCGACCTCTTCGCAAGGATAGAACACGTAAGTCACGTCAAGGGCTGGTTTTTGGACTTCACGTCCAAGTCCAAGCATGACTGCCAATCCGGCTTTCATATCTGCTGAACCAAGGCCAAATAAAGTATTGCCTTCTATTATGGGTTTAAGATTTCCACTTTCTGGAACCGTATCGATGTGGCCCGCCAATACCAGTCTCTGGGAACGGCCGAAGTTAGTCGAAGCTACAAGGGCGTTTCCAATTCGCTTGACACTGAGTGAATCAATGCTTTGGAGGCAAGTTTCAAGGTAGTCCGCTATCTCTTCTTCTTGAAAACTTTCAGAAAAAATCCCAACCAAGTGTGAGGTCTCTTTTAATAAATCTATATGCGCCACATTAATAGCTTTGCAGATTTGGATACCTCAAAGCTCCAATTGAGCAATACAAATGTAATTTGAACCAAAGAATGTGAACGTATTAACCTACAACTTTCAGGTAATTTCGGCGTATTTAAATAGAAATGAAATTTGCAAGAACTATATTCTGCAAGTATTCAGGCGGCTTTGTGGCTAATGGGTTTCAGGATTTAATTGAAATACTAGCTGGCCAGCCACCCAGGTCTGCCTGATTTCAAGATCGGCAATTTGATGAATCGGAGTAGTCAAAGGGTCTCCGGACAGCACAACTAAATCTGCGACTGCACCTTCTTTAAGAATGCCAGCTCGACCGGATATGCCCAACGACTTTGCTGCCGATGTTGTATACATCCCAATAGCTTCCTCTACATCAACTTGCTCGGGATCCAAACTCGATGGTTTCGGGATAATACTCCGAGTCACTGCTACTTGAATCCCTGCGAGAGGATTGAAGTGTGCGGCAGGAAAATCGGAGCTGGCGGCAACTGTGACGCCAGAATCTAAAAGAGTACGCAGTGGAAGTAGTCTAAGGGGCGAGGGAAAAGGCAAAACTGTGAGCTCGTCACTTAGATCATCGAGAAAAATAGGCTGGGTGACTACCAGTGCGCCAACTTCAAAAATACGCTCGGCCAACAATCGATCAACAACCATTGCGTGCTCTATCCTGGGCACGCTAGATAGTCCTGCCTCTGCCGCGTGAGTAGCTTCTATCGCGCCAATGGCAGACGCTACGGCCCCGTTTCCAACTGCGTGCAAAGCTACTTGTCGTCCATTTTCAATTGCATGTTGAACAGCTGTCACAAGCTCGCCATCATCTAGCACTCTTATCCCGGTATGGTAGCGGCCGTCGGTACCACGACGGGCAAATCCGCCCCGATTGGCAATAGCGAAAGCTCGGGTTCCATTTCTTAGAGTATGGAAGAGTGTAGAAGATACGCTCGAAACCAGTTGTCGCGAAGATAGGCACAGGTGGCAGCGTTCGCCTCCGTCAACAAGCAACTTAGAAGGACCAACCGGAACTCGGCTGTTGACGGCACTCGCTGATACAAAATCAGTTTCTGGCTGGCTGACTGCTAAAGCGCCTACCGGAAATCGATGCACAGTAATAGGAAGCAGACCCAATTCCGCCGCACGCTCATAGAGAACCATGCCCGATGGCGGGACCGCGGCGTCTCCGATTCGCGTAATGCCCGAGCGTATCAGCTTTCTACAGTGGCTGTTGGCCCTTTGGAACCAGTCGTTGGAGCCGCTTTCTATCAAGAGATCTTTTCGAGATATTGCCTCAGCAATGAAACTTGCTGATTCAAGCAGTGCTCCCGTAGGGTTTCCTTTGGAATCACGGACTATGCGACCTCCGGGAGGGTCTGGAGTCTTACCGTTCCAACCAATTTTTCCCAGTCCCAATGAATTGACACTAGATTCGTGATATGTAAGCCCAAGTAAAAGAAGAGGCCGGTCAGGGCAGGCTGAATCTAATTCCCTTGCCGTTGGGAACCTCCGCTCAGCAAGTGTGAGTGACTTATAGCCGTGAATCCGTAGCCATCCGCTGCTTTCATCTTGTGAAACAATCTGACGAATCTGTCGCAACAAAACTTCCATCGATTTTGGCGCCGGATCTGGCGGTCGCCAGCCCCACTTGTCTGCTGCAACTAAGAACAAATGATGATGAGGATCGATGAATCCCGGCAGAATTACCCCGCCGTCAAGTTCGACCACATTCACTTTGGGTCCGGCTTTCTTGAACACTTCACTTTGCGATCCCACGGCAATTATTGAGTCACCACAAAAGGCAATTGCTTCTGCCCGCTTTTGTGACGGGTCCATGGTAATTACGCCGGCCCCAACAATAATAGTTACGTCAAGGTCACTCATATGTTGCCAATCTCTTTGGCATCCTTTAGACGGCAATTGATGTCGTACTTGCCCGCTCCAAGTAACTGGCAAAAAGATAATAAATATTTAAGATTTGTGGAATGTAAAGTTTCGTCTCTATTCTTGCAAGAATTTGTCGCGCCTAGTTGAGCACCCCGTGGACATATCCCCGCAGGCACTGCCCTAGTCATAAATTGGAAAGTTTCAATAGATGTAAACAAAGTATTAGATGATTTGGAACCCACACCTGCGAATTTGGCAAATTCTCGACCCAAAAGAACAGATAGAGGTCGACATTTAAGTTGAGATTTCATCTGCAAGAAGTATTTGGCTTCACCTACAGAACAAAAAGATTCTGATTTCACTTCATCGAACCAGTGTTTCCTTAGCACTAATAAGTGCCAAGCTAGGATCGGTCCAAATCAAGTCAGTCGGTGCTTCCTCGAAGTGAAATGCAAAACCATGCAATTGAACGTCCTTTGCGTTGGTTTTCTTAGAAAAGTGTTCGGAATTGCTTGAATAAGGAATTGAACGACACGATAAAGCATAAGTTGGACAATAATCTTCCAGAACCCCTTGTTTCATCAACCTTCCCCGGTAATTGCTTGGAACGTCTGGTAGGCGGCCTTGGTTTTATACGAAGCATATGCCAAGCCAGCTCCAATGCCTTCGCTAAAAGCTGAGTTGTAAGAAGTTCCCGGTGGAACTGTGTCAGTGGTGTTTGGATCAATCATAAAAGTCCAATCAATTCCAATTACGTTTGGATCCTTTTTTAATGCGGTAAATGTATCCTTAAGGTACTGTGCTTGACCGGACTCGCCTCCCTGGTAAGAGCCTCCAAGCTCTACTTGGTAGACGTGAGAAGATTGAAGGGCAGCAATGGATGGATAGCCTACCTCCGTTACCCAAACCGGTATGTGGCGACCTCCGTTACAGGCAGTTAAGGCGTTTTCAGAGCTATCGACTATCTCTGGTGAATATTGGGGCCCATGATCGCCTGCATGAATATCCAAAATGTCTTGTGAGTTGCACCATGTAGGAGTTGAATACAAGGTATTGGAGAAAGCGACTTCTTGAGTCATATATTGAGTTGGTGGAATCAACTCATCGGCAATTGCGGCCAAAGATGCCGATATCGATTCAGTTCCTCCGCTTAATATTTTTATTCCCGGATCGGCGCGATGCGCAGCTTCATATGCGACAGCTTGAAAATGAGCATAAGCTAATGCACTTCCTCCTACCCAGTTCTTATTAAAATTCTGAGGCTCGTTCCGGATTATCAGGTATTGCAGTCCCTCTGGCGCCGTGTGAGTCACCAAAGCAGTGACATAATTGGCAACCGATGTGCAACTGGCGTTCGCCGCGTCGCAGTCAATCGGCGGTGCGCTCTCGTTTCCGCCAATTGCATCCCACGCAGGCTCATTGCCGAGCTCCAATAAAACTACTAATCCGTCCGTACGAGCAAGAGAAAAAAGACGATCTACGCTGGTAAAATTAAATTGACCTGAGGCAGGTTCGATGGTGGGCCAATCGCCTCCAATTCGAACCGCACCAGCCCCAGCTTGATGGATCATGGCGAGCACTTGGGGAACCCGACCCGATCCAATGTCGCCGTCAAACTGGTTTACGTCTATTCCATAGGTGAGAGTATTTGGCGCAGGGTTACTCGTTGTCGAAACGGAATTTTGAGAAGTTGTGCTGGTTGTCGATCCCACACTTGGCCGCGCTACATTCGCCTGGGAACTGCACGAAGCCAGAGTTAGCAAGCTAAAACTCACAAATAAGTAACTGAAAACACACCGCCAAAGAGAGCGCATTTTCCCTGGCCACGACTGCAATCTGCCTCTTTTTAAGCCGACACTTCCAGTCACGAAAAAACCTTTGCATTCGTCGTTCATATCTGAATTATATACACTCCGTATCAGATAGTCTATACTTCAGAGTAATTATGAGAAATAACTTAGCAGATCTAACCTGGCGCGAAAGAGGTTCTATCACCAAGAAAACCCGCAGCGAAAGGAGCATCCTTGATGCTGCTCGATACCTGTTTGAAACTCTCGGATATGACCGTACGACAGTTGAGTCTATTGCCGCAAGAGCTGGTGTTGGTCCTGCAACTATTTACCAGACCTATAACTCAAAGGCCGTATTGGCCACCGCCGTCTTTGCCGAAAAACTCGGAGACCTAAAAACGCCTGCCACCAAAGATGTAGAATTTCTGCCAGTTAAAGATTGCATTCGACGCCATTTCAAGCGAGTGGCCGTTGTTTATAAGCGATACAGGCCCTTAGCGCAAGCAGTGTTCGAAGCGTTAAGTCGCACCAGCGGTCCAGCGGTTAATCCTAAAGATCCTCGCCTGATTTTTCCTTTGCCGGAAGCTTTAGCATTTATTCTTCAAACAGCTCAAGAACGTGGAGAAATAGGCCCTGATGTCGACATAGACGATGTAGCAGGTTCACTTACCAGCTTTTTAATGATTCGAATCCAATCTCGAAATGAGTCGGCCACTGCAAGCTCCGACTTCATTACAAAAGCTGCGATGAGCGGACTACTCAGTACACCAAAAGCATAAATTGCTTGTGACAAAAAACAACCGATGTATTAGAGGCATAAGTTACACTGGTTTTTTTGTTTTACTAAACCAGGAATGCTTCTCTTAAGCTCCTTTGGGGGACTTTATCTTCAATATCTCAACCAATAATTTCCATCCATAGATCAAGGTGTCCCTGAGCAGCCCTTTTCCAGGTTAGGTCAGATATATATTTGTAACCTTCGTCAATGAGATTAGCGCGAACCAGATCATCTGTTGAGGCCCTATATAGTGCCTCCCCTATTGAATCGATATCTAAAGGATCTACCTGCAGGCCGTGGCCTTCAACCGAAGGTATGTCAGAAACAACTGTAGGAACTTTGGCAAACATTGCCTCAACTGCAGGTAGCCCAAAACCTTCAATAAGTGGAACATAAGCCAAGAGACGCGACCTTTCATAAAGAGCCGATAGTACTTCAAGACTTGGGGCTCCAAGCAAAACTACGCCTGGAAACGGAGGAAGTCTCTCGCCCCACCCAACCGGTCCGGCAACCACGAGTGGCCAGGGCTCGGGAAGTTTCCTTCTGATTGAGATAAACGCCTTGATTAATCGCTCTAAGTTCTTTCTCGGCTCCATTGTAGAAACTGTGAGAAGGTATGGACCCCAAACCCCATGTCTTTCCAAAAGCTCAGTTGCCTTTTCATGATTGGGTGGCGGGAGGTGATCTGCCCCCTCCTTGATAATTTTAATTCGCTCGTTCGAAAACCCAGCCTCAATTAAACCCTCTCTCGTTTTCTCACTCGGCACGATTATTTGAGCCTTCGACTTTGCCACTTTCCCTAAGGCCCTGTCATGCCAATTCCTCCCCCGCTTTGGAAATGCATCCGGGACGTTCCGCCAAGCTACGTCATGCACCATTACAGTCAAGTTTTTCACCTTTATGGGTGGAATTTGCAGCGAAGTTGCATGACAAAGGTCTAATGGGTTTGTTTTAGCAGTATTACATGCCCCTAAATTTAATCCGATGTCCCACATTTTGGAAATAAGTTTAGGATCAATTCTTTCAATTCCATGGATCTCAGTCACGTCAATCTGAGAACCTGTCTCACCCAACCCTTTTATAAGACCTTGAATATAAGTTCCGATGCCACCTGGCACTCTCCGCCGCAGTTGCTCGGTAACTATGCCGATTTTCAGTCTTTTATTGAGTTGTTGAGGCGTTGACAAAAAATCCCTATTCATAACTTTGCTTCGATTAAATAATTTCTAAAAGGTGCTTTGATAATCTTAGTGTAAATAGCCAAATTTCCACATTTGATAGAGCCAGATTATCTGAATAAGTCTTCAGCGGGATTTCTTACAATGTCTGTTGCGAGTCCTGGACTCTGGAACCAGTCTTTATCAACTCCCCTTACAATGGCCACGGGAATTGCCGAATCCTTGGGCATTACCAATTCTGCCGCTGATGCTAATTCGTCGGCAATGCATACCTCTGTTACCTGCATCTCTCTTCCGTTGGCATCCTTCTTGCCTTTCCAGTCGACAATTGATGCAATGCCTGCGACACCGATTGCCACATCACAAAGTCCTCTTCGCCAGGGTCTTCCAAAAGTGTCAGAAACAATCACCGCTACAGTTTTGCCTGACTTCTTTTTGATGCCTTGCATAATTTTTCTTGCCGAAAGGTCTGGATTCTTTGGGAGCAACGCAACTGTCCCAGACGGAACATTTGACAGATCCACTCCGGCATTTGCGCATATAAAACCATGGCGGGTCTCACTTATTACCAGATCGCCTCGCCTCCTCAGAATGGAGGCGGACTCATCTTCAACAATCTGTCGCTTGTGGCCTTCTGGGTCATTTGTGTTGAGCTTAATTATCAATCCCTCCTGCTTGGAAACAATTTTCTGTGTCACTACCAGGACGTCAAAATCCTTTAGTTCGATGGATTGTAAAATCAGATCTGCAATATCTGAATTTTCGGTGATTTCACCTAAACCTTCAACCGGGATAATTTCGAGCATTAATGCACTGCCTTTACTTGCTAATTAGTGGCTTAAACCTTATTTATTAAATCTAGTATGCCTGAGAGTTCCCTAAGTATAGGAATGTAGCAAGTAAAGCTAAACCCTATCTCTTTATGCCCTAGTTAGTTATATGGAATAACGGGGACTTTCACTATCTTTTCAAATGGATGACTCGAAAATGATACGTAGGATTACAGGCTGTAATTTGATATTAAAAGCAATAAGTTCTTGACTTTGCTTCAGTTGCGAATAGCAACGCGAAAGGTATCCACGCCATCTTGCTCAAGGGTTATCTAGAGATTCAATCTATCGTTTTTGACTTGACATAGATCCACTAAAGAGTGAAAATTAATTCAAAGCAATCCTAGGCTTCAAAAAAGCTTAAAATCACTTCCGAATTAAACGTTAGGCGTCTCTGGTTTTCATTCGCCAGGCACCGATAATGGTCCATCCAACCAGCCACGCAACTATGACGCAAGCAGCAGCGAATGTGGACTCAGGTACTAGCCCGGGATTCCCTCCTCCGCCGCCACCGCCTGCAAGGACCGGCAAACCCCCGGGTGTCAAATGAGCTGTTGCAAGACCAACTACTCCACGCTGCAAATTAATAAAATGAGGTATGTCTGCAGTCGAAAGGATTGGAGTGAGCACTATTTGAAGCACAATCATCAAAATCACAGATATAGTTCTCTGGCCAATCAGTGACCCCAGGCCCAGACCCACTACAAACCCGACGATAACTTCAAGCTCGATCCAAAGGCCAGTATCAATCATCAAAGTGTTGCTCGGGACGCGAAAGTGCGAAGCATAGCGACTATAGTCAGACTTGGCAATAAAACGAGCGGCCTCAACGAGTTGTGATTGACTAGGTTGGAATTGCGGGCCTGGCCCAATTCGACCGATCTTCACCCCGCCAGGTCCACTTGGCGGACTAGGCTCCCCGGAACATGGTTCATTGGCTACCACGCTTGCAACCAATGAGGAAGGCTTGAGCGCTCCATTAGGTCCGAAATTCAAAGGAAATTGACACACTACTTCCTGTGCATTATTTGCAGCCCAGCTTTCAAAGCTTGAAGCCGATAGCCCTTGCGGAACTGTTACCCCGCCAAATTGGAGAGAAGTAGGAGCCGAGAAAACACAAACCAGGCAAACTATTGCAAACCCAATAGCAACTAAAGGCACGATAATGGCGAGCCCAGCTGGAATACGGGCCAGATACAAAGCCACTCGAGACCTGCCGGTTACCACCAGGTGTCGAAACATTCCCTCACTTATATCGATAGAGCCAGCCGTGCAGCCTAAAGTTGCCGAAACAATAAAACCGAAAATATATAATACGCCCGAAGTCATTGCAACATACACCGTGTAGCCACCAGCGGGGCCATAACTGCCTGGAGATACTACATGGAGAATTAACTTCACTCCCAGAAAAATAGATGGCAGCCCAATTGTCACTAAAATTAAAGTGATCATAAGACCGCGGCGCTTACGCAGTTCTTTAAATCTGGCAGCAATCATTCCAAAAGTCGGAACAAAATATCCTCTGTGATCTCTAGCTGCCATCGAAATTTCTCGTTGCTTTTCAACCAATGTGGTTCCACCAGCTTTTGTCATCGCGATTCCCCTAATCTGCTCGTAACTTTGAGGAACCACTCTTCAAGCGACGCCTGTATCCTTTGGACGCCATAAATAGAGATATCCTCATTCACGAGGCAGCGAACAATTGCAGCGATTACATCTTTATGCGTACCGGTCGGAAGATTTACTCCAAGACCATCAGGTATTATCTCGACTACGGCACCAAATTCTCTGCCTTGCAAAATTGTTTTAGCTCTCTCTGGCTCGGAACACTCAACTTGAAATGACAGGGATGCACCTTCAAGCAGCTCTGAAATGGATCCCTGCCGGATCACGGTGCCTCTATCTACTATTGCAACAGCATCACAGGTTCGTTCAATCTCATCGAGCAAATGCGATGACAGCATAACCGTCCTTCCCTCGGCAACAAGTGAAAGAATCATTTCGCGCATATCCTGCATCCCCGCTGGGTCAAGTCCGTTCATTGGCTCATCTAGGATAAGTAGCTGAGGATCGCCAATTAGACATGCCGCTACACCTAGTCTCTGTCTCATTCCCATTGAGTACTTAGATACCCGATCGTTGCCGCGTGATGTCAGCCCTACCCTGTCAAGTGACTCACCGATTCGGGATCGGGCTTCACGCTCGCGAGCAGTAGCCAAGATCTCCAAATTCTCCCGACCTGTCAAATGCCCATGAAACCTTGGCTCATCCACAATGGCCCCAACCCTAGCGAGTGCCTTATCTCTTTGTTTAGGCACCGGATAACCAAGAATGGACATAGAACCCTTATCTGCACTTGTCAATCCAAGAAGCATTCGAATGAGAGTGGTCTTTCCTGCTCCGTTGGGACCAAGATAACCAAAGGCGCATCCTTTAGGAACTAAAAGTTCAACGTTATTTACAGCTACATTGCTTCCAAAACTCTTCATTAATCCATGGGTCTCAACGGCCCATTGGCTATCTGGCGCTTTGCCGTGAGTGTCACCCATGTAATTCGAACTCATTGAATCAAAACCCTATCAAGATAAAACACCTAATGCAAGGCAACTTTCGCCGTGTAATCTGCCTTATTGTAACTTGACTTGGACTTTTTATGCTTGAAGACTTTATGGTTTTAATATTTCACTTTCCGAATAAGACAAATTTTAAGTTGAAGCCCTATACTCGATTGTATGCAAAACCGGATGAAAGTTGAAAATAGATCTCTTTCTTGTCGGTTTTCTCTGAGAGCAATATGGAAATTATCAGCTTCAATAATCACGCATGGAGGCCTATTTCTAGCATTCTTTGTTTTAGCAGCACTGGTAGCCACTAATTCTTCTTACTTGGCCTTAACAATGCCTGCAGCGATCTCTCAAACACAAATCCTTTCGAAAGGAAGGGCCATTACATCAGCTAATTCAGTTTTAAATTCAAATTATGCTTTTACAAGTAACAACTCTCAAACTTTAGGTCCGCTCTGGAATGCGATTGGCCCGCGCTCAGTTGGGGGTGCCTCAACAGGATCAATTGGCACTTTAGGCATTGATTGGAATAATTTTCAAGTTATATATTCCTCTGGCAGTGGAGGGCCATTAGATGGATTTAACGATCCAAGTGGGATTTATGTTACTTCAAATGGAGGACAAAGTTGGTCTCAGTCCGATGTGGGCCTCGGGAGTCCAGTAGTTCACTCAATTTGGGTGGATCAGACTAACGCATCAAATGCAGTGGCTGCTACTAATACTGGATTTTTCTATACCAACAATGAAGGGGCATCATGGTCGGCTTCGAATGTGACTGATCCGGCACTGAGTATTTTACAAATCGGATCACGACTCTTAGGATTGGCTGAGTCTTCACAGAACAATGATGGAACAATTTATGTATCCATTGATAACGGCGCTACTTGGTCAGCTCTGTGGAGCTCGTCACCCGGAGAGATTATGAAAAACCTTGGAGGAAATTCAAGTTCAGCATGTGCTTACGGATACGGTTCTTCGCCAATAGTAGTTTGCGGAAGTCCCACTACTTCGTGGATTTCAACGATTCCAAATATCTCAGGCCTCAATGGTTCTCCCGTTGAAGTGTCCATGGGTCCATACTCCTCTAAAATTGTCTATCTCAATCAAGGCAACCTCATTGCTGTCGGCACAAACTCTGGGACCAGTTGGTCAATATTGCCAAAGCCCGCCTTTGTAACTGGAACTTGGCAGGCGTTTTCACCCGATCCTATTAACTCGTCCCTGCTATATGGAGCATCAGGTGACACCGATATGTACTACTCAACTGACGGTGGTGTTACTTGGAATGATTCCGGGCGTGGCTGCGACATAAGAACTATCCGTATTAATCCGACAAACTCTAACAACATTATGGTCGGGAGCGACCTTTGTTTGGACATGACAACCACTGGAGTTAGTGGAACTTGGACGTCGCTTGCCAGCAATATGACAAATTACATGACCTATTCGGTTGCTGCCAATGGGTCTGAACTACTCACGGTGGATCAAGACAACCATCCACTTCAATCTTTGAACAACGGTTCTTCGTGGGGCACAATTCCTTCAGGAGGCGAAATAGGCTACGCATATATTGACCCGGGGAATCCCAACTACCAGTTTCTCGACACAAATAACTTTGGTTCAGTTAATCACTACCAAATCTCGACTGACGGAGGGAACACTTTTTCCCCGGTTACATATCTTCCTGATGAGCTAATAGGAATACAAAATGACCCACAGTTACTTGTTGGATTAGATCTATCGACATGCACCCTCTCGGAAAGTACGAATTACGGCGTAACTTTTGCCGACACTGGAGCTTCACTGGCAAGCGTTGATTCGGGAATCTGCCCTTTTTCTAATATGTTCTTTGCTAATCGCTCACGAATTGCAATTGACCCATTCAACCCATCGCATATTTTTGCAATCACAAGCATGGGTTTACTTGGAACTTTGGATAACGGTTCTTCGTGGTCAATTGTTAACTCAAATCTGGGAACTACTTCTTTCGTCGTCGCATTTGACCCGTACAATGCAAATATCGTGATCGTGGGAGGATGGATTTTCGGGGGTCAAGGACTTTGGATAAGCACTAATGGAGGCGCTTCATTTTCATTGGATGTATCTGGCATCAACTGTTCACAGTGCATTTTTACTCAGGCCGCATTTATTCCTGGAAGTATTAATGGAGCGGCAGTAATAGCGACGTCACAAGGTCCTTATTTCTCACCATATAGCGGAACCTCATGGTCGTCAATCGATGGAAATGCAATCTCACAGGTCGATAACGGAGTAGTTATTGACTCAGGGGAAATCTATTTAGCAACCAACGGAGAGGGTGTGATTCAAACATCATTGCCAGAAATTTCTCCCACAATCCTCCCAAGTGCACTGCCGAATCAGCCCTATTCAACCTCCATTACCGCCAACGGGGGAACTTCTCCTTACATCTGGTCCATTATTTCCGGATATCTTCCCAACGGACTTACCTTAAATGGGGCAACCGGAGCGATTTCAGGCACTCCGGCTACCTCCGGTTGGAATGGCTTCACTGTCCAAGTTAGTGACTCAAACGGCCTCATCGGAAGTCCGGTTAAGTTTGAGATTACTGTCGGATCACCTGATGGCTATACTCCAGTCTCTCCAACTAGGATCTGTGACACGAGAGCTGTAAGTAGTGGCACACTCGCCAATCAGTGCAACACTTTTCCCAACACGACCTTAGGTACTAATTCAACTTTAAATGTGCAGGTTACCGGTGTATTTGGAACAAGCGTCATCCCGGCGAATGCAACTTCAGTTGTATTGAATGTCGCAGCTACCAATACCACTCAACCCGGTTATCTCACCGTTTATCCCACAGGAAGTTCTCGTCCAGTCGCGTCTAACTTGAACTTCATAGCGGGCGAGACGGTTCCCGACTTGGTTGAGGTTGGTGTCGGGACTAATGGATATATAACTGTTTATAACTTCATGGGATCTGCAGATGTGTTAGTAGATATTGAAGGCTACTATTCTCCAACTACCACCTCTACTACAACAGGTGAATATATTCCAATTGCCCCAGTTCGAATCTGTGACACAAGAGCTGTCTCGAAAGGCACTGCTTTAAATCAATGCGATACTTCCCCAAATGGAACTCTAAGTCCAAATAGCACCTTAACGGTTAATGTTGCTGGTTCTGCTCCTGGTGGGACTTTAGACAACGTGCCTTCAAATGCTTCTGCCATTGTCCTTAATGTCACGGCTACCAATACCACTCAACCCGGTTATCTAACCGTTTATCCATCGAATCTAACTAATGTGCCTGACGCGTCTAACTTGAATTTCGAGGCAAATTGGTCAGTGGCTAATAGAGTTATTGTGCCAATTGATCCAACAAATGGAGATATTTCGATATACAATTTAATTGGCACTACGGATGTTGTAGTTGACGTCAATGGATATTTCACAGGTGCTGCTTCGTCTCTTACAGGAGCTAGTTTTCATCCAATTGTGCCAATTAGAGTCTGTGACACAAGGTCTGTCTCAAAAGGCACTGCTTTAAACCAATGTGATACTTCCCCAAATGGAACTCTAAGTCCAAATAGCACCTTAACGGTTAATGTTGCTGGTTCCGCTCCTGGTGGGACTTTAGACAACGTGCCTTCAAATGCTTCCGCCATTGTCTTGTCGGTAACTACCACTAATACTACTCAACCTGGCTTTTTGACAGTTTATCCAACTCCTTCAACACCTAGTTCCGAACCCATAGTTTCAGACCTCAATTGGTATCAAGGAGAAACTCGAGCCAATCTAGTAGTAGTCGAGATAGGCGCAAACAATTCGGTGAATGTTTACAATGCCCTTGGAAGTACTGATGTCATAGTTGATGTCATGGGATACTACGAGTAGCCGGAAGCTGTCGGATTTTTCTCTGTTTTTTAAGTCATGCATAAACGTTTGCGGAGGCAAACTCAGTCTATGGAATTACAGATGATACATGATTGCGGGACTGTTTCACGAGGTCTGAATCTGATTTATATTCATCAGAGAGGTTATTTCTTTAGCTAACCCTGCCGCAACATCCGGTGTTGTCATAATAGTGTCCAACACTACCGGCTCCATTGATGATCTCTTTATCTCATCAGAGTATTCACTATCCGAGTTATCAATAACCAAGTACTTCGCAAATTCAAAGTATCTCTTAGCCACGCCTAAAACCGATGCCTCCAGCCCAAGCTCTGCCATAATTTTATCGGCAGGTCCTTTAAGTGCTTTCCCCTTTACAATGGGAGAGATGGCGACTACCTTATCTCGCTTCTCAAAAAGGCATTCCTTGATCCCTGAAAGTGAAAGAATGGGCTCAATTGAAAGTATTGGATTTGAAGGCGCGATGATTATTTGATCGGCATTCAATAAGGCATCCATTGCCTCTTTTAAAACTGAAGCCGATTCACTTCCTTGATATACAACCTTTGACACACGTGGCTCGGCTCTTAGCTTGACGAAGTATTCCTGAAAATCTAAAAATTCGGACTTATTTTCAACTTGAACTTTGGTTGAAACAGTGTCATTTGTCATGGGCAAAATGGTGCACCCAATTGAAAATGCTTTAGAGATCTCTTTGGTTATCACGTCCAAGGTGGCACCGCTGTGCATTCTTTGAGTGCGGAAGAGATGGGTTGCGAGATCTCTGTCTCCCAGGCGAAACCAAGTCTCGCCTCCAAGTCTTTCCAATGATTCCATTGCATTCCAAGTCTCGTCTTTTCTCCCCCAGCCCATTTCCGTATTTACTTGCCCGGATAAAGTGTAAGTAATTGTGTCAAGATCAGGACATATTTTCAGTCCATGCAAATACCAGTCATCGCCGGTATTAACAACTGCTACGACTTCTTTTTCGTCTACTGCTTTAACTAGTCCTTGCAAAAACTTGGCCGCACCTACCCCACCGGAAAGGACAACAATCACTTTTTGCCTGCCATGGATTTGAGCGTGGCTCCAATTCCTTCCCCAAGAGGCGTCCAAGGCTTCCATCCTAAAAGCATCTCGGCCCTTGTGGGATCCAGCGAATTTCTTTTTAACTCGCCTGGTCTCTCAGGCGCCAATTTAAATGAAGGCGACTTGCCTGCAGCATCAGATATGGTTTCGAGAAGTTCCGTGACGCTTGTTTCTTTGCCGGTGCCGATGTTTATGACTACTCCTCCTCCTCGTTTAGACGCCCTGAAAAAGGCATCAACCACGTCGTCTACAAAGACAAAATCTCTTGTCTGGTCTCCGTCTCCAAATACAGTCGATTCGAGACCGTTCAAAACGTTTGCAGCGAAAATTGCCACTACTCCTGCTTCCCCGTGTGGATTTTGCCGCGGGCCGTAGACATTTGAAAGTGCTAGAGCTGAAAACTCAATTCCATATAACTCCCTATACATATGAAGATAGTCAATTGCAGACTTTTTAGACACCCCGTATGGGCATAGTGGGACCTGAGGTTCAGATTCATTTAGGGGAAGATGATCCGCCGGGGGATCACCATATAGAGTGCCCCCGGAGGCGGCAAACACTACTTTTTTAACTTGGACTTTTCTAGCTCCTTCAAGAATATTGAGCGTGCCTATAATGTTCACGCTTGCATCAAATACCGGATCCTTGACAGAGACTCTGACGTCTGCTTGTGCTGCCAAATGGAATATCACATCGGGCTTTAGTCGCTCGATGACAGCTACAGATCCTTCATCTCGTATGTCAACATTGTGAAAATGAAATCTGCCGGAAGCTTCCGATCTGGCCAAACTCAAATTGGCAAGACTCCCGGTAGTCAAGTTGTCAATTACGTCGACTTGAGCGCCTTCTGCCATGAGACGGTCCACGAGATTAGAACCAATAAAACCAGCTCCGCCGGTTACTAATGCCCGCATAAATTACTTGCCCACTTGCTTTAGTAATAAATTATGCTCGGCCACTACAGAATTGTCCTCACTTTGGCATCAAGTAATTCACTATTTTTAGGAACAGAGGTAGAAACAGCTAAGACACAGTTATTCACAATGCTTCCAGATCCGACCTCAACTCCATCTGCAAGTATCGAGTTAATCACCCTGGCACCATCTCCAATTTTACAGTTATCCCCGATTATGCTGTCGACAATCTGCGCGGAACTTCCAAGCACAACATTGTCGCCCATCACCGACTGTTCAATTCTCACATCTTTGCCCAAATTGGCATTATTTCCCATCAGCACAGGTGATCTGAAATTTCCCACATGATCTTTAATTTGCTTTGTGCTGCTTTCATTCTCTCCACTTGAAACATATATTCGCATCCACCTCTTCGAAGCTGGGCAGCAAAGGAACCGGTCTTTTAGATCCAATTAAATCGAAACTGGCTTTCATGTAACTCTCTTTGGTTCCAGCATCTATCCAATAAGAATGAGAACCAATAGCAAACAATGAACCTTTGGCGACCAGCTTGGGAAATGTCTCCCTTTCGATGGACACTCTTCTGTCACTTTCGATTAGATCTAGAACTTGCGGCTCAAATACATAAGTCCCAGCGTTAATGAGATTTGTAGGTGCCTGATCCCTCGGAGGCTTTTCTATGAAGGCCTCAACTTTTCCAGTCGGGTCTGTTGGCACAACACCATATCGGGAGGGATCCTCAACGGGCGTGAGGGCAATTGTGGCGTCACCTCCGTGTTTGCAATGAAAGTTGAGCACTTCAGAGATGTCAAGATCAGTAAGAACATCCCCGTTGCACACCACGAAAGTCTCTGAAATGTTCCCGTAGCGCGCAGCAAATCTAATCGCTCCGGCAGTGTCAAGCGGCTCGCTTTCAAGTGCATACGAAAGCTTTACTCCACAGGCAATTCCGTCTGGAAATGCTTTCAAAAAAGGCTCCGGCTTGTACCCCAGTGAAAGTACGGCCTCATCAATGCCATGACTTTTTAGGTGCTCAAGCACCCGCTCAATCATGGTTATTCCGGAAACTTTGAGCATTTGCTTTGGAGTTGAATAAGTTAAGGGTCTTAACCTTGTCCCTTCTCCTCCAACCAGGATTACCGCTTTCACTTTAACCTTTAGAAGAAGTTGGACTCGTTGTAGCCGGTGCAGTACCAATACTGCTTGGAAGCGACACTCTGGGTGGAACCGAAACCGAAGGAGTACTTGTCTGAGGAACTGTAGTATTGGCAACTTGAAGTGCAGTGGCCGATGGCGGCTGGGTGACTTTGGACCCTGATGGCACGAAAGCCACGGTTATTAATGCCTGATTTGCCAGTTTAAGGTTATCCGGATTCGTAGTAATTTTATGCCCGGTTTTATCAAGCAGTGAGTTAAATACCCACACCTCCACGTTTGCACTGCCTTTTAAGCCGGGACAAACTTCTCCATTCTTGTGCTCAATTTGGCCGGGATACTGCACAGTATTGGAAGTTAGCGTAAGCCCTGTGTAGTGGTTCACAAAATATCCCAACGTTGCTTTTGATCCCGACTCGGCCTTCGATTTAGGAGAAATATCGATAATCCCGTTGCCATCTGTGGTAATTCCAACGCTTGAAGTATTGGAACTAGGAGGCAAATTATTTTGGAATGTTCCACAAATATCAAAACCAATTGCTTCTTTCCAAGACGTTCCAACCACCGGGAGAGCCGAAGCAGGGACCGTGGTAGTAGTTGAAGCTGCTACAGCCCTAGCTTGCATTCCCATACGTGAAAATACAATCCCAATCACTCCCAGTACGGCAATTGCTATTAAGACTGAATAGTACCCCCACGGAGTAGATTCCTTATAGTTGCGGCTTCCACCGGAGGCAGCTGC
>JAJYDO010000029.1:0-11563 GCA_021777355.1 Actinomycetes bacterium | reverse complement strand
TCTTGCAACTCTATTTACATTTCCACGTGCCATTAAACTCCTTGGGATTAATGAAGTATCTCGATCGACAAAACACCCCTATTACCTGTGGCGCATTTATAATTATCGCGAGCTTAGCTGGACTTTTTCCACCATCGGGCAAGGAGTGTAATTCCTTGCCTCAATCTTAGAACGATTACAGCCAGGGGAAGTAAACATTTGCGAAATCCTTTGGCATTTTTCCGTTCAAAGGCAATTGCAGAGTCGTGATGAGCCGAAATAGAGCGCAAATTTGCCGATTTAGTGGTGGTGCCACCCTTATGCTGGACTTTTAGATATGGACACCAGAGAACTATTCTGCCTTTTTCGAGCAATCTAAAGCATAAGTCCACGTCTTCAAGGTATAAGAAGAACCTTTCATCAAATCCCCCAACGCTCACGAAATCTTCATAACGGATCATAAAGCAAGCCCCGCTCACCCAATCAACAGGCACTGCTTCATCAAGAAAAAGGTCGTATCCCCTGCCTAAATACCTATTTGAAAACGGATTCGCGGGCCAAAATGGATGCAGAATCGCGTGGAAAAAAGCATCAGCCACATTTGGAAACCTTCTCGCCGATGGATAAAAATTCCCATTTTCATCAACAAGTTTGGGCCCTGCTAACGCGCAGGAGCTATTTTCTTCCAATACTTGAGCCAAACCGGCAATTACCGAGCTTTCGATTGCGACATCGGGGTTCAAAATAAGTAAAAAATCACCGGGTCCCCCGTCTTTGATGGCAACTACTCCAGAATTTACTCCCGCGCCAAAACCCCTATTGATTTCACTCTCTATAACTTGAACTTTTGCAGTCAAGGGTGATAGAAGGTCTTTTGATCGAAGGTCCAGTCCATCAGAAGTTCCATTATCCACAACTATTACTTGTCTGACAGACTCGTTTTCCAGACTTCTCACAAGGTTTACGAGGTCTTGGCCCGCACCGTAGTCGACGACAATTGCAAAAACTCTTCGCATTAAAAATCCAGTAAGTTTCGCGAAAGTACCGGAGAAAAAAATTCAGTCTTCCAAACTTTGACCATTAAGCGTCAAGAGCAGACAGCAAAGCCACAAGGGATTCGCTCCAATGTGGAAGTAATTCTAAGTCAAGCAGCCGTAAAGCGGCATTATCAAGCACTGAATAAGGAGGTCTTGGCGCCGGTCTTGGCGGATCTAGGTCTTTAGTTGGAATTGGATTAACTCGTTCTTTGTCGCCGCCACATTTATCCATTATTTCTCTCACAAACTCATACCAATTAGTCGGGCCTTGATTGGTGACATGAAATATTCCTGGATGTCGAGACATTGCCAAATCGCGCAGCTTAACTGACAGCTCGGCGGTAAAGGTGGGACAGCCAAACTGGTCATTTACAAAATAAAGCGGATTGCTGCCATCTTTTAGGCTTAATACAGTCTTAACCATATTGGCCCCGAAATATCCACATACCCATGAAGTGCGTACAATAGTGTCGCCCGGATAAAGTTCCCGCTCGCCTCCCAGTTTTGACCTTCCATATACAGATACCGGATTGGGAATATCCCACTCGACATAGGGTCTACCCAAGTTGCCGTCAAAAACATAATCTGTGGAAACATAGATTACATGCGAGCCTTGCGATCTGGCGCCCTCCACAATATTTCTAGTCCCAACGGCGTTGACTTTAAAGGCCATATCGGGCTCTGTCTCGCACTTGTCGGTGGCGGTATAAGCAGCACAGTGAATTACCACATCCGGTCTAATTTGGTCGAAAGCTTCCAAAACCTGGTCTCTTTTTGTGATGTCAAGAGTGTCTATGTCCACTCCAACTGCTTCGATGATCCCATTTTGAGTGAGCTTGGTTCTGCCCTTTATCGCGCCTTTTGGTTCTGTGCCACCAAGGAGATTCATGAGATCTTGACCAAGCTGGCCGTTGGCTCCTGTTACCAAAATCTTGAGAGGCTTCATAGTATCTCCTAATGGGATGAAATGGGTTTCGACCAAGCACTGTCTTCAGACACTGGCGCTCGCTCCAACAGCGGTTCCCACCACTCTCGATTGTTTACATACCACTTAACTGTTTCTTCCAAGCCTTGCTCAAATGAAATAGATGGTTCCCAACCCAATTGACGTCTTATCTTCGATGAATCCAAAAGATAACGGCGGTCGTGTCCGGGGCGGTCGGGAACAATAGTCTTTAGAGACTCAGGTTTCCCCAATGCTCCCAAAACCCTGTCTGCAATCTCGGTGATAGAAGCTTCTCGCCCCGTTCCCACATGATACGTTTCACCTACCACTCCTCGATTTAAAACGGCATCAATAGCGCTGCAGTGATCGTCAACATGAATCCATTCTCGTTTATTTTGAGTCGATGCATAAAGTGGAATGGACTGATCGTTCATGGCCTTTGTAGTAAAGACAGGAATTACTTTTTCTGGAAACTGAAATGGTCCGTAGTTGTTCGAACAGTTTGTGATAGTAATGGGCAAACCAAATGTTTCATAGTATGCCCTGACCGCATGATCACCACCTGCTTTTGCGGCATTGTAAGGGGTTCTGGGTCGATAGGGAGAGTTCTCATTAAACATCTCCTTTGAGTCAAGATCTAGATCTCCGTAGACTTCACAAGTTGAAATGTGGTGAAAACGATCAACGCCTACTCTTCTGGATGCTTCACAAAGCATCTGGGTCCCCAGAACATTTGTCCTAAAAAATCGGCCGGGGTCGATAATTGCCAATGAGTTATGCGATTCGGCGGCAAAATTGACAACCACATTGATTTGATGAGTAGAAAGAAGCTCCTCGCATAAATCCAGGTCACCAATATCTCCCTGAACAAATGTCATTTTCCCTTCACAGTCTTCAAGATTTGGCCGATTCCCGGCATATGTTAAAGCGTCTAAGGCAACCACATTGTCGTTAGGGTGCTGCTTTATCCAGTATCGGACAAAGTTAGATCCAATAAATCCTGCGGCTCCAGTTATAAGTATGTTCACGAATTGAAAATCCTAATTGAAAATTGGCAATGGTTGCACCAAAATTGCAACAATAGTTAGTTTAATAGCTAGTTGATGCGCTTTAAATGATAGATGTCCCCGGCAGTCACTGTCTTTAAGCAAATCGGGGTTTCAACTACTAGATGCCCCTCGGCTGTAATATCAGCAGCCCGTCCCGTAAATCCTTCTTTGTCGTCAACTGTTGCCACTTTGACCATTTGGCCCAGTGTGGAACAAGCAGCTCTAAATTCAGATGCCACCTCCACCCTTTCGAACGGGGTTTCTAACTTATTTAGTTTAGGATCGAGCTCAAACAATATTTTTGCCGCTAATTCCTGGTAGGAGGCAACTTTCCCGCTAATTAGAAGTTGGGAAATCGCCAGTGGGGCTTGATCATTCGAACCTATTGGACCGCTCCAATTGATATTTACCCCTACTCCAACCACCAACCAGTCTATGGAAGTCGTTTGTTTGTTTTGGCTTAGTCCAACTTCGGCGAGAATCCCACCGATTTTGTGATCGGCTTCGAGCGCTTCTCCGCTAGCTAATTTTGTGCCTAAGGGAATGACCAGGTCATTTGGCCACTTGATCTCACTTAGTACCCCGCACAGGTTAAAGAGCGCACTTTTTGCAGCCAATGCGACAGAAGCCGTAATTAGGTGCGAAGCCTCAATCGGAAGATAAGTTGGCCTAAGCAGCACGCTCATGAGAAGTGATTCGCCTGGCTTGGACACCCAGGTCCTTCCCAATCTACCCTTTCCCTTTTCCTGAAAAGCCGCAATTACTACCAGACCATCTGCAGCTCCTCTTATGGCTTCACCTGCCAGATAGGAATTTGTAGATTCCAATGATTCGAAGATACGAACCTCTTTGAACCTGGTTTTCTCTTCAACCTCTTTAAAAGATGGGAATTCTTGCACAAAAACATTCTAAAGGGCAGTTGTTGTTATTTTTGGCTATTTTGGAGACTTCTGAAAATTGTCATTTAGGATCTTAGGGTCGATTTGGTTTGCGGAAAAACCGCTGGTCATCCCTCCAAGTATTAACCTATTGGGGTACTTAGTTCAAAGACAGTGTTTCTTTGAACTAATTTTAATAGTTAGTTTTAATTACCTAATTAAGTGACTTTTAAATTTGAAACCCATGAAAGGCGTGAAGCTGTGTTTAACAAGGTCTTAATAGCGAATCGTGGAGAGATCGCCGTGAGAATAATCCGGACCTGTAGGGAACTTGGAATTTCGACAGTAGCTGTCTATTCGCAGCTGGATCGTGACGCACTTCATGTCCGATTGGCAGATGAAGCCTATGCTCTACCCGGTGAAACAGCCGCAGATAGCTACCTAAACACCGAGGCCATCATTAGAGCCATAACTGAGTCAAAAGCGGACGCTCTCCACCCGGGTTACGGCTTTTTCTCGGAAAATACCGACTTCGCAAGAGCCATTACTGATTTGGGAGTCACCTTTATTGGCCCACCCCCTGAGGCTATAGAAATTATGGGGGACAAAATCAGCTCGAGACTCGCTGCCGAGGCTGCCGGGGTAAATGGAGTCCCGGGAAGATCGGAGCCGGTTAAAGATGTCAGTGAGATAATTTCATTCGGCGAAGAGTTTGGATGGCCCATTGCAATAAAGGCGGCCTATGGAGGGGGGGGTCGCGGAATGAAAGTAGTCTCCAACCCCGACAATGCCCAGGAATCCATGGACTCTGCCAAGAGAGAGGCGCTAGGGGCATTTGGAAGGGACGAAATTTACCTGGAGAAATACCTGGATTGGCCTAGGCACATTGAAATGCAAATTTTCGCCGACGCGCATGGCAATGTCGTATGGCTTGGTGAAAGAGACTGCTCAACGCAGAGAAGGCACCAGAAGCTTATTGAAGAAAGTCCCGCTCCAAACTTTCCCAATGAAACCCGCATCAAGATGGGAGAGGCGGCCGTGGCTGTTGCCAAAGCCTGTGGTTATGTCAATGCAGGAACAGTTGAGTTTCTTTTTCAAGACGGCGAGTTCTACTTTTTGGAGATGAATACAAGGCTTCAAGTGGAACATCCGGTAACAGAGCAAGTTGTTGGAATGGACCTAGTCGAGTTGCAACTCAGAGTCGCCCAGGGTGAGCCGCTTGGATTCACTCAGGAAGATATTTCATCTTCGGGTCATGCTTTTGAGTGCCGGATTAATGCCGAAGACCCATCTGGCGGGAAATTCACACCCTCGCCCGGAGCAATTACCAAATGGAGGGCACCGGGAGGCTATGGCGTTCGCCTTGATGCCGGTTACGAGGCGGGTGATGTTATAAGCCAGTTTTACGACAATTTGATAGCCAAGCTTATTACTTGGGGACCAAACCGCGAAGTAGCAAGAAAGAAGATGCTTAGGGCACTCGACGAGATGGTAGTAGAGGGCGTGGCAACCACTATCCCCTCACACAAGGCCGTGTTGTCAAATGCAGAGTTTATAGCCGGCGAACACTCAACCAGATGGGTAGAAGACAGGCTGGATCTTTCGTCAATCCCGCCCTTTAAACCAGATGTCACTCAAATCGGAGATGACGGTTCCACAAAAGTCTTGAGAGATGTTGACGCAGAAGTGGATGGCCGACGCTACAGGGTGAAGCTTTGGCTTCCAACTCAGGGCGTTCCGTCAGGAACTTCGTCCAAATCGGGCGGTTCGACAAAACGATCCAAGCCAAGCCACAGTGGCGGACCAATCAGTGTTTCAAGCGGCACCATTACAGTTCCCATGCAGGGAACCGTAGTTAAGGTCCATGTGAAAGAAGGCGACAGCGTTGAGATTGGTCAAACCGTAGTCACGCTGGAGGCCATGAAAATGGAAAATGCCATTACGACTGACACAGCAGGTACCGTGAAAGAAGTAAGAGTGGCATCAGGAGACGCCGTGGGTCCCGGAGACGTCCTAGTGGTTATCGGTTAACTAAAGAATGGCCGAGGTTGACCTTTCTGCGCTTAGAACTCTGTTCGAACCGCATCGACAAAAAGTAATTGACCTTTCACACAATATTCATGCGCATCCGGAACTGGCTTTTGAGGAGTACCGGGCTCTCAATTGGTGCGCTGAAGCCCTTGGCGAGGCTGGCATTGAAGTAGAAGGGGGGATTTGCGATCTCCCGACGGCATTTAGGGCGACTTTGGGTGAGGGTAAATTAACTATCGCGATATGTGCCGAATATGATGCTCTCCCTGGAATCGGTCATGCTTGTGGCCATAATATTATTGCCGCGTCTGCAGTCGGCGCGGGAATAATACTTTCAAAATTAGTCGATGACTTGGGGGTAAAAGTTATTATTCTAGGCACCCCTGCCGAGGAAGGCGGCGGCGGCAAAATTCTCATGATGGACAGAGGGGCATTTGACGGAGTTGATGCGGCAATGATGATTCACCCTGCCCCCGTGCACAATATAACTATGCACTGTCGTGCACTTGAGCAATTTGAAGTTCACTTTGAAGGAAAAGAAGCGCATGCATCTGCAAGTCCTGAACTCGGCCGAAATGCATTGGATGCTCAAGTTGTCTCACAAGTCGCTCTTGGGCTCCTTCGCCAACACTTGTCAAAAGGGGATCAATACCATGGAATCATCACGAAAGGCGGCGACGCACCCAACATTGTCCCGGACCACACTTCATCTTCTTACTACATTCGTTCATCAACTCTCGCACAGCTTGGCGAATTGAGAAAGAGAGTTATGGCATGTTTTGAAGCGGGCGCAATGGCAACCGGAACTTCGCTAAATATAAATGAGCTAGGTCCTGCCTACTCAGAGTTTAAACATGATGATCTCTTAGGCCAAAGCTACAGAAAATCCGCAGCTGATCTTGGCGTTGAACTTCCAATAAATGACATAATCGGTCTTAGTGCTTCAACTGACATGGCAAATGTTTCCTTAAAAATTCCATCCATACATCCATTGGTCGGCATTGACTCAAATGGCTCCATGAATCACCAGAGCGCTTTTGCACAAGCCTGTGTGACGCAAAGTGCCGACGATGCTGTAGTTTTTTCATCCCTCGCTATGGCATTGACTGCAATTGATTACGCCGCCGCCAAGTTAAAGACCCTTCAGTAGCTGGGGCGATACTCGCCAAAGGCTTCTCTCAAAACATCTGAGACTTCCCCTAAAGTAGCTCTTGCCCGGAGTGCTTCTTTCATGGGAATTAGCAAATTCGTGGTGTCATTAGTGGCTTGTAGCAGATCGTCAAGAGTCTTTTTGACCAATTCGTTGTCTCTGGTTTCTCTAAGCTTCTTAGTCCTTGCAATTTGATTAACCGCCAACTTGGGATCAATTGGAAACACTTCGGGAGAGTCTTGAGATTCATCGCTAAACCTATTGACTCCAACCACTATTTTTTCACCGCTATCTATTGCCTTGGCATAGCTATAAGCAGATTTCTCAATTTCCTCCTGAATGTAACCCTCTTCAATTGCATTAACCGCTCCACCCATTGCTTCAATCTTGTCCAAGTACTCCCAAGCTTGAGCTTCAACTTCATCGGTGAGACTTTCTATGAACCAAGAACCGGCCAGTGGATCGACTGTATCTGTTGCTCCTGACTCAAAGCCGATAATTTGTTGAGTTCTAAGGGCAATTTTGGCAGCCTTTGTAGTGGGAAGTCCTAAGGCCTCGTCAAAGCCATTGGTATGGAGGCTCTGTGTCCCGCCAAGTACTGCAGCCAAACCCTGAATGGTTACTCTTGCAATATTGTTCTCAGGCTGCTGCGCTGTCAGAGTTGATCCGCCGGTTTGAGTATGAAACCGCATTTTGGCTGTTTTTGGATCTTTAGCATGAAAACGCTCAATCATAATTTTTGCCCACATGCGCCTTGCTGCACGAAACTTTGCCACCTCTTCAAAAAGATGATTGTGCGCGTTCCAGAAAAAGCTCAACCGAGGTCCAAAATCATCTATGTCAAGCCCGGTCTTTAGTGCGGCTTCCACGTAAGCTATTCCATTGGCAATGGTAAAAGCTATCTCTTGGACTGCACTTGATCCTGCTTCCCTGATGTGGTAGCCGGAAATCGAAATTGTATTCCAGTTAGGCATATTTTTGGCGCAGTACTCAAAAGTGTCGGTAATAAGGCGCATTGAAGGCCTTGGAGGATAGATATACGTTCCGCGTGCGGCGTACTCTTTCAAAATATCGTTTTGAATGGTTCCGCCCAGTTTCTCCGAAGGAACTCCATTTTGCTCAGCCACCAGTTCATAGAGCAACAAGAGTATAGAAGCCGTGGCATTAATGGTCATAGACGTAGTGACTGTGTCCAAAGGAAGCCCTTTAAGCAAAAGAGACATGTCCTCTATCGAATCAATGGCCACACCTACTTTACCCACTTCGCCTTCGGCTCTTTTATGGTCAGAGTCAAAACCCATCTGGGTTGGGAGATCAAATGCACAGGAAAGTCCAGTTTGTCCGGCGCCAAGGAGAAAATGGAAGCGTTCGTTAGTGGACTCGGCTGATCCGAAACCCGCATATTGGCGCATCGTCCAAAGGCGGCCCCTATACATATCTTTCTGGACGCCTCTTGTATAAGGATAGGCTCCCGGTGTACCGAGCTTGGAGTCGTAGTCAAATCCTTCTAAATCACCCAGAGTGTATAAAGGTCTAATCTCAATTCCCGAATCCGTAGCCCTATTATTTACTTTTTCATCTTTGGACATAGTTATAACTTTAGAGAATTGCTGGACCTCTTATTTCTAAACTTGCAACTTGACAGTAAAACTGACTAATTTACCTGCGCCATTGCTGCGAAAAGTAGTTTATTCCACTGCGGATTCTCAAAGCTGGCACAAAGCAAGCCTATTTTTGCCAATAGTTCAGACCTTTGCCGGTTCTTTCACGTGCGGCATGCAAAGTCCGTCGTATTCAGCAATGACAATCTCGCCGGCATCGTCACCACAGGTCGGGCAGTTTGGATCACGCCTGACTTTAAAGGTCCTGAATTCTTGGCCAAGTGCATCATAAGAAAGCAAACGGCCAGAGAGTGAATCTCCAATGCCAAGTAATAGTTTGATGGCCTCAACAGCTTCAAGTGAACCTACAATGCCACAAAGAACTCCCAACACTCCAGCTTCAGCACATGAAGGAGCCAATTCGGCCGGTGGTGGCTCAGGAACAAGACATCTGTAGCAAGGACCAATCCAGGGTTGAAAGACAGTGACTTGCCCTTCGAATCGAAATATCGACCCGTGGACCACCGGAATATCCTTAATCAGTGAAGCGTCATTGACTAGATAACGAGTTGGGAAGTTATCAGTTCCATCCACAATTACGTCATATCCGTCAAAGATCTCCAAGATATTGTCAGCACCCAATCGAGTGTCATACGTGATTACATTCACGTCTGGATTAAGAAGTGTCAGC
The DNA here is from genome assembly GCA_021777355.1 of Actinomycetes bacterium. Lineage (GTDB taxonomy): Bacteria > Actinomycetota > Acidimicrobiia > Acidimicrobiales > JABEUL01 > JABEUL01. Next base: position 2,201 of record JAJYDO010000029.1, on the reverse strand, counting down.
GTTTTTTTGGCGCTGTCAACTTTCCTGTCTCCGATTCGGTCAACGTTGTGGAGTATTTGGCGCTGTAAATTAGAAGCATCCACGACATCCATATCAATGATTCCAAGTGTTCCAACTCCGGCTGCGGCCAAGTAAAGAGCAGCGGGAGAACCTAATCCTCCTGCGCCTAAGAGAAGAACTTTTGAATCAAGAAGTTTCTGCTGGCCTGCTTCTCCAACCTCAGGGAGGAGAAGGTGCCTCTGGTATCTGTTTCTCTGCTCGGCAGACAGTGTCTTTGGAGCGCTCCAGGGACGGCCTTCGTCTTTCCATCTGTTGAATCCGCCTTCCATGGAAACTACGTCCGAATAACCCATCTCAGTCAGGGTTTTTGCCGCCAATGCGGACCTGACCCCTCCGGCACAGTAGATAACTATCGGAGTGTCCTTATCCATGACTCGCCCCTCCAGCTGGAGCTCCAAGTAACCTCTTGGAATATGGAGGGCTCCGGGAATTGCGCCTTGAGTGTGCTCATCGGGCTCCCTCACGTCTAGAAATAAGGTCCCACTGTCCAAAGCCGCAGCTTGCTCGGTTGTGACTTCTCTGATCTGGCTTTTAGCTTGGTGTAATAGTTCTCTTCCTGATGCCATTAACGTTCCTTTCAATCACCCCATATAAACCTTACTAGATTAGTCAACATTCCCGGTTGAGAAATTTATTTCCACCCAAGATTTATGACTTTGGTCACATGGGCAAAAAGGCGCTAAGTTTTCATCCAGATGGAACTAAACGATGCAATTACCAATCGGGTCATGTCTAGGGAATTCTTGGACAAATCCATAGATATAGAGGTATTAAACGAAGTTTTAAAATACAGCATTTTGGCCCCAAGAGCTGGCAAAACATACGGAACAAAACTATTGGTTCTCAATAAAACCCCAGATATTGAAGACTTTTGGTGCCTAACAAGTGACAAAGACTGGCGAGAAAATACCTCGTTGGCCAAAAAACTGATGGCTGCCCCCGTGGTGATAATCCCTTTTGCCAGTAGAGTTGCCTATATTGACAGATACTCTCAAACTGACAAGATCAAGAGCGCCAGAAACCTCCCGCTTGACAAAGACCAAGATTGGCCTGTCCCTTATTGGATTGTGGACACATCTTTTGTGACCATGCTCCTTTTACTTAAGGTTCACGAAGTCGGACTAAGCGCCCTATTTTTCAGGCTTCACCACAGCGGCAAACCCCTCTCGGAGAGATTTAGGGTGCCTAAAGAGTGGGATCCAATTGGAGCAATTGCCATAGGTTACACAAATAAAAATACCGTTGTTAAAAAAACTCCAATCGACAAGAGGATTTCCAATGCATATAAAGAAATGGTTACTTGGGATTTATGGTCCTAAATCATATTTTTGATCAAAGAAGATTTACTGTGCAGCCTCCGGGCAATTAGCGCTGCTGATCTCCAATTATCTTTTGGAGGAGGCGGATCAATTCGCTTTACTCTCAATGATTTTTTAACCAGGGTAGTTTGGTACTTGATATAAATGCCACGTAACAACCGGCAATTTAATGGCCAATGTCAGACGTGAGGCGGAATCGGCAGCTAGCGATCCTATTACGGCAATTCACAAGCCTTCAAGGAGCAATGTTCAGAGATAAGTGAAAAAATAAAATAGTCCAAACCTGTGATTGATTTGCCATTTTGGTAAGATTATCAGTGGATTGAAAGAGGTGAATGAGAAAATGGGGAAAATGCGAAATGTCTGAATCTGATATTAATAAAGATGCTTTCGAGGTTTTACAGATAGTCCTGTCAAAATATGGATTAAATGCATTATCTGACTCATCGGTTATCGAAGGTATATGTGAAGATCGACTGTCAGATTATCCGCGAGAATCGACCCTCATAGTGACCGCTGCTCGTGCCGGAATTGTCGGACTATTGCAACAACAAGTTAATGCCGTAGGAGTTGAAGATGCTATTAAGCTGACAGCGGATTCGCTTAGTACTAAGTTTTCTATTGCTAATAACGCAAGCCTATGGGTGACTAGCCAGTTCGCAAAAGTCTTGGGGTATAATCTGGACGACCAGCCAGCCATAAACCTGCAACATTCTGAAGAGAACTTGAACTCTCCTCCCATCTCGAATGCCCCTACGCCAATTACCTCGGCGACGGGTCTAATTGTCGAACCTACAATATTTCCCGGGCAAGTACCAATTA